>NZ_DIJR01000005.1:0-451814 GCF_002421245.1 Sphingobacterium sp. UBA5639
ATGCAGCCTCTACGTGCGCACCCTTTATAGCATCAATCTCAAATACGATAAAGCGTTTAGTCAGCAAGTCAAGTTGTTTGTCTGAGTTAAGCAGATAATCATATTCACCTCCCTTGTAGTAAGGTTCCAGAACATTTAGGAAATTGGCTATGTCAAAGTCTTTTTCCCGAACCTGCTTTTCTTCTAATACTTTGCGGTAGTCTCTCTGTACATATTCGTAAAAACCATTAAAGGATGGATATTCATCATTGATCTTAATACGCTCTATATAACCGCTTACCGCATTAGACAAGGCTACTTCTTCTGCTCTTGTCGGTGGCTCATCATCTCGTTTCCATAAGGTTAGTATCAGGGTTTTGATACTTTCTCTCTTCTCAATATCGAATATGCCATCGTCTGTAAAGAATGGATTGAATGAAATAGGATTATCTTCGGTATAAGTGAAATAAACACCGTCTTCACCTTTGGTTTTTCCATAGATCAGCTCACATAATCCCTGATAGGAATTACCTGTGTCAACCAACAGCACATGTGCCCCCTGTTCATAGTATTGACGAACCATGTGGTTTGTAAAAAAAGATTTTCCCGAACCTGAAGGTCCCAAAATGAATTTGTTTCTGTTCGTGACGATACCTTTTTTCATAGGCAAGTCCGATATATCCAAATGGATTGGCTTTCCCGTTAACCTGTCTGCCATCTTGATACCGAACGGTGATGGTGAACTTTGGTAATTTGTTTCTTCTGTGAAGAAACACAACGCGGGTTCTATGAAGGTGTAGAAACTTTCTTCAGAAGGAAAATCCCCGGCATTGCCCGGCATTCCTGCCCAGTACAAAGTTGCTACATCAGTAGTATTGTGTCTTGGTTTGCATTCCATCAAAGCCAGAGCACTACCGGTATCATTCTTAATCTGTTTTAGTTCGATCGGATCCTCAGACCATGCCAGTACATTGAAATGTGCACGAATGGAAGACAGACCATGTGAATGAGCCTCATTGAGATAGCGTTCTATCCATTCTTTGTTAATCTGGTTGGCACGGCTATACCTTGCCAGTGAATGCATATTCCTTGCAGACTTTTCGAACTTTTGGAGGTTTGCTTCGCTGTTATCTAAGAAAAGGTATTGATTATAGATGTGATTACAACTTAACAGTAGTCCAACGGGAGAAGCGAACGACAACAAACAGTCACTTCGGTCTGTAGATAATTTTTCGTAACGCGTATCAGCAGATACTGTTCCCGGTAGATCATCCGTATCAGATAAGGTATGTAAACATAATCTTTTGTTCCCTATACGAACTTCTTCAGACCCCAAAGCAATGTCCTGTAAAGGCCTTCCCTCATCTCTTGACAAGGTGAGGTACTGTTCCAGCAATCCTTGCTTGCCACTCGTTCCGACGATATCCTCTTCGCTCAGACGTTCCAGTTTTACAAAATCGCTATCATTCACTATCCTTTCAAACTGTGCCACAGCTTCCATAAAGCGATGAATGATTTCCTTATCCCTTATTTCTTTAGGGATAAGCACACCCTTGCAAAGTGAACTAAAGTTGCTTTGCATACGCATACGTTCTTTAGTGGTCTTGGTAAGAAACAAGTAACAATAATGATTCAGAAAAGGACGCTCGTTAAAATGCTGTTGATACGATTTTGCTAAAAAGCTTTGATCTTCTTTTGCAATATCAGGAGCGTAATTTTCTTTGATATACCAATCTTGTTTGTGAACGACTGTAAAATCCGGTAAAGTTTTGATCGCCTTGTGCCATGCGGAATGTATAGCTTCGTATTCTACGGAAGCAACCGTAAACAGTTCGGGCAAATGTACCCGAAAGCAAGCCGTAATGTCTGCATCTTTAGAGATGATGCAGTTGTTTTCCACAGCCAATAATGGGAACTTGCTTTCCAACGTAGTGGCTTTTGCTACATTTCTCATAAGCCGACAGATTTAGAGGTGAATTTTAAATAGCGATGTACGGGTTTCCGGCAGATGATATAACGTGGATGCCTCTTATTGGCACCCACTTTCATTAATCCGTATTCACCATACTTCTGGTTCAGAGAGAATGTCTGCCAGACAATAAGAGAGCCTCCTCCAACTCCAATAAATAGACACACATAAGAACTTACGCCTGCCATATACAGTATCATCACCAGAACAAGCATACCCAGTAAGCCACCTGCAAAAATGAACAGATACTGTGCTTTCAATCCTTTGAACTCGACTGTACGTCCAATGCCTTTATTAATATTGTATTTACTCATAAGGCAAAGGATTAAAGGAAGAATGAACGAAGAATAGTTGCAGCAACGATCAAAAAGATACAAGCTCCAAACCATGATGCCGCAGTCTTGCTTGTATCAGGATCACCACTACTGAATTTATTGTACACTTTAACACCTCCGATTAACCCGACCACGGCACCAATGGCGTAAATAAGTTGTGTGGCGGGATCGAAATAAGAGGTTACCATTTGCGTGGCTTCGTTGATTCCCGCAGAACCGTTTCCCTGTGCAAATACCCCAAATGCTGACAGCAAAGCCGCACCTGTCAGCAGCACTTTTTTTCTTTGTTTTTTCATCTTTAAAACGAATTAATTTGTTACGATTTCCTGCACCTTGCAGGCTTTCGGAACAAATGTGCGACGTAAAACAAAGCACTCTTAAAAAGTGTCGTTCAGTGGAATAACTTGGCTTTCAAAGGCTTTTCGTATGAAAATTGAGTATAAAAAAACGCCAGCCTTTTGATGGCTGACGTTTCGTTCTTTTTACAATATTCTCACATTTTTCTACCCTTTTTCCTTTCTGAATTATAAGGAGTATTCGAGTTCTTATTTTCTTTTTTAATTTTATCTAAATTCTCTTTGATTTTTTGAGGCACATAAATGTCTTCCCATTTTCCTTTTTTTGCTGTAAAACTCATTTGCAATCCTACTTCCATTAACCCATCTTTCAGATCAAATCCGTGTTGCCTATTCCATCCGATAGGATCCAGTTTTAACTCGTTTGGAAATTCTATTACAACAAGATTTTTTGGAATTTCTGTAATATTTTCATAGTCAATTTCGCCCATTTCTCTTGTCTTAGGATTGTAGGGAATAAGATATGTTCCAGAGCTATCATTAAAATAGTCTTCTATGTGTGAAAAAGCAATTCCATTAGAGAGGAAGTCATCTTTTGGTCTAAGTTTATCCATTCTTATATCTACATAGAAAGTGTGTCCTTCAATATCAATGGTGGGCAGCATTCCTTTGTTCACACGCAGGTCATAAGCAACGGGGTCAACCATGATATCATAGTCGTTCCTTTTCTTTATGACATCTAATGATAGCTTATATTTATTCCCCATCCCAATAGGATCTAATACGGAGAATTCGGGAATAGTGACGGTTACTTCGTGATTTCCCCATCCCGATGAAAGTCTATTCTTTTCAACGTCGTAATCAAAACGATATCCATTTCCTAAATATTCCATTTCATCAAACCGAATAATATTCGTTTCATCTTCTTTTTCTCTCAGTTCTAATTTATTCACATCCACAAGAAACACTGTTCCGTGGATATCAAATTCTTTCAGTTCTTTTTCCATACCTTAACGTTTTAAAACACAAAGGAGAGTCTATACAAACTCCCCAATGTCAAAATCATTAATATTATTTTTCCGCAAATTGGAAGAACCAGAGTCCATTTCTTTACCGGGAACACCACTGTCCAACAACGCTGCAATTTTCTGTGCAGCACCCTCCATTGAGTTTTCCAGTAGACTAAAAAGATCGGTTCCCTGTATTTTCTGAACTATTCCCACCGCTGTTTCCTTCTGAGCTGTTTCCAATTTCTCTTTTTGGAGCAACATCCCCACGGTACTTAGTTCTTCAAAGGTAACCCCTGTGGCAAAACCGTTTTCTTCCTCATAAGTTCCATACCCGTTCCATTCTTCTTCCTCTTCCTCCAAATCAGGTTCGGTATTAAAAACTTCATCTAGCTCTTCCTGCGGAATTTCTTTAGCAAACCCTTTTAGGGATCTTTCTTCTTCAAAATTATCAGGTTTTTCCTCTTTATCTTCAAGTTGTCCTTTAGTGGTATTCTTTGGCGGAGAAAGGCGTTCAATCGGCTTGGGTTTTCCCATAATATCTAAAAATTCTCGCTTTTGACTAGGAATTTGCTTCTCCTGTTTTGGATTTCTTTTGATAACCACCTTGTCCTGCAACAGCAGGACAATGACAATTAATAGGGATATAAGAATTGCTGTTTCCATAGCTATAATTTAGGTTTGTCGATTGCGTTATAAATGGCTGTGAGTTCCTCTCCGAAATCCTCAAAATGGTATTTCAGCACATTGTGTAGGTAATCAGTAATAGTCAGTTTACCTCCACCCATCATAAAGACGATAAGCGATAACTTTTCGTGAAACTCTGTACTGATATAGGCTGTTTTGCTATCTCTTGCCTTAACGCCTTTCGACTGAAGAAATTCAGTTTTGTACTGATCTATTCTTAATGTTGCTTTCTTTTTTTGTTTTGTATTTTTCATAATGAAACTATTATATAATAGGTTTATATCTTTCATTGAAATAGTCGGTAATATCATCACCAAATTCCTTGAAATGATGTTCAAGAATACTATCTATATATGAATAAAGAGTAGTTTTATCTTCCCGTGTGAGTTGAACAATGCGGATTAATCTTTCATGATATTCAGGACGGATATAGACTACTTTACCGTTACGCCCTGACGGAAAGCGATTGACTAAAAAGGTTTCTTCATAATCTACTTTTTTGGTAGAAGTCGAACGAGATCGCTCACGTGGTTTGCTTTCTTTTATTTCCTCTTGTGATTTGGGAATTGGTTTGTCAGGGACAGGCTGGTCACCGCTCATGATGTTCATCAGGTATTCCTCATCAACATCCGGTTTCTCAAAGTCTTTTCGTTTGTTATCTGTTGCCATACATCATCGGTTTTACAGGTGAATAATTTTTAAAAATTCCTGCACAAAAGCATCCATGCGGGTGGTTTTCAGCAATTGCGGTTCGGCAGGGAGCAGACTGGAACGGAATACATAATTTCCTGTATCGTCTGTTTCTTTTCGGAAACGCTTGCTGTCCATAATGCGAGTTTCCATAATTGGCAATCCCAACTCCTCTATGACATTTTGATATGCGTCGTACAAACCTGTTTTTTCCCTACCATCTACTTGATTCCAAAACAACCATATTGCCAGATCTTTGTTTCCGGTTTCTGTTTCTGGTAAGTGAAGAAAGGCCTTGGTAAAGCCCAATGTACTTTCTACCACCAGTCGATCTGCCGTAATCGGTGAAAACACAAAATCCATCGTTTTTAAAGTCGATAATACTCCCTTTGTATTTGCAGTTCCAGGAAGGTCGAAAAAGATAATATCCGGCTCTACCTTCGATTTTTCTGTCTGCTCAAATGCGTTTTCCAATGCGTTTTCCGCTTTGCTCTTGACGATGGTGTAGGCCTTCTTATTGATAGTCTGAAACTGCTTCATAGCAGCTTTCTTGTGATAGTCATTTTCCATGACCGTTTTTAAATCCCTCGCACGCATATTGGTTAAACTGTGTTGCGGAAAGTCGCAATCCATTACTAGTACGTTGTAACCTAAACGGTAGTGCAGCACACTAGCCAACAGCGTAGTGATCGTTGATTTGCCTACACCTCCCTTTTGTGTGTAGAAGCTGATTTTTAAAGTTTTCTTTGTCGTTTCCATTATTTAAAAATTTATTGATGCTTTTCTTTAAATCGGTACAGGCAAACAAAAACCTTCATTTGTACCTTTCTTTGTTCTAATATTTCTTTTTTACCTTTTGCGTAATTGCTTGTCGTTTTTCCCTTTTTCATTCACATGAAACCTGATTGTAAAATTTCAATCCGTGAAGTTTTGCAGGTAGAAATATGCTTTACTTCAGTTAAACTTTCTTTTCTGCTTTTCTTATTTACCGCTTTTACGTTTTAGCGTTTTTATATTTTTAAAACTTTATGCTTTTATTTTTTACAGGATTTGCACAGATACATATCTCTTTTTTTACTTTTTTCTTTACTGTTTTTTTCAAAGCTTTCTGTAGAACCTTGAAACAAAGAAAGCGATTAATAGAGGTGGTTTTTAAAGCGTTGTACACTTTGGCTTTTAACGGAATACTTTGGCAGTATTCTATATATCAATAGTTTATAAAATCAACCTTTACTTTGCAAAGGGGGTTTTTCTGACGGTTTGATAGAATGCTATTCCATCAAGAAAGGTAAAATAAGAAGCAGCATGAAGCTGCTTTTTCCACTAAATAGAATCCGTCCCGCAGGGCGGATTTTCTATTCACCAGAATAGAGCAAGTTATGTTTTGAGGCACTCGAAACGTATTTCGTGCCCCAAAACAACTTGCCCTGCCGGGAGCCGAAAAACACCCTCCAAAGTCGGGGTTTTATAAAATTTTAAAATGGATTTGTGATGAATGAGAACAGTAACAACAAACAGAACAAAGGCGGACGTAAGCCAAAGCTAAACCCAAGCACGCACCGCCATGTTTTTCGTCTGAATGACGAAGAGAATGCGAAACTCCTGTCGCTTTTTGAAGCGTCAGGTATAAGCAACAAAGCAAAATTTATTATTTCTCTTTTACTACAACGGGAGATTAAGACGGTTAAAATTGATGTAGCTGCTATGGATTACCATGCACAACTGACCAAATTATACAGCCAGTTTAGAGCAGTTGGTATAAATTATAACCAGATAGTGAAGATACTTTATCGCAATTTTTCAGAGAAGAAAGCCGCTGCTTATCTCTTTAAATTGGAAAAGCAAACCGCAGAAATGGCGACATTATGTCAACAAGTTATCCAATTAACGCAGGAGTTTGAAACAAAATACCTATACAAAAGCGAAGAAAAATGATAGCAAAAATTGGAAAAGGTGCGAACATGATCGGAGCAATTTCTTACAATCTGCTTAAAGTGCACGAGGAAAATGGACATGTTTTGCTCACGAATAAGATACCCGAAGTGCTGAACGACAACTACACTACCGCTTTTCTCAACCGCTATTTCGAGCCTTATTTGCTGGCAAATAACAAAACAGAAAAGCCTGTTCGTCACATTTCGCTGAATCCTGACCCTGCGGATAAGGTTAGTGATGAGCAGTTCAGAAATATAGCGGAGCAATACATGCAAGAAATGGGTTATGGCAATCAGCCGTATGTGGTATTCAAGCATACCGATATTGAACGCACCCATATACATATCGTAACCACCTGCGTGCAACTCAACGGTGCAAAAATACCGGACAGTTATGATCATCCACGTTCAATGGCTGTATGCAGGAAATTGGAACAGCAATATGATTTGAAGCCCGCTACAGAGCAATACCAGTCAAATAGTGACCGAATTTTTAAATCCGTGGATTATACCAAAGGAGATATAAAAAGCCAAATAGCATCCGTTACCCGCCACTTGCCCAAATATTATCAGTACCAAAGTCTAGGAGCTTACAACGCTTTACTTTCTCTTTTTAATATAACTTCCGAAGAAGTTAAAGGTGAATTACACGGTCAACCAAAACAGGGTTTAGTGTATTTTGCTTTAAATGAGTATGGACAAAAGGCAAGTAATCCGTTCAAGTCTTCACTGTTTGGCAAAGAAGCAGGAATGACCCAGCTTGAAAAACACTTTGAAAAATCAAAGGAAAATATGAAAACCAACCCTGCAAAAGAGGTGCTTAAAAATACTATTGAAGCTGGTATGCATACATCCAATAATGAAACAGATTTTAAGAAGCAGCTATTGGAGCAGGGCATTAATACCGTTGTCCGCAGGAATGATGAAGGTCGTATTTATGGAATGACTTTTATAGACCACGAAAGCCGTACCGTATGGAACGGCTCGCAATTGGGTAAAAATCTATCTGCTAATGTATTTAATAAATGGTGGGATGAACAGGCAATAGAAAATAGGAAGCAAACCACAAATGACAATACAACACATTCAAGCCGCTCATCCCAGAATAATACTAAGGAAGAGTCCGAAACACCACACGAGCTTTTTGATTTTCTGAACAAGGAACAACCTGCCTATAATGAGCCTGATCTGATAGAGGGGTTGGGCAGTCTGCTTCCCGATGTACAGGACGAAGATTACGAGGAACAAGAATTTGCCAATAGAATGAAGAAGAAAAGGAAACGAAAAAGAGGTAAATAGAAACATCAAACCAAACAATGCCACCGAACGCCATCGGTTACCGTTTATCCAAAACCAACCCGAACAGACTCTAAATTCACTCTCTGTCATTTTAATCATTACAAATTATGCAAGGAGAAGACGATTTAAGAGGTTTAGCCAAGATTATGGCTTTCATGCGTGCGGTCAGTATCATCATTGTACTGATGCACTTTTACTGGTTCTGCTTTGGTTTCTTTTTGGAGCGTGGCTGGACATTAGAAATAATAGGCAAAATATTAGCCAACTTTAACCGAACGGCGGGGCTTTTTGCTCACAACCTTTACACCAAAATTTTCGCATTGGTATTGCTGGCATTAAGCTGTCTTGGAACCAAAGGTGTAAAGAACGAAAAAATAACATGGACAAAAATAAACACCGCCTTGGTAATTGGTTTTATTCTGTTTTTTCTCAATACACCTTTACTAAAACTGTCTCCCTTTATAGGTACATCTCTCTACATTTTTACTACAGCATTAGGTTACATTTCTTTGATGAAGGCGGGTGTCTGGATTACCAGATTGCTCCGCACGAATTTAATGGATGATGTATTTAATAATGAGAATGAGAGTTTTCAGCAAGAAACCAAACTGATGAAAAACGAATATTCTGTAAACTTACCTACTAAATTTTATTACAAGGGAAAGTGGAATGAAGGCTGGATTAACGTAGTGAATCCTTTCAGGGCAACAATTGTATTAGGCACGCCAGGTTCAGGCAAATCATACGCAGTTGTAAATAATTATATTAGACAGCATATAGAAAAAGGGTTTTCAATGTATATCTATGATTTTAAATTTGACGACCTTTCTACTATTGCATATAACCATTTACTAAAACACCGAGATAAATACAAGGTACAGCCTCAATTTTATGTTATTAATTTTGATGATCCTCGTAAAAGTCATCGTTGCAATCCACTTAACCCGGTTTTTATGACGGATATCTCTGATGCTTATGAAGCTGCTTACACGATTATGTTGAATCTTAATAGAAGCTGGATCCAGAAGCAAGGGGATTTTTTCGTTGAATCACCAATTATTTTGCTGGCAGCAATCATCTGGTTTCTGAAAATCTATGACAGCGGCAAATACTGCACTTTTCCACACGCTATTGAATTACTGAATAAAAAATACTCTGATGTATTCACTATTCTGACGTCTTATCCTGATTTGGAAAATTATTTATCGCCCTTTATGGATGCTTGGCAGGGCGGAGCACAAGACCAACTGCAAGGACAGATTGCTTCTGCTAAAATCCCATTATCAAGAATGATTTCTCCACAATTATATTGGGTAATGACCGGTGACGACTTTTCTCTGGATATCAACAATCCGAAGGAGCCTAAGATTTTATGTGTAGGTAATAATCCAGACCGTCAAAATATTTACTCAGCGGCATTGGGTTTATATAATTCAAGAATTGTGAAACTCATTAATAAAAAAGGACAGTTAAAGAGTTCTGTCATCATCGATGAGTTACCGACAATTTATTTTCGAGGATTGGATAACCTGATTGCAACGGCCAGAAGTAATAAAGTGGCAGTATGTTTAGGCTTTCAAGACTATTCTCAATTAATCCGTGATTATGGAGATAAAGAAGCTAAAGTAATTCAGAACACTGTCGGTAACATTTTTAGTGGTCAGGTAGTGGGAGAAACTGCTAAAAATCTTTCGGAACGTTTCGGGAAAGTGTTGCAAAAACGTCAAAGCTTGACAATTAACAGGAATGATAAATCTACTTCAATATCCACACAGTTAGATAGCTTAATACCTGCATCTAAGATTTCTACACTTACACAAGGAATGTTCGTGGGAGCTGTTTCCGACAATTTTGACGAACGTATTGAACAGAAGATTTTTCATTCTGAAATTGTAGTAGATAACGACAAAGTTGCTGCCGAAACCAAAGCTTTTAAAAAAATACCAGAGATTTTATCTTTTAACGATTCACATGGAGCTGATAATATGAAAGAACAAATTGAAGCTAATTACAAGCAGGTAAAGAAAGATGTTATAGGTATTATTGCAAATGAAATAGATCGAATCAAGAATGATTCTAATTTAACGCACTTACTTAAAGACCTATAGATAAACTACACTTCTCTTAGTAGTGTTAATGCTCACTAAGCTTTTTTTCAACCTTTTAATAATACTGAATAAATAATTATTAGAATCATTGATGCACTATTCTGTTTAGAACAAGCTACAGTAAATAGAGGTATTTACTGTAGCTTTTAAATTTTTATTATATGACTTTGTTCTTTCCCTTTTTAATAGAAAACGGTTTGACATTAGACGAATCTATTTCTTTTGTGATTCCTCATTTTTATGACTGATGGAAATACAAAATCTGTAAAAAATAGAAACTTTTTTATACTGAACACAAAAGAGGTATATTTTAAAATATTTAACAACTTCAATCAGGCAAAAAATTACGATACACAAAGTGATTATTTATAATCCCCTCTTAGATTTCTCGAATTAAAAACAGGGAATAAATCCTCCTTTCCGAGGTATAGTTTAATTTTATTTAAGCTAGCAGCAAGTTCGTCCTTCTGAATGGGTTTCATTAAGTATTCTATACTTACACTATTATTACTAAATGCTCTAAAAGTATATTCATCATAGGCAGTTGTAAATATTATCGGGCATTTAATAATTGACTGATCGAATATGGAAAAACTAACCCCATCAGCCAAACATATATCCATTGTAATTAAATCTGGTGAATTGTTTAAATTTAACCAGGAAACTGCATCCTTAACTGTATCAATTATTTGCAAAATTTCACAGTTAGGTTCCAATTCTTCTAACAATCTTTTTAGGCGACGAGCATTTAAGTCTTCATCTTCTATAATTAAAATTCTCATACTGTTTATAGATAGTGGTGATTAATTAAGTGAAAATTCTATTGGTATTATTGAAAATTAAATAGGACCTATTAAAAATGATTCTGACTTAAAGACATTGCATACAAGACCCTATACACATTTGATCACTAGAAATACTTACATTAATTTGGTGTCATACGTACATGCTAATAACAATTGAACATCTTTGTCGATTTCAATCCCATTAACTTCGCTATATCAGCGTGAATTGTGTGTTGCTTATTCCGCTTTTAATTTATCCACAATGGTTTTGATTTCAGGTATAGCTTCATCCACACCTATATAACCAACGTTTTTGTAACGTATAAAACCATTCTTGTCAATAAAGAATTTAGCAGGAAGTCCAGAAATTTTATAGGCAGCTGAAACAGGGCTTTTTCCAAGAACCTCGTCCTTTAAATCCATGTAAACATCAAATCGGTTTCCCCTTGCAATTAGCATCTTTTTAGCATCATCAGCAGCATTTGGGCTTTTTTCTTGGGTATGAATAAACATAAAAACAACGCTATCATCGTTTTTGTAGTAATCTACGGCCTTCTGCATACCCGGGAAAGAGGCTATGCAAGGCTGGCACCAAGTAGCCCAAAAGTCTAAGATAACGATTTTACCCTTTAGACTTTTTAACGAAACGCTTTTTCCGTTTAAATCTTTAAGTTCAAAATCTGGAGCCAATTGGTTAGTCTCCATTTTTGCTATTTTTGTCAATGTGCTATTATGGTCCACAGTTTCCATAGAATCGAGCAGAAATTCATAGCGTATCTCGTCACCATATTTATTTTGAAATAACTTTCTTGAAGCATCTTTGAATCTATCACTTCTATTTGCCGAAATTTTCAGTAATCTATTAACTTCATTGAAAGCATCCAGCTGTTTATCAGCTTCGATCAGTGCGAAAGGATAAATTTCAGCATCTGCACTTAAAAAATCAGACTTGTCTTCATTATTAGGCTTTAGATACTCCAATGCAGCTTTAAACTCCTTACGTTTATAGAGAATCAAACCGTAGTGAAAGTTGTTTGATCCAGTTTGACCCAAAAAAGGCTTTACAAGTTCTTCAGCATCATTCAGCATCCCAGCTTCGATAAGAGCTCGAGTAACTGTAGATAAACTGCTTGTCTTCCAACTTTTATTATTAATCTTATTCATCCAGTAGTTTGCCTTCTGAGCATCTCCTGCGTGGGCATAAGCTTTAGCGGCTATGTATCGGCCAGCATCTAATATCATGGCATCTCTTGGTTCCGATGCAGACTGCTTTTCCATTTGAACAAGCATTTTTTCAATGCTAATTGGATCTGTTTCAGATTTTATTGCATTATAGAGGTAAGTAGTTGACTGTTCCTCAACAACAATTTGCCCAATTGCTTTTATTGGAGTAGCCATTACTACTAAAAGCAAAATTGTCACGATAATCATACATTTTTTTTCCATTTTCTTTTAATTAGGTTATCTATAGTAATAGACCACTAAAAACACAATTTGGGGGGGCAACTATCATTTTATTAATATCCTTCTATTAGCCTTATTAATTTTTTCTGTATTCATTTGGTGTCATACCTACTTGTTTTTTGAAGAATTTACCAAATGATGTGGCATCAGCATAGTTAAAATGTTCTGCCAATTCTTTAATGGTAATTTTTGAAGATTTAATAAGAGCCTTTGCTTCCGCTATAATATATTCAAAGACCCATTCGTTGACCGTCTTTCCTGTCTGTTGTTTTATGATCGTCGATAAGTATTTGGTCGATAATAATAGCTTTTCGGCATAGAACAATGTGTCTTTTTCATTCTTGTAGTGTTTAAATAAGAGCTGATAGAACTCCCAAACTAGTTTTTCCTTTTTTGTCAGGCCTTCGGTATTTAAATATGTATGGTTTTTTTCAATCAGCGCAAACTCGTACATGCCTGACAATAATGAATGCTGTATGATCTGTCTTCTGAACAAATTATCTTTCCGATTATATTTTTCAAGCAGATTATCATAAAGCTTTAATAATATATTATATTCTTCAATATCGGCTTTAAAATAAGACGTCTGTCTTGCATCGGGATAGAGATATGAAGCATCGAAAGCAGCGACGAACTCAAGAGATATTGACATATATTTCATCATAAAATCACTGCTTATTTCTTCTGGCACATATTGGATGATAGTGCCGGGAGAGAGTGCTATGACGTCTCTTTCAGATAGCGGAACAGATTTTAAGTTGACTTTCATATTACCGTTCCCTTTTATACATATACCAACAAGTAAGGAATTAATCTTTACCGGATGTTCGAGCGTTATTCCAATAATATCTTCACTTGTATCTGATATCGCAAAATCGTTCCTCAGATTATCATCCGCCAAATTCAGGTGTGAAACTTCCAAGGTGTAAATAGTTTTTTGTTTCATCATCACATTATCTTTTAAGACAAATAAACCATTTTTTTCAATTTATCCGTCTATTATTCCAAAAATAGTACCATCTGACTATAAATTAGGAATGTGTGACCTTTTTAATATATGCTGTAGAACGGAACTTTGCAATGTTAAAATATTGAATTAATCGGTATGAAAATTAGAAACTATTTAGCAATCGCCTCTTTTATCCTTTTTCTCATTACAAGCTGTAAGAACAAAGAAAAGGAAATCCAAAATGAACAGCAGATTCCAGTAAAGGCAGTATTGATTGCACTGAATGATATTGACGGACAGAGAAAGTATATCGGTTCCGTCGAAGAGTCTGCGCAGACCCAGCTAAGTTTTCAGGTTGCTGGAAATGTAAAGCAGATACTTGTTTCCGAAGGAAGTAAGGTCAATGCAGGTCAACTCTTAGCAACTTTGGATAAAGGCCGTTACCAAAAGGCTTATGAGGTAGCAAAGTCCCAGAAAAAGCAAGCTAAGGATGCCTATCAGAGACTTAAGATTATTTATGATAACAAGAGTTTACCTGAGATCAAGATTATTGAAGCTCAATCTATTCTTGAACAGGCAGAAGCTGCAGAGTCTCTTGCTCTAAAGGATGTAGAAGACTGTAACCTCTATGCCCCTTACAGTGGAGTAATCGGGACCAAGGGTATTGATCTGGGTGCAAATGTAGCTGCTGGTATGCCGGTTTTTACAGTACTTAAAGTAGAAAAAATACGGGTTAAAGTTTCTGTTCCCGAGAATGATATAAAAGAGTTGAAAATCGGTGATGATGCAAATATCTACTTAAAGACACTGGATAAGACTTATACCGGAAAAATTATCGAGAAGGGAGTTGTGGCCAATCCATATTCCAGAGCATATACGGTTAAGGTAGATATTCTAAATGGCAGCGACGAACTGCTTCCGGGGATGGACTGTAACATTACATTTAAATCGGATAACTTGACAGGCTATTCACTTCCAATTTCTGTAATTCAAATTTCTGCAAGGAATGAACGGTATGTGTGGAAGGTCAGTAAAGACAATACTGTGTCAAAACAAACAGTGAAAATAGGAGAACTGACTTCAGATGGCGTGGTTGTCTTAGAAGGTATTGGAGAAGGAGACCGGATTGTTACCGAAGGTTTTCAAAAAATCTTTGAAGGATCTAAAGTTATCGTTAACTAAAAACTTGAACTATAAGAAATGGCAAATAATATTAAAGCAGTAGCATGGGCTATGCGTTACCATAAAGTTGTCTTTTTAGTAACGGCGTTACTTCTACTAGCGGGAATTGGTGGGCTTCTCTATATGCCCAAACAGGAATATCCAACTGTAAATATAAATCAGGGGATTATTGCGGGAATATACCCCGGAGCTAATTCAGAACAGGTCGCAAAACAACTGACCAAACCTTTGGAAGAACATCTTTTCAAATATAAAGAAGTAAAAAGAAAGGCTACCTATTCACAGTCTAAAGACGGTATTGTTTACGTTTACATTACCTTGAATGATTATGTAAAAAACAAGGATGAGGTATGGGCAAAAATAAGACACGGCTTAAATGAACTTAAACAGGAACTGCCTCCCGAGGTATTGGCGCTGGTAGTAGATTCAGAGTTCGGTGAAACTTCAGCTTTACTGTTTTCAGTCGAGTCCGAAAGTAAAACTTACCGACAGCTTGAAGGCTATTTGGAGAAAATAGAATCGAGACTAAGACAGGTACCCGAAGTTTCAAAGTTGACAAAATCAGGAGAGCAGAAAGAAAGGATAGCCATCTATCTAGATAAAGGAAAAATGGCAAAAAATGGCATTCAGGTTCAGGAAATCGGAGAAGTACTCTATACACAAGGACTGAAAGGGTATGCAGGTGATATAGATAACGGAGATATGTCAGTCCCAATCTATCTAAATACTGCGAATCAGACCGAACAGAACATTGCCAATCAAATTATCAGGGGTGATGGACAAACGGATATACTTCGGTTAAAGGATGTAGCGAATATTGTGAGAGAATATCCTACACCAGATAATTTTATCAAGAATAACGGAAAAAAGTGCTTGTTGATGTCTGTCGAAATGCAGACAGGGAATGATATTACCCGTTTCGGAAAGGAATTAAACTCCATCCTTTTAGAGGAAGGAGCCAAACTTCCTTCCGATGTTAAAATCAGTACCATTGTCGATCAATCAAAAGTTGTACAAAAATCAGTCGATGAGTTTCTGATCGAGATGCTTATAGCCATAATCTCGGTTGTACTTGTTACTGTATTTTTTATGCCCGTACGTGTTGCAGCAGTAGCAGCTACTTCTATTCCCATTACGATTTTTATCTCATTGGGAATTATGTATGCAGCAGGTTTCGAATTAAATGTTGTTACGTTTGCAGCACTCATAGTTGTACTCGGTCTTATCGTAGATGACTGTATCGTTATAGTAGATAGCTACATTGAGCATCTTGATGAGGGCATGTCCCGCTGGCATGCATCAATTGCAGGTGCGGGAGAGTATTTCAAATCTCTGGTTTCTGCAACACTTATCATTAGCGTTACGTTCTTCCCCTTTCTTATCACACTGAAAGGACCGAATAAAGACTTTATGTTTTCTTACCCGTGGACGCTTACAATCACACTCTTTGTTTCTCTTGCAGTAGCCTTGTTTATCATTCCTTTTATGCAGTATATCCTGATAAAAAAAGGTTTGCATAAAGATAAGGAAGACACCAAGAAAAGTTTTCTTGACCGAATTCAGTCAGGTTATGATAAGCTTCTTCCGGTATTCTTTAAACGTCCGGTATTAACCCTATCTATCTTAATTACTTCTGTGGTGTTGGCTATGTTAATGCTGGGAAATGCCAAGATGAGAATGATGCCTATTGCTGAACGTGATCTATTTGCAGTAGAAATTTATCTTCCACAGGGCAATTCTTTGGTTCAAACCGAAAAAGTGGCTGACAGTCTGGAAAAAGTCTTGAAAAAAGATGATAGGGTACTATCCATTACTTCTTTTATCGGAGCAAGCTCCCCTCGTTTCCATTCAGGTTATTCACCCAATATGCCTTCGAAAAACTACGCTCAATTTATTGTTAACACCAAATCAAATAAAGCTACAGAAGAAATACTGAATGAATATGCAGACAAATATGCCTTTCATTTCCCGAGAGCTTATGTTTTCTTTAAGCAGCTAGATAATGAGGTAGTACGCTATCCTATAGAAGTAAGATTGACAGGTGCCGATGAAACCACATTGAAATCCATGTCTAAAGAGCTGATCCGTGATTTATCTAAAATGGATGAATTCCTTTGGGTACATAACGATGCAGAAAATCCATCGTCGTCGGTACAGATAAATATAGACCAACAACTTGCTAATCGTCAGGGAATCTCTAACAATTCTGTGGCACAGGAACTTGGTGTGATTAATAAAGGCTTTGATATAACAAATGTTTGGGAGGATGACTACAAGATGAATATCACGTTGAGAGGTGAAGTAGACAGCCTAAGGCAACTTAATCGTTTAGGTGATATATATGTGCCAAACATGGCTGGTGTATCTGTACCGTTGAATCAAGTTGCCGAAGTTTCGCCTGCTTGGAGAGATGGACAGATAAACACACGCAATGGCATTTATACGATGTCTGTACTTGCCGATCTTAAGCGAAATGTAAATCCAAATGATATATTTCCTAAGGTAAGTACCTTGGTAGATTCCCTTCTTAAAAAAGATGACTATAAGAATGTTGAAGTTAAATATGGTGGTGTTTCAGAATCAAATGAAGAGTCAGTTCCGCAAACGCTTATTGCTCTGTTGATAGCCATATTCATCATCTATTTTGTACTTGTTTTTCACTACAAGAAAATCAGTCTGGCCAACCTGACGCTGGCATCAACCGTACTCTGTTTTTTCGGTGCCGCATTTGGAATATGGGTAACCGGATTTGAATTCGGAATGACTTCAGTTCTGGGATTCGTATGTCTAATCGGTATTGTAATGAGGAATGGTATTATCCTTTTTGACTATGCTGATAAGCTTAGAAAAAACGAGAAAATGACAGTAAAAGAAGCTGCATTGGAAGCTGGAAAAAGAAGGATGAGGCCAATTGTATTGACTTCGGTAGCCGCTTCAGTTGGTGTAATTACGATGTTGGTTGTTGGAAGCCCTCTCTGGGGACCAATGGCAGCTATCATCTGTTTCGGAGCACTATTCTCCATGGTCTTTATATTAACAATCCTGCCTGTTTCTTATTGGCTCGTTTACAGAAAACAGGATACTAAAATCGTAAAATAATGAAATCTCTTCACTATATATTTTTTGCCCTTCTTTTTTTGGCTACAAGTGCTGCTTCAGCACAGACTACATATACGCTGGAACAGTGCAAAGAACTCACGTTAAAGAATAACAATGCGCTAAAAGCTGATCGTTTGTCTATGGAGGAAGCATCTTTAACTAAAAAGGAAGCTTTTACCAATTATTTTCCAAAAGTAAGTGCCTTCGGATTAGGTTATCATCTTAAAGAAGGAATGATTGGCAAAGAATCCGCAGAAATGATAAACATGCTTGGTTCAAGTTTTCCGGGAATGCCCAATGTAAGGGACAGGAAAAATGGCTATATGCTAGGTATATCTTTAGAACAGCCCGTTTTTACAGGAGGACAGATTTATTATGGAAATAAATTAGCAGAGTTAGGCGAAGATGTCAGTAAATATCAGACTCAGGAAGCTGAAAAGAATTTACTAGTAAACGTAGAACAATACTATTGGACATTAGTATCCCTATATGAGAAACGCAAAACTATTGATGTAATGAAAAATCTAGCTGATAATCTTTTCAGCGACGTTAAAGTTGCTGTAGATGCAGGCGTTACAAATAGAAACGATTTATTGCAGGTACAGTTGAAACAGAACGAGATAAAGACAGCTAGTGTAGAACTAGAAAACGGTATCAGTTTATTAAAAATTCAGCTTGCACAGTTAATGAATGTAGATGGTGGTCAATTCGAAATAGAAACCAAGGATCAAGAGTATATTTCCAATCCCGTTACTCTCCTTGTGGATCATAACCAGGCCGTAACAAATACGAATATGCACAAGCTCCTAAGTAAAAACATTGAAGCTAAACAACTGGAAAAGAAAATAGAACGTGGTAAATTGCTTCCATACTTTGGTGTTGGAGCTGGATATTACCAATACAATGATATTTTTAAAAATAGAAATCCGTCTACTATGGTTCATGCAACTTTAACCCTTCCCATTTCAGACTGGTGGGGCGGTTCTTACAATCTCCGTAAAAAGCAAACTCAGATAGACAGGGCAGAATACGAGAAAAAAGATACTGATCAAAAGCTATTTGTGATGTTCCAAAGTTATTGGAACAAATTAAATGAAAATTACAATAAGTTACTATTGGCCAAACAGGCCATTGAGACAGCTGAGGAAAATGTGCGAATAAATAAAGACCAATATCAGAATGGGCTAAGCATATTAAGCGATCTTATTGATGCCCAGTCACTATTACAACAGAGCAGAGATCAGTACACAGAAGCATACACGGGATTTCTAGTTGCTAGATACCTCTATCTTAGAGAAACCGGAAGATAAATTATACAACAATGGATAAAAGAAATTTTAAAAAGACACTTGGTTTTATATTCTTTGGCATCACGCTCATATGCTGGGTTGGTGCACCCATAATACCATTTACTGATATCCCTAATAAGGCAATTGTGACAACAACGGTGGTTATTGTCGGCGAGGTATTTTTTGTATCAGCTATTGCACTTCTTGGAAAAGCATATTGGGGTAAAATCAAGCAGTGGTTCAAGAACTTATTCAGTAAGAACACCAAAGAAAACTAGGTATATTAATAAATTTTAAATGGTTCACTAATCAATAAAAATGAAAACATGCAAAAGAGCGTAAATTTTACAGTAATATTTTTGACAGCATTTCTATTTCTTATCTGCTCAGCTTATGGGCAGAATAAGGAAGATAAATTTACAGGAAAGTGGCTTTCAAAAGATAAAATGATAGTCGAAGTCTACAAAGTAGGAAAAGGTTTTAATATCAAACAATTAGAAGCTCCCAAACAGAAAGAAAAGTTAAATAATGGAAAAGTAGTGGCTAAGAACATACTTGAAACATCAAAAGGTGAATATAAAGGAACTTCAATTGACCTAAACGACGATAAAGAATATCAAAGTATGTGGATTATCAGTGATGGTGATGGAAAGAGTTTGACATTTAAGCTTAAATGGGGATTTATTTGGCATAGTGAAATTTGGACGAAATTATAGACTTAGTAATATAAATTTTAAATGTCAAATGATTGTATGTAATAATTTAAATCATTGGGAAAATGATCCCATCTAATAATAGGTGTTGTATAATAATTGCTTTTTTGTTTTTTTTTAGCAACTACGTATTTTCTCAAGACACCATAAGTAACAGCTATAGAGATAAAATAGAGATTACTACTTCATTTGGACTCAGCATCCCGCGTTCAGATTTTATGAAGCATAGTAATATTGGTATAAGAACGATGACTGGCTTCCAATATCGGTACAACAAGAGTATATTCTTCAGAGCCGTATATGAGATATCACTTTACAGTTTTACAAATAGTAGATCAGTCGATGGATTTTCCGTTATAAACAAGGGGAATCGCTCTTTAATCGGTGCGTTCGTAGATATCGGATCAAATACAGTTATTGGTGACAGAATTGAAATTGGGGGTTTTACTGGGTTTGGTTTATTATGGCTCACAAGCCCTTTTACCGAGGTTCAGGGAAGTGTTGCCAGTATCAATACGCGCTCGGAAACAAAAGCTTACGAGACTTATAGATTGGGTGGTTTTGCATCATATCGTGTTAATAAAAAATTTGCATTGTATATCGAATTACAGCATTTCAATGCTCTACGGCGTTCTCATGTCTTTGACAGTAAGCTTGGTGGTACCAATATCGCTTTAGGTTTTCGAACGAATTTGAGCAATCAAAAAAGATGACGGAACGTCAGTAAAAGCTCTTAGTAACAAAAAATAAAAGATTATGGATAAAGTAAATTCTAAAAAAATAAAGATCAACTGTTCTGTGGAGCAGGTTGTAGATATTTTTTTTCAGCTACATAACGAGCTCTATTTTGAGGGTAAGCCGTTAATCGGTGGCAATCCTGAAGACTTGGCAAGAATAATTACGAACTCTTTCCTAGACAGTGAAGGCAAAGCGCTAGATCCCTCGTGGGTTAAAACAATGTTAGTTCCACCGACACCTAGCAGGGAGTATAAGGTATTTATAATGTAATTCCTAAGTCAGATAAAGTCTCAAAAATTACGGACTAGAGACACTAATAATGTCGAATAATTATAATCTATAAGTAGGAAGGGGAATTGAATAATGATAGTAAATAATAAAATTGGGATTACACTTTCAGGAGGTGGGTTTAGAGGAATAGCTCACCTTGGTGTTCTCCAATGTATGGAAGAGTTAGGAATCTCATTTGATGCTATTTCAGGTGCAAGCGCAGGTGCACTTATTGGTGCCTTTATTGCGGAAGGCTACAGTCCTGCAGAGATTTTCAAATTTGCAAAAACAGAAAAGTTTTTCAATTACACAGATTTATTTCGAGGTAATGGAGGAATGTTCAGTCCAGATATATTTGAAAGGATTATTACCAAATATATCCCTCATAACAGTTTTGAGCAGCTCAAAGTCCCATTATATGTTTCTGTTACTGATTTGAGTAATGCTCGGTCGTTGGTGTTCAATCAGGGCTGCCTAAGTTTGGCAATTAAATCTTCATGTTGTTTCCCTATGGTCTTTGTCCCCGTCAATTATCATAATGATACTATATTATGCGATGGAGGTATACTAAATAATTTTCCTGTTGAACACATAAATGCAACATGCGGAAAGAGTGTTGGAGTGGATGTAAATTCTATTGAGATTGCAAGGGGACATATGGGATATGGTGAAATCATGGACCGCATTATCCGAATAATTACTTCAAAAATAGATAAAGAAGGAGCAAATTACTGCGACGTCTTTATACAGCCGGGAGAACTTCGAAAGTTTTCAACTTTCGACACAAAACATATGGATGAAATATATCAAATAGGATATGAACATGCTAAAAAATTTGAAGATGATTTGCTGTCTTTAAGACAGGATAATAACTGTTGAGTATAAAACATTAGTAGACTATTGCCTATTGGATAAATATCATATTAAGTTTCATAACTCAAAAATCGCAACAATTTAATAGATGAAAAAATACTGTTATGAAAAATTACAGCAGCTAAATGACCACCTAAATGATTTATCATGTGATAAAACAATGTTGCTTGCAGAAGACGCAATTGAAATTGCACAAAAAAAACTCAACGAGGTAAAGGAGTTTATCATTGAAAAGGGTTTTAAAGATGCTAATGAAGAAATCTGCTTTTTTAAGAAGATAAAACCGCAGTTTGTTGCTAAGTTGATTTATTACAACGGTATTTATAAGATTGAGGCTAAAATCCCTTATGGTGGAGATAAGGTAACGAAAAAGTATCTAAAAAATGAGATTACAAAATTGAAGCTATATTTTGATAATAATCTTGAGTTTTACAAATATTACAGAACAAATAGTACTTACCTAGATGATAAATATTTTTTGCGAGGGAAATATGATATCAAACTAAGCTTAGATAGTTATTATTTTGAGACAGATCATAGATTCTGTACTAGCCATGATTATAAAGTTGCAAAAATTTTAGCAAATGATCTTATCCAACTATATATTGAAGACAGAATTTTTGGGCTTTCAAACATTTCAAGTGCAAAAAGTCCACACTATTCTTTGAACTGGACAGGAAGTAAAGCTGCATTAGTTGAACTTATTTATGCCTTGCAAGCTCAGGGGGTATTGGATTATGGTCATGCTGATATCAAACAGATCTCAAGAGTGTTTTCAAGAATGTTTAATGTAGATATCGGTGATTTTTATCATACTTATTTAGAACTACGTAATAGGAAAATCAACAAAACCAAGTTTCTAGACTCTCTTAGAGATGTTTTAAGCAAAAAAATGGATGAACAGGACGATAAGTGAGAGTTTATTTATATTTACGCTAAAATGTATTTTTAGTACTTATATTTTTTGTCATTGAAGCAGTTAATTCTGGTAGCTTAGCCTCATTTTGAGTATCTTCCTGTTTATTTGATTGGGGTGTAATGGATAGTTGAATCTTACGGTCGATTGCGGCAAGTTCGGTTTTAAGCTCGCTCAGTCGACATTCTTTTGTCCATATACCATCCACTACTCCCTGAAGTATTGGAATATCTTTTTGAAAATCAGTTATATTTTCTTGCTCTTTAGCGATATAGGATGGTAGTTTTTCCAGTGCCCGCAAAAAATTCATTGAGGCAGTTTCCGGCTCTTTCGCCATTATTCCATTATTGAATGTATATTTTATATTTCCTTCGCCTTGTACAAAAAAACGGTTCACTCGAATATCGACTCCATCTTTTTCTGACATTTCGGTTTTTACCAATAATTGAAAACCATATAAACTTCCGATTTCTTCATAATCTCCACCTGTTCGGGATTTATCTGTTAATTCATTAAGGTTAGTACCTATTTGCTTGATGGTAGCAGTAGCAGGAAGACCTGTGAGCTGAATAGCGTTTACAATCGTACCATCCTGGTTCTTTTGAATACGTTGTTGCAGATTACTCCAATCAAGACTCATACGATCATGTCGCGACTGAGCTTTGTTAAGCTCTGCTGTGAAATCTTCAAGTTTATATTTAGCACTATATTTTGACCTATTAAATGCCTGTTTCTCACTTTCCAAGCCTGCAATTTGCTTTTCTACTTTCGCCTTGTCTAAAAGGTCAGTATTTCCTGATAGAATTGCTACGTATTCAGAAAAATTCATTCCTGACTTTTCATCCATACTTCCTTCATCAATAGTTCTCTTACCGAGATTATTTGATTTTAGCTGGTCTATGAATAGTTGTTTGTTGAACAATAGATTAAACTTATAACTGTCCAGTGATTTTTCTACGGCATAGATGACCACATCCACTTTATTATCGGCAAAATGCTTGGCTATTTCATTGCCTTTACGAATTGCCCGACCATCTCTTTGGGCAAGATCACTAGGTCTCCAGGGTGTATCTAAATGATGTATAGCTACAGCTCTCTTCTGTGCGTTGACTCCTGTTCCAAGCATACTTGTAGAGCCAAATAGTACCCGAATTTTACCTTCATTCATTCCCTTAATCAGCTCCTTACGTTGATTATCTGTTTTAGCTTCCTGTATGAAACGGACTTCGTGAGCAGGAATACCATGTGTTTCTACCAGTTTTTTCTTGATTTCAGAATACACGTTCCACTCTCCGGACTTGTAGGTCCCCAAATCAGAAAAAACGAATTGTGTTCCTTTTTGTGCATTAAACTTTTGGTAATATTTGGCGATATTATCGGCACAGTGCGAAGCCTTGTTATCAGGATGATCATAATAAGCACCACTCACCATACGCATATCCAGCGACATTTTACGTGCGTAGTCTGTTGCAATGAGCATTTTTGCTTTTTCTTCCGTTTTAGATAATGGCGGTCTTCCAAGCAAGGTAGCATCCCCGGATTTTGCAAACTGCATCAGGTTTTGTATAAATTTTGCCTGGTCTGGTGTAGGTGGAATATTGTACAGTATTTCCTTTTTCTCCGGTCGGTCAATCCCTATATCCTTTGCTGTGCGATAATCTGTAATTTCAGAATAGAACTGAGCTAGCTCCGGTACTTTAATAAAATAACGAAATCGTTCCTTTGCCACAATATTATTGGCTACAGAAAATTCATAATCCGTAGTTTTTCTTGCATAAATAGCCGCCCATGCATCAAAACAGTTTATACCTTGTTTTTCTAATGCCCTTGGTCTAAGATATTTGAATAACAGATACAACTCCGTTAAAGAGTTACTGATGGTGGTTCCCGAAAGAAAGGTAGCTCCCATGTCGGCATTGGTACGATCCTGAATAGTACGTATAGCAAACAATAAGTTCAGGGCTTTCTGACTACCATCTACATTTCCCAATCCTGCTACACGACTATGTCGGGTATTAAACATCAAGTTCTTAAACTGGTGGCTTTCGTCGATAAACAGATGATCTATACCCATCATTTTAAAATCTACAATATCATCTTTTCTATTCTCAATATCGTGTTGCAGCGTTTTAAGTTTTACTTCGAGGTTTTCTTTCCTTTTGATAGCTCCTGCAAGCATACCTCTTGTTACTTCAGCACCTTGCGATTGCATAGCATCAAGATTTCGTTCTACATTATCCAGTTCAATTTCAAGAATTTCCTTTTGTACTTCGGGCGATTGCGGTATCATTCCAAACTGATCATGCGTCAATATCACGCAATCCCAATCATTGTTTTTTATATCGCCAAAGATTCGCAAGCGTTTTTGAGGTGTAAAATCATCTTTCCCTGGAAACAGGATTTTAGCATGCGGATATGCAGTACGATAGGCTTCTGCAATCTCATGAACATTGCTTTTCAAACCAATGATCATTGGCTTATGAGCCAAACCCAGTCGTTTCATTTCCTGTGCCGCTGTACACATTACTAAAGTTTTTCCTGCACCGACTTCATGGTCGCAGATGGCTCCGTTATTCAGCTTAATCATCCAAACGGTATCCTTTTGACTTCCATAAAGATCATTTATGCCCAAAGCCTTGCGATCCAGACCAGGAAAATCCTGATGGCTTCCATCATAATTGGGGCGGACAAAACAATTGAACTTATCATTATATTGATCTGTAAGTCGTGTTTTGAACTCATCGTTTTGAGCATGGAGCCATTCAGTAAAGGCTGTTCTTATTTCATCAATTTTACTGTTTGCCATTTGTATGGCTTCCATATCCCTTACTTTAACCTCTTGATCTCCAATCGTAACTTTTTTAGTAATATCGGGTGTCGTGTTTACTAAAGCGTGTTTCAGTAACGCAATTCCATCAAATGTTCTGCTTTCCGATTTTACGGCATATTTTTCCCAAATATGTTGATTGCCCTGTTTAGAGGTTACGGAAAAATCATCTGAACTATCTGAATAGTGTATTCTTACTTCTGTGTCGAAAAGATGTGAGGCAAAGCGTGCGTAGATTCCGGACGGTATCCATCGCTCACCTAAATTAAAATCAAGTTCTTCAAACTCTATTCTTCTTGGTCGGGATTCTTCCAATATAGTTAAGCTTCGTGCAGCTTCTTTATCCTCAGGATTATTTTCAACATGGCTTCTAAGTTCGTGTGCCTTTTCAACCACATTTCCTGCAATCCAACGTTCCGCTATTTCGTATTCATTAGCTAACGGATTGTAATAAATACGGTCATTCAAGGCTTCTTTAAGAGCATCGGCAGACATACTGCTGATTTCAGACATGTATTCCAGATCTACAGTTCCGTATTTGTTTAATGAAGCTGCTAATGCTTCTTCTGGATTGTCCGTTGCCAGTGTAGAGATGGAAAAACTAACAGGATGACTAAATACATCGGCTTTATGTATCACTCCACCAATTGTACGTTCCAGATACGGTACTTCTTTCCCCGCACTATCCGTTTTAATAAGCTTAATATTATCAGCACTATTCAGGTTACCATACTTTCTTACAAAAGCATCATACAAATAGTTAAGGGTTTCTCTTTCTGAGTTATGTTCGGTTTGTTTCTCTGCTTCCTTTTGATAAAGATCTATGTAGGTATCCCTTATAGCAATATAGGCTTCAGCTCTTGCTTTCTGTGAAGAAGTCAATTGCAAAGGATGGAATATACCTGTTTTGTCAACTTTGTCAACATTTTGTAAATGACCAACCCAGCCATTGTTTACCACAAGGCAGTCATTACGGTGAAATGCTTGTATTTCCTGACTATACAAAGCAGGCTCTGGAAGTGTGTTTTTTAGAACTAGCTTATCAACAGTATCTTTTTCGTTTACCTGCGAAAATAAATCTCCGATTAGCTCTCTTGGCTCATTGTTTTTAGGTTTACTTATAGATTCATTGTTAACAGGCTGTACATAGGGTTGTTGCATACCACCACTGAAAAGATTGGTTTGCTTTCCAATCGGAGTACGGTTTCTGTTAAACTTTTTCTTTTGACTTTGGGCTGTTTTCTTTGGTGGTGCAATTACTGTTATAGACTCATCATCATTGCCAAATAAGTCAAAAATACTCAGCTGTTTTAGTTCTTGTGGCGGTGAAATTCTTTGTTGTTCCTGTTGGGTAATTGCTGATTCAATTATAGGAGGTGTAAAAATTGGTGTAACGGGAATTTCTATTGCCGGCTCCTCATTTCGTTCACCTTTGTATAAAGCTAAGTTTAAATTCCTACCAAAGTCTTTAGAAAGCATTTGTGTTAGGTCTTTAGCAATTCCATTTACACCATCATTGTGTTTATAGATCAAAGCGGGCTGTCCGTAAGGGTCAGTATCTAATTTACTTTCAGTATGTACAATCCTGCTGTTATTATAAAATAATGCATTCCCTGGTGTATTGTATACAGTCTGTTGACTTTGGCAAAACAGTTCTTCTGCTTCAGATAAGCTTTGCTTAATTGTATTCTTTTGTAGGATTATCAAATCAGAGCCTACTTCTGTGCCTGCATACTCTGTAAATAAGTTATTTGGCAATCGGATAGCTGACACCAAATTGTTGTTTTCCATTAATGCTCTACGTATCGGCTCATTCTTAGGACTATTTAATACTCCTTGCGAGGTAATGAAAAACTGTAAACCTCCTTCCCGAAGCATATCATTCCCTTTCAAAAAGAAATAGTTATGAATACTTCTGGCTGCTTGTACTTTTGCATAATCTTTACTTCGGGAATAGGATAAATCAAATACAGCAGTATCTCCAAACGGAATATTACTTGCGATTACATCATAGCTGTTCTGTTCTTTTTCGGAAATTTCCTCAAAGCCACTTACACGGATATTACTTTCTGGATAGAGGTGTTTTAGTATCTTCCCGGTTAATACATCTTTTTCATAGGCAGTAACCCTAGTCTCTTCGTTATCTGCAAAAGATTGTATGAATGCACCAATACCTGCTGATGGTTCCAGAAAATTCTGTATTTTAAGTCCACTATCTTTCAGAGCAAATGAGATAGCATCTATAACCTGTGGTGGTGTGTAAAATGCTGTTAGGACAGAGCTTTTCATACTGTCCACATATTTTCTGTACTGTTTATCATCAACGGAATTCTCCATTAATAGTTGGTGTAATTCCTGTGTAATTGGAAAAAGATCATGTTCGTTTTTTCGCCAATGATTGATATCTACTTCACTGGAGATAGGGTTCAATACGAACTTTAGACCACCAAATCCGCTATAATGCATCATTAGCAGTCTTTCGCCTGCGGTAGCTTGCCGCTGTTCCTTCTCCAATTTAAAAGCAGTACGTAAGGCTTCAATATTCTGTTGGAGATGAAGACGTTTACTGAAGCCCATTTTCCTCTATCCAGATTGAAATGGTACCGGTTATTTCTGTGTAGAGCTCATCAAACTCATGACAGTATGCGAAATCATCGGTTAATTCATATTTCAAGAAAACAGATTCACAGACGGGAAACATTTTTAGGGCAAATGGTTTCAATTCTTCATCTGCCATTAAAGCATCAAACTCATTGCAAACCACTTGAAAAATGGTGTCGAAACGGGAGAAATGTAAGCCTTCAAATAATATGTAATTGGCAATTTCACTACATTGCTCTATAGCGTTGCCCGAAAGAAATGCTCCTTCATAAGCATTTGCTGCCCATGAAGATCGTTGGTCAATAAATTTCTGGTCGCTTGCTTTTTCGGGGAAGCTGCTGTTAAGGTGTTCTTGCAGTCGTAGTCTGAAATACGACAAGTCTTTTTGCAGTGTACTCATGGTAAATTTTATTTAGAATTTTTGCGTAAATCCTAAAATTAGAGCAGTAAGGCAAAGTTTTTATAGAAGTGGTAGGATTTGGCTTTGAGAGGTAGGATTTGGCGTAATATGCAACGAGAATTTCAATCATCTGAGAGGTTCCAGATTTTAAGAGACAAATAGTCTATTAAAAAAATTATAATGAATTTGCACAATCAAATACCGTACGGTATATTTGCAATATGGTAAGATCAGAAAAAACACGACAATACATTATTGAAAAAACAGCTTCAATTTTCAACAAAAAGGGATATACAGGGACGTATTTATCCGATTTGACTGATGCAACAGGCTTGACAAAAGGTAGTATTTATGGAAACTTCAAAGACAAAAATGAGGTTGCTGTAGAAGCTTTTAGATACAATTACAAATTCCAATCTGAAAAAATACTCGGCAAAATAAATCAAATAGAGCATTCAGCCGAAAAAATGATTGCATTCTTAGGTCATTACAAAACGGAATTTAAGCCAATATTCCAAAACGGAGGTTGTGCCATCTTGAATACATCCGTTGACGCAGATGATGGAAATGATTTGCTAAAAATGGAGGTCACTAAATCAATCCAAAGTTGGCACAAGACCATTGTCTCCATACTGGAAGATGGTGCCAATAAAAATGAAATAAAAAATTTGGATGCGAGTGTTTTTGCATATCGGTTAATTGCTCTGATTGAAGGAAGTATTTTGCTAGCAAAAACACTTGAAAAACCAGAAATATTGATGGAAAGCATCGATTTTTTACAGTCTGAAATTAATAGTCTGAAAATTTAAATAAAAAAATTTGAACAAGCATATACCGGTAGGTATATGCGTAAATATTAAAAAAATGGAAAGAGTAGTTATCACAGGATTAGGAGCAATTACTCCTATTGGAAAAAACACAATGGAATATTGGAACAACTTGCTTAACGGAGACTCTGGTGCCGACAAAATAACGCGTTTTGACACAACAAATTTCAAGACAAAATTTGCATGTGAAATCAAGAATTATGAGGCTTTAGATTACTTCGATCGGAAAGAAGCAAGAAAAATGGACAGATTTACGCAGTACGGACTTATTTGCGTAGATGAAGCTGTAAAAGATGCAGAATTAGATTTTTCGAAATTGAATGTAAACCGGATAGGTGTCATTTTTTCCAGTGGAATTGGTGGCTTTGAAACGTTCGAGCATGAAGTCATCGATTATGCAAAAGGTAATTTTCAACCAAAGTTTAATCCATTTTTTATTACCAAGATCATTTCTAATGGCTTGTCTGGTATAATTTCTATCAATTACGGATTAAGGGGAGTTAATTATTGCCCTGTTACCGCTTGTGCTTCTTCTACACAAAGCATTATTCAGGCATTTAATTACATCCGTTTAGGCAAAGCGGATATCGTTATTACGGGCGGTTCTGAAGCTCCCATAACAGCATCTTCCATTGGCGGGTTCAACGCGATGAAGGCCATGTCGACCAATAATGAAAATTTCGGTACTGCTTCAAGGCCTTTTGATACAAGCCGTGATGGATTTGTGGTCGGTGAAGGAGCCGGGGCTTTGATTGTCGAAAGCTTAGGCTCGGCAATAAAAAGAGGAGCTAAAATTTACGCGGAAATTGTAGGTGGTGGAGAAAGTTCAGATGCCTATCACATTACGGGAACGCATCCCGAAGGAACTGGGGCATTTTTGGCCATGAGGGAAGGTATAAAAGAAGCCAACTTAAATCCAAATAATATTGATTATGTTAATGCACATGCGACATCGACTGGACTTGGTGATTTATCAGAAATTAAAGCGATTGAGAAATTATTTTCATCAAACCTTGATAAAATTCAGGTAAGTGCTTCAAAATCTATGACTGGGCATTTATTGGGAGGTACAGGTGCTATTGAAGCCATTTCAACTTGTTTAAGCGTAAAAACCGATTTAATTCCACCAACTATAAATACGACCGAAATTGATGAAAATATACCAAAAGAATTAAATCTGTCCTTAGGTAGTAAGGCGTTTTCAAAAACGGTGAATTATGCCTTGAGCAACAGCTTTGGGTTTGGGGGACATTGTGGAGCTTTAATCTTAAAAAAATACATTTACTAAATTACAAAGTAGGGAAATCTCTATGAAAATGCTTTAAGCATATTTTTTTATTTTTGCATCACAATTTAATCCATTATCATAATGAAAGAACTAATCGAAAAAATCAATGCTTCATTTGAAGCGTTAAAAGTAGATGCTGAATTACAGGCAGACAAAGGAAACAAAGCAGCAGGAACAAGAGCTCGTAAAACCTCTTTAGAACTTGAAAAACTGCTAAAAGAATTTAGAAAAGCATCTTTAGATGCTTCTAAGGCATAATAAGAGACTGTAACGTAAACTGTGTCAGAGGAATAATTCAATAAGATTATTTATATTCAATTATTCAAACGACACGGTCATGAAAGAAAAAGACCCATTCGACTTTGAACGCTTCAAGGCAGAAGCTATGCAAGGTCTTTACGAAGGTAAAAGTTTATCTCCCAATGATGGCGTCCTAGCGCCGTTAATGAAGCATCTGTTGGAATCGATGATGGATGGAGAACTGGAAAACCACTTGAACGAAGAGAAAGCTTCGGGCAATAGCAATCGTCGAAATGGCAAGACAAAAAAGACAGTCCGAGGTCTCAATACCGGAACTTTTGAGCTGGAGACAGGTCGGGATAGATCGGGAACGTTCGAGCCTAAAGTAGTACCTAAGAGACAATTAATCATCACTGAACAGCTTGAGGGACATGTGTTGAGCATGTATGCCAAAGGAATGAGCACACGGGCGATAAGCGAGTTTATACGCGAAATGTATGCAATGGAGATCTCTGCCACAGAAATATCGCGTATTACAGAAAGCGTGCTTCCAGCGGTAAATGAGTGGCGTAGCAGGCCTCTTGAAGCTGTTTATCCCTTTGTATTCCTAGACTGTATGCACATCAAGGTTCGCCAGAATGGAACTGTTGAATCGAGGGCTATCTATAATATCCTGGGAGTTGGTATGGATGGTAGAAAAGATCTGATTGGTCTTTATAGCTCAGAAAATGAGGGAGCTAAGTTCTGGCTTTCAGTTCTTACAGATTTAAAGCAACGTGGCGTTGAAGACATCCTTATTGCTTGTATTGATGGTCTAAAAGGGTTCCCTGAGGCCATAGAAGCTATTTTTCCAAAAACAAAGATCCAGTTGTGTATTGTTCACCAGATCAGAACAAGTATGCGTTACGTAACCGAAAAAGACAAGAAGCTTGTCATGGAGGATCTAAAACCGGTCTATAAGGCTGTGAACGAAGAAATGGGATATGAAAACCTACTGTCTTTTGAAGAAAAATGGGGCAAGAAATACCCACTTGCTGCCAAATCCTGGATGGATAACTGGACCAATCTTTCTACTTTCTTTGAATACGAGGATCAGGTTCGCAAGATTATATACACCACAAATCCAATCGAGGGAATGCACCGTCAGATACGAAAAATTATTAAATCTAAAGGAGCTTTCAGCTCTGAACAGGCGCTCATGAAATTGATGTATTTAATTATTAAAGATATTGCAAAAAAATGGACGATGCCAATGCATAACTGGGGCTTGACCATATCCCAACTTTATATTAGATTTGGGGATAGACTCAAATTAGAAAGAGGTTTTTAAGATTTAAATCCAATGACACAGTTTGAGTTACACTCCCCATAATAATGACAAAACCCTCCATATTCGGAGGGTTTGTTATTTGTTAAGTACCTGAAGAATTTTGCTCACTTCTATATTCATTCGTGAAAATGCGAACCATTTTTTGCCCAGGTCTTTAAGCGAAGCCCCAATGTGGTAAAGTTCCGTACTGTCAATAATTAATAAGCGGTCGTGGCTATCGGCAAAAACTTCAACTTCAATACGGGGATATTGACTGTTGTACCTTTGTAAATCCAACCGAAGCTGATTGCTGATGCTTTTGGTATAGATTGTTGCGGTTACAGATTGTTCTCGTTTACCTAGTAGCGTAAGTACAGTATCATCCACATAATTGTCAAGCAAGATAATGGACTCTTTAGCACTTCGAATAATATCTGATACAAAGGCGTAGGCATCGAAAACCTGTCCACTATAGAAAATCCCTTTTTCAATGTGTAGCTTGTCACTTTCCAGAGCTTTGAATATCTCTTCAAATTTTTGATCGGTTTCCAACTGTTTCAGTTCCATTTTATCCAAACGATGAAACAAAGAAGCATTACTGATGAGTATTCTACGCATTTCTACAAAGGCTTCCATAATCTCAACACTGACCTTAATCGCTGTAGACGAACGAAGAATGGCGGAAGCCATTGCCACACCTTGCTCGGTAAAAGCATAGGGTAAATAACGTCTTCCACCATAGTTTAAACTTGAGGTTCCAATCTGGAACCTCAAGTTTTCAGCTTCCTCTTCGGTTAACTGAAAACAAAACGATTGTGGAAATCTTTCGATGTTCCTTTTCACGGCTTTATTTAGGTTCTTAGTTTCTACCTGATATAAGGAAGCCAGATCGCTATCCAGCATTACGTGTTTATCTCGAATGGTGAAAATCAGTTTTTCTATTTCTTTTTTGGACAGGATTATATTACTCATTTCTTTTTTTGTTTATTGGGTGGAAATTCGAAAGAGCTTTTTCCGGTTGTATCCAACACAATGTATGCATCGAATTTTTTGCCTGATTTACTTTGCATTCCTTTTATGAGTTTTGTTCTTCGTGTTTTTAAAAGACTTTCAATATCATTGGTACTCAATAATACTCCGCAAACATTACGAAACTGTATCCAATTACAAACTTCATCGGGACATTTTATCACCTTATTCCAAATGAGGAGTTGCTGTTGTTTACATTTTGGACATTCCAGTTCAGGTTGTTTCTGTTTTACAATAGTAGATTCTAATAGTTCCTTTGTAATAAAATCTGCATATAACTCCATTTCTTTAAGAAATATGGTGGCATCTTCTTGATCATTTTCAATTTGCTGTAATGTTAACTCCCATTCTGCGGTCATAGCAACATCAGCAATCTTTTTGTCTTTAACTAAATCATAAACCTGCAAACCTTTTTCTGTTGGGATGAGTGATTTCTTTTCGCGACGAATATAGTCACGCTTAAAAAGAGTTTCTATTATAGCTGCTCTTGTAGCTGGGGTGCCAATACCAATCCCCTGTAAAATTTTACGTTCCTCTTCACTCTCAATTTCCCTCCCAGCACTTTCCATTGCTGATAACAATCCGGCTTCGGTGTACAATACAGGAGGTTTAGTTTTCTTTTCTATTACCTGCATACTTTTGATATTAACTTCTTCACCAACTTTCAGTTCGGGGATATCTTGTATAGGCTCACTGTCATCCTCACTAAAATTTCCACGAATAGCACGCCAACCCGGTTCAAGAATTTTACAACCTTTCAAAATAAAATCATAATGTATTACTTGTAAGGTAATATCTGTTATTTCTTTGGAGCATGGATGTGAGATGGCTTCCAATAATCTGAAAGCTATCATATCATAAATTGCATTTTCTTTGGCAGGTAATTCAGCGGGTATTTTTTCAGTAATGAGTAAACCATGATGATCCGTTACTTTGACATCGTTCACCATACGTTTATTGAAACGTCCCCATTTCACTTTTTTGCTGGCTTCCTTACACGATTCTCTGTTTTCTAGTAGTCTTACTAGACCAGGGATTTCAGCCCATAGATCTTCAGGAATATATTTACTACCTGTACGCGGATAGGTAATCAGTTTCTTTTCGTAAAGGCTTTGAGCAATGTTAAGCGTTTCATCCGCAGAGAGTCCAAGTTTTTTATTAGCTTCTTTTTGTAATCCTGTCAGATCGAACAATAGAGGCGGTTGCTCTGCTATCTTTTTACTCTCTGCTTCAATCACTCTAGCTATTCCAATACGCTGTAACGATTTCAGTATGTCTTCAGCTAGCTTTTTATCGTCCCATTTAGTTTTTGAAAGACTTTTGAAATCTATTGATTCCTTATGATGTTCCAGATTTATCTGCCAATAAGTTTTTATTGAGAAGTTTCTATTTTCCAGATACCTTTTACAGATGAGGGCTAATGTGGGTGTTTGCACTCGTCCAAGCGAATATACACCATGCCCAGCGGCAATACTCAATGCTTGTGAAGCATTGATGCCCACTAACCAGTCGGCACGACTTCTGCCTTGTCCGGCATGGTAAAGTCCATCAAAGTCACTACCAGGTTTTAGGTTTTCTAAACCGTGTTTAATGGCTTTTTCGGTCAAAGAACTTATCCAAAGACGCTCAAAAGGTTTATTGCATTTAAAGTAATCGTATATATAACGAAATATCAATTCCCCTTCACGTCCGGCATCAGTAGCTACAATGATACTTTCGCTTTTACTGATAACCTGCTCAATAATTTTTAACTGTTTTAAAGCTCCGTTATCAGGTACGTACGATTTGCCTTTTTTGATTTTCCTTACTGTCAATAAAAAGGGATTAGGAAGCATTGGTAAGGATTCTCTTTGAAAACCTGAGATACCATAATCTTCAGGCATTCCCAAAGCAACCAAATGCCCAAATGCCCAGGTAACGTAAAACCCATTACCTGTCAAGAATCCTTCTTTCTTTTCTGTTGCACCCAATATTGTGGCAATCTCTCTTGCAACACTTGGCTTTTCTGCTATTACTACTTTCATATTTTGCTATTTTGGAGATTTACATTTTTTTGCCTTTGGATTTAGCGGGAGCTTTTGGCTTTTCCTGTTGCTCTTGTTGCGTCTTACTGTCAGGGTTTTTCTGCCCTGTCTTTAAAGGCTCTTTTAAATTTTTTGTAGCCTCATTAGTTTTTCCCTGAGAATTAACAGCTGTCTGAGTTTTATGTGCTTCAACAGGTTGGATTTTTTCTTTCAACCTATCAGGGTTGTTAAACGAAAAGCCTGTTTTGCCTGTTTCCTTGTCAAAAGTTATATAACCCTGATATTTCTGGCCTTTTTTATCCAGTAATCCATCTACATATACAGTTTGACCTTCTTTGAATTTCTCGTACTGTTTGTCATCCAGTTCTTTTCCTCGGAAATTTCGCGGAGCTTCCTGAGAAGTACCTTGTAATTGTGTTTGCTGCTGATTTTGTGTCTGCTTATTGTTGGTGGTTCTATCAAATAAAAACTCTACATAACGTTTGTCGGCATTGAATTGAACTGTAGCATCGAATGAAGTACCTTTTTTTGAGATCATTCCCTCAATCAATAGTGGCTTACCCTCCATAAGAGTTTGTTTCTGCTGCTCATTCAATTGTACGCCTTTTAGTTCATCAGGTACTTTAATCTTATCTGTCCGCAGAGCAATAAGCTCATTGGTTAGTCTATCTACACTTATAATGGAAGGTATTGTTTCACCTGTTTTAGGGTTTTTAAGATCAACAGTTCGCCCCATATTGCCTGTTTTAATCAGATTCTCTTTATCCTCTTTGCTGAATTCATGCCCAAAGAAAGGGAAGTTTAATTGAGGTTCTTTTCTTACGCTATGGATAAGCATAACAGCTTTGCCATCTTCGCCGGGCTGTAAAGACAACCTGCCTTCAGGACGGGAAACAGCAGTTCCGAGGTTTAGCGTAACTGTTACCAATTCATTGGTTTTATATCCTTTTAAAAGAGGATCAAGCAAGTTTCTCTTTTCCAGATATTCTTTGCTCAATCCAAGATTGTTCATCATTTCCCAATCAATCTGTTCCGGCTTGAAACGGTATTCGCCTGTTTCCGGAGTTTTTTGTGTTGTTTCCATATTTTTATGATTTTCTTGTTTTAACTCTGGTTCTTTTACCTCATGCTTTGCCATTACTGATTCCCCTTCTTTAGTAGGTGTATCAATCTGTTGCTGCATTTTTTTTGCCGTATCAATTGCTTCATCAGCTGGTACTTTAAAAAATTTAAAATGGGTAGGATTCTTCAGTTGACGGAAAAAATTGGAAAAGAAGTTAGAAAACATATCTCCGTGTTTATCCACACGCATAAACTGATTTTGGTTTTTCTCATTTGGCTCTACAGTTTTGAGATTGCCGTCTTTATCAATTCCTTTGACAACCTGAATCCTGTTTTTTTCTTTGTCCAATACCAAAAGTGTTTCCGATAATTGATCCGGTAATTGCGGACTATCTATTGTTTCTTCACTCATAATTTTATTGTTTTAAAACTGTTATCTTTTCGAAAATAACCTATACACAAAAAGGTATGACCAAAGCGTCCTTTAGGGGCATTATTTGTCACTTGCTGTCTTTAGTACGGTGCAATGGAGTATTGAAGCTTTCTCTTACAAACTGATGTACGTCAGTTAATTTGTAATATAATTTACCGCTGATTGTATAGTATGGTAACTTGCCAGAAGAACGATAACGTTGTAAAGAACGACTACTGATTTTAAGCATCTGAAGTAAATCCTGATTATCTAATAATACTTCACCATCTATGGTGTTTTTCTTTTTTTCAATATCTGTTAAGCTATCTTTTAGCATATCGAAACGATCCATAATGCGTTCCATCCACGATATAAATTCTATTCTATCTATATTCATAATGTAGTCCTTTAAGAATTCTTTAGTTTTCTACCTTTCTCAATGTAACTCTTGCCTTTAGCCATAAGCTCCTGTACATATTCATCGCTGGTCTGTACGGCATTGGCATTAAGCATATCTTTTATAGCTCCAATGGTATAGAAATACTGTCCATACATTTTGGAATAAGCTATTTCTCCTTTTGTACGTATTCGCCAAAGTGTTTTTTCACTAATATGGAGATACTGACATACTTCATGGTTGTTCAGCCAGAGGCTATCATAGCTGGTATCTTCTGATTTCAGGATAAAATCATTAATTGCCTTTAACCGCTCATTGAGCTGTTTCCACGCTTCTTCTTCGATTGTTATAATTTTCATTGTACACGTATTTATTAATTACGATACAAAGTTGGATTGTCTGGCTGGTATTGTCTGCCAAGCTCTGCCAATTGGTTTGGAGTTTTTTTTAAATTTTCTTGAATCATATAAACACCTAGTTGTTAGGCATTAAGAATACATGAAAGCATCAGCAATAACGGTTTGTGAACATTTGCCAATTGGCAAATATGGGTAAAGAAAAAAGCAGTACGTTTAGGGTACTGCTTTTAAGATTGGTGTATCGAAGTAACTATAGATCTTTATCCATATATTCTTCAAGAGATATTTTAAGCTGATCTAAAAATGTAGTTCGCGAACCACTCCTAGTTTTCATTCTATGAAATGCATGATGTACATCGTTAAGAGGAATTTTAAAAAGTATCTGACAGATCAAGCCGAGCTTTCTAATCCCAATTTTGCCATGACAAATTGTTCCTGACGCATGTATTGCATAAATTAGTTCAATAAGTGCATTTTTTGAGTTTGTCCATGTTAATTCTTTTATAGAATCTATATGATCCAGTTTTATACCTGTATTATCATCAGGGGCTATCTTATTTATTAAATAAGAATATAGCAAATCATTTGAAATGATTTTGGCAATTTTGTAGTCATAGTAAGTTGAGAATTGTAAATCGATTTCAAAAGCAATACTATTTAATCCATCATAACAATTAACATTACCTAACCTGAAGTATAAATCATCTCTGTCAACCCTGCCTGAACGATAGTATCTATAAAAATCAGAATTACAGATGTGCTCACTGTAATCTATCTTCAATTTTTCAAGATGCTTAGAAAAGTACTTATGATAGATCTCACCTTCATTGACTGGACAAACGGTTTCTATTCTAAACAGCTTATTGTAGTAGATTAATTTTCCTAAAATATATGGTTTGATGTTTCGGAAGAAATCAATTTCTTCTTCGTTGTTTTTAAATCCGTTTGAGATTACATAATCTTTCACAGAGAGAAGTAAATCTTGCAAAAAAATCGTCATTTGGTAGGCTTCTTCTACAATCAGAGATAACTCTGAGGATAATCTACTCTCTTTACTGTTTATTTCAGCAATAATATTTGGCAGGGATATTCTCATAAGTGACATATTTAGAAATTAGATAGTCTCTTCCATATTTTACAAAATTTGTTATTATAAACGAGAAAATTTCCCAAGTACTAACCAACTTGGGAAATTTTTATCCATTTCTAGTAGCAATATTTTTATGTTTTAATCAGAAAAACACCATGAGGACATGTCTTATTAAAGGACATAACTGTTAATGAAAAAGTATTTAAAATAATTAATGATTCGATGTCAAAACAAACCAAACGTTCGGTATCTTTGCAAATGTTGCTTGTTATAAACTATAAAGATATAATTTGGAAAATAGCTCATATACCCGAAAAAAGGAACCGGAATTAAGTAAGCAGTTGATTATCGACGCGGCTATTCACATTGGATCAGAATCAGACTGGCACCACGTAACTTTTCAATCTATTGCTGATTGGACAGGTTTGAGTAAAGGAGGGATTATCCATCATTTTAGGAATAAGGAAGAATTACTGGATGAGCTAGTAAATCAAAGCCTGATTAACCTTACGGATAAAGTAAAAAAATACAGAGATCAAAATGTCGATAAGGATGGTGCTTTTGCTTATCTGAAATTTATCTTAGAAAAGAAAAATGATGAAAAATACGCTAAAACAATGCGAATCATTCTCCAAGCAATCATGATTAACTCCAAGTATCGCCTACAATGGGAAGATTGGTACAATCTTCACATTTTGCCAACCGATGGAGAGGAGTTGAGCATACATAGTACTATTGTTTTTCTGGTGGCAGATGCTATCTGGTACTCAGAAAATATGGGTAGTATACACCTTACTGAAAAAGATAAACCCAAGGTTTTAAATTTTTTACAGCAATTAAAGTAACCGATTCTTTATTAGGTATTAACACCAATTAATGGATAATATATTGAATCACAAAACAAATAAAATGATTCTCAAGTGCTTACTTAAAACTGTTGATATTTAAAATTAAACTTGTTTGGATATAAAATATATAAAATGGAAGAAACCGTAATTCATCAAGACAAAATATTTTCCGGTATAAATTACTCTGAAAAGAAACTGAGAAACAGAGAATTCATAAAGTGTGAATTTGTCAGTTGTGATTTTAACAAGAGTGATCTAAAGGACAATAATTTTGAAGATTGCACTTTTAAACAATGTAACTTTTCAATGGTGGACGTTGACGGAACCGGATTCAGGAATGCTGTATTTATTGGGTGCAAAATGCTGGGGGTAGACTTTGCAAGATGTAGCAAGTTTGCGTTTTCGTTTTCGTTTACGGAATGTCATTTAGACTACAGTAATTTTTTTGGAACAAAGCTTCGAAAAACTACTTTCAAGAACTGTACATTAAAAGACGTTGAATTTGGTGAGGCTGATCTGACGGCCTCTGAATTTTTAGGATGTGACCTTTCCTCTGCTATATTCTCTAATTCTATTCTAGAAAAAACAGATTTCAGGACAGCAGTAAATTTTGCTATAGACCCAGACGTTAACAAGATGAAAAAAGCGAAGTTTTCGGCACTTAACCTTGTAGGTCTTTTATACAGACATAATTTGGATATAGATTATGACAGCTAATAAATTATTTGACCAATCATAACCCGTTGAATTATCTGATAATTATCACTGAAGCATGCTGTACCAAGTAATTGCTTTTCCAGTGATTCATTGCTTTATTTTTTGTACTTTTGTAATTGAGTTACAAGGAATTTGAATATAAATGAATGCAGTAAGCACCATTACTAAATCATTACCAATAATAATTTCACACTGCCTAATTCGCTCTTAATTAACCGCTTTGGTCCTAATTGATTTTTTTTATAAAAAAAGATCGATGTTTTGTACGAAACTATTGATGTAATGTCAGATTAAATCAATTATCCGTTAAATGTTTGTGTAGCACTGGTGAGTTTTTATTGTATTTGCTAAATTTATCATGACTTGGTTATATATGCAGATATTGATGGATGCTAATAAGAGTAAAGAAAAAGATAGTTCTGGTTTTTTTTCGGTACTGACGTATAATGTAGCGGGGTTGCCTGGGATTATTTCCTCTGCGATTACAGGAAGAAGCAGAAGTATTGCTGAAATTGGAAAGAAGATCAATCCTTTTGACATTGTTAATGTACAGGAGGATTTCAATTATAATAGAAGTCTATATTGGGGCGGTAATTCACATCCATATCGCACAAGAACCAAGGGACGTGTTCCCTTTGGTGATGGTCTCAATACCCTGTCTCATTTTCCGATGACCGATGTTGTCCGTGTGCCCTGGAAAAAACGTACAGGAGCCGATTTTCTGACACCCAAGGGCTTCACCTTAGTTCAGATAGAAATCGTTCCTGAAGTCTGGTTGGATGTTTATAATGTTCATGCAAATGCACAAAATAGCAGGAAAGCTTCAAGTGCACGCCGGGATAATCTCAATCAGCTACGTGATTATATTGGAGAGCATTCGAGTGGTAAGCCACTTATTGTAATGGGTGATTTTAATGCACATTATAGTTTTTGTGATGATAACCTGCATGATTTTATGGATTCCACAGCATTGGTTGATAGCTGGGTTGAGCTCGAAAATGGAGGCTTAGTGCCTGAGGTGCGACATGAGTTTAAGCCGCCACATATGTTGTCTATCAGCAATCAGAGCGAATCTATCGATAAGATCCTCTATCGGAGCAGTAGTCACCTCAGTCTTGCTGCCCGGGATTATAAAATAGAAAATAATCTATTCACCAATGTCAAAGGATTGCCCTTATCGGATCATTATGCCTTGGCACTGAATTTTAACTGGGCGATTCATCCTTAAGCAGCTTATCCTTAATAGGTGTAGTTTAAACTGAAAGTTGGAACTACACGTTGTGTTGTCGTGTTGTCATTGATATAGGTACCCTTAACGACGAATTCGAAATCTGGAAGTGGGTATCTGAAAGCATTGAAATCAAGCGACAGATAGGCTCCAAAGCTTTTTGGTGAGATCTCCCTGTGTTTGTGTATATTTTGATAATCGGCAAATATTCCTCCTTTTACACGTTTAATATAGGCTAAAGATCCTAATCCAAGGTCGGGATAAGCTATAGGGAAACGATAGTTGACCAACACCGTGTTTTTTATTTTTTCATATTTGTAGTAGCTAAATCCACTCACAAGAGGGATATCGTTGATGTATTGATAAATTCCTGATCCTGTTTGGGCGCTCAATCTAATTTGAAAACCGTGATTGCTCATAAATCCAGGTAGATAGAATACTGTTCTTGCTGATAAAATTTCACCTTTTGCATTGTTTTCAAAAGGCGTATGTCGGTAGGTGACACTAAAATTTTGCCCCCATCTTGGGTAGAGATCCATACTGGCCATACGCGCATTGCGATTGAGGTAAAGCTGGTATGTTAATGGAAATGCAGTCTCGTAATTAAAGTTTTTGACATCTGTTCGGCTAAGATCATAGCGCCTTAGATAGGCTGTTGCGAGGTTGAATCCAGTGGAATAGACGTAGTCTCTTCTGTAAAAGGAGAGTGGGATGGAGATCTGTGAGGATATATAATGCTCGCGCCAGTCGAAACGGATGCTACTGTCCGGTTTATTAGGGATGCTTGCTGCTGCGATTTGCCCTCTGTTTTCATAACGTAGTGAGAATTTTGGGAAGTACTTGTTGTAGGTCAGTTCTGCCGAGTATACTCCTTTTCGAATGTCGGTGTCATATTCATATCCCAGTGCAATTTGTGTGGTGTTTAAGATATTGTTTGATAACCAGAAGACGCCAGGTTTAAAATTGTCGAAACTTTCAAAATTACTGCTACTTAACGAAAGGCTATGAAAATTGAATGTTCTACCTAGTCCACTATAGGGAATAATTTGGTAGTGTTGGCTTGTGTCTACTGCGATGGAAGCAATGTTTTTTATGCTGTCTTTCGTTAATGCTGTGCTATAGTAATGCGAAAAATAATCTGTTTCGGGACGGATATCAAATGTTGTGTCTATGGATGTTTGGGCGATTTTGTAGCCATTGTATTGGTAATCGTTGAAGAATAATTGCCTTGTGTCCTTGTCGTAAAAAGGGTTGAACGCGCCAAACTGTGCCTTTGTCAGCTGCTGTTTTTTACCAGATAAGAGATCAATAGTGTAGATATTATCGATACCATTGAAGTTAGCTTTTGTGATAATCTTCATACCTGAAAGGTATTGCGGTCTTTCATATTGTTGGTTACCCCATGGTGTTAGGTTGGTGATTTTGTCATTTTTCAGATCGATTTCACACAGTGCGGTTCCGGATTCGGATAATCGTATTGCTATTATTTTATCGCCTTTGGGGTTGAAAGCAGGGTGTTGCAGCTGTTCGGAATTGCCTATTTTTATCCGTTTGATGACATTGTTGTTTTTAAGGCTTATAAGCGTCAGATAGCTGTCGTTGGATAAATCTACCTCAACGCAGGCGATGGTTTCGTCTAATGGGCTAAAAATAGGTGAATAATATCTCGTCTGTTTGCTGAGCTGGCTAATTTTCCCTGTTTTGAGATCCATGACATTGATAACGCTGTATGTTCTTTTGTTGAAACGCGGATCTTTATGGAGCTCGTCCCATACGATGTAATTGCTGTTTACGTCAAAATGTGGTGTTAACTGTATGCCAGTTTTAGCGAGCCTATTTTCTGTTTTTGTTGCCACATCATACGTGTAAATTGCATTGGTCTTTTGTGGATTCTGTTTAATAAAATAGATCAGACCGTTCTTGTGTTTTGGTAATAAATTGCTGTTGTAATAGCTGTCGTTTTTCTTGTCTATTTCTTTGTATTTCTGGTATTGATAGTCGCTTGTTTTCTTATTCCATATGATCTCTAAATTTGCTATTGTTTTATTGTATAAGTAGGCACTATTTCCTCCAATTTTTTTCTTTAAAACACGATTGATATTATAGGGATATAATGGTTTTTTGTTCAGCTCCGAAAAGAGGTCGGCTTCATAATTCGAAGGTAATTCCGACTTTAAAGTGGAGGTCATCAGATAGCCGATTGTATAGTAACTCGGGACTATATCTTTATAGGACCCCAATAAATATTTATTAAAACTATAGCTGTGATTCGATTGAAAGTTCGCTTTGATGGGCATTTCAAAAGCGGGTAATCTTCCTCGCCCTCCCTCCGAATATATGGTTTCTGTAAGGGTTGCATCGCCTTCAAAATACCAGGAAGGAACGGTCAGTCCGTAGTAGGCAAGGGCTAATTGTTCAAAAAATGGCGCGCGTAGTTTTCCTGTCAATTTGTCAAATTGACTTACGTGTCTTGACTCGTGAAGGATCAAATTGGGTAGCCAGGTCTGGTTGTCGGGTTCTGCGCCTGCGGTGCTGTACAGTTCAGATTTACGTGGAGACAGCTGTACAAAACCATTCGTTTGTAGATTCGTGTTATGGATAATGAATGGAATTTTCCGCGGTGTTATTTTGTAATTTCTAGCAGTTGTACGCAGCGATCGGTTAACCTGGTCAGCTAGGGTAGGGGCCTTGCTCTTCATTTCCTCAGGGAAAATTAGTCGAAAATTCTTGGTTTCAATTTTATACCATTTTTGGCTTAAGGGCGCTTGGCTGTCTTCAAAAAATTGAGCAGAACTTTTTTGTGAATATATTATTAATGATAATAATGATAATATGTTGATAATTATGTTTTTATGTTTCATTAATTTTTGTATATCGAGTGTTTGCTATTTTTTTTAGTTTTATTATTCCTATTTATATGAACTTTAACTTCTGTTTCAAATTTATTTATATTTGAATAATAGGCTTTTATGATTTTTATGATTTACTTCTTTTTACTATTTTTTTCTGTAAAACAACCTGATGATATTGGGCTGTTCTGAAAAAAAAGCACTATATTGAACAGGTTAAAGTATACGACGAATATACTTAAATAAATAGCGATTCTAAGACTGCGCCGAGAAAATTTGTCTGTTTTTTTTGTGGAAAAATCAGACGTCTATGGGGTGTTGCTTTGGGAGTGTGCTGGCGAGTTGGGTGTGGCCTGATTCATTTTATTGGATAAAAAAAATGGATCGGTAATTAGACGATAAATTTCATCGTCTTTCTTTTGTCTAGACCTGTTCAAGTTATTGGCGAGAACGGTTTTCTCTTTAATTTTTGTTGGTGACAAATTGTCTTGTTTTTGATTTGAGCATTAAACATTGTGCGGCGTATTTATCCCAATTACTGCGACAGACAGCAGGTTTTTATTATTTATTTTTTTATGCAGAATTTACTTTAAAAAAGCGATTTTTGTAACATATAAATTTTGTGTAGATGTAGGATTTTTAAATTGATAGGAGATATGGAAGAACTGGAAATGCAGGTGAATCAAATAGAGCAATTGATAGCAAGTGGAGACCTTGTTGGGCTGGAAGAATTTTTGAATGAATTAAATATTTCAGAAGTAGAGGAGCTGATTGATGAGTTGCCCGAACATGGTTCACTATTTATTGAATCATTAAATTTGAATCGCGCGGTTAACGTTTTTCGTATTCTGGATTTCCCTACTCAAAACAGGATTTTTAAGAAGCTTTCTAAAGCGAAAATTAGCGCACTAATTAACGAGTTACCGCCCGACGATCGGACTTCTTTTTTTTCAGAAATGAAGGACGATATTAAGCATTTAATTTTACTATTACCACCCAAAGATCGTGTTGAAGCATTGGCGTTGTTGGGCTATCCGGAAGACAGCGTTGGGCGTCTAATGACCCCCGATTATATTACCGTAAAAGAGCATTGGAGTATTGAACGAATATTGGGACATATTAGGCGTTATGGAAGAGATTCGGAGACAATAGATGTACTCTATGTGATTGATGGAAATGGGAAGCTGGTTGATGATATTCGGATTAAAGATGTGCTGATGGCGGAGCCAGATAGAGTCGTTGGCGAACTGATCGATCATCGTCTCATTTCGCTGAATGCTTACGATCCCCAGGAGGAAGCAATCAACATCTTCCGGATGAATAATCGCGTGGCCTTGCCTGTTGTCGACGAACAGGGGGGTATGTTGGGGATTGTGACTGTCGATGATATTCTTTGGGTAGCAAACGAGGAGTACACGGAAGATATGCAACGTATCGGGGGAACGGAGGCGTTGGATGAACCTTATCTGGATGTGTCGATTAAGAACTTGGTGAAGAAGAGAGCTGGATGGCTTATTGTGCTTTTTTTGGGGCAACTTTTGACCGCGACAGTTATTGAGCACTTCGAGGAGCAAATGGCAAGTGCGATTATGTTATTTGCGCTGATGCCCGTTATTATTTCCAGTGGTGGGAACAGCGGTTCGCAAGCATCAACATTGATTATTCAGGCGATGGCCTTGGGGGAAGTTACCTTAGGGGATTGGTGGCGTGTGATGCGAAGAGAGATTCTGTCGGGTTTACTGCTGGGACTTATTTTGGGGGCTTTGGGTTTTATAAGAATTATGGCATGGCAGTCTTTTGCGCATAGCTATGGTGAGTATTGGGTGTTGGTTGCATTGGTTATTTCTTTGTCCTTGGTCGGTGTTGTCCTCTGGGGGTCGTTGACGGGGTCTATGTTGCCTTTTGTGATGAAACGGCTTGGAGCCGACCCTGCGAGTTCTTCAGCGCCTTTTGTGTCGACATTAGTCGATGTAACAGGTTTGCTGATTTATTTTAGTGTAGCGACGCTTATTTTGAAAGGTGTGCTACTATAATCGTACTGAATTTACAATATTGCCCATTGATCAGCTAATAGCTATTGAACGTAAAAGAAGGATAATGTTGGTTTAAGTGCTGAAAAGGGGATTTTGTGGAGCAGTATGAAAAATAAAAATAAATTATTCTAATTGGAATTTAGGAAGTTGTAAAAAATGTGCTCAAAAAATTTGTAGTATTCTAATAATCTTCCGATACTTGCATCACGGAAACGCGATAGGGTCTCCGGAAAAATTGAAAAACACTCCTGAATAGCTCAGCAGGTTAGAGCATCTGACTGTTAATCAGAGGGTCGCTGGTTCGAGCCCAGCTTCAGGAGCAATTTAATAACTTACATAACCGGAGTTTTTAAAATATTCAATTTTTCATTCCTGAATAGCTCAGCCGGTTAGAGCATCTGACTGTTAATCAGAGGGTCGCTGGTTCGAGCCCAGCTTCAGGAGCAACAATGCAAATATTTTATTTGCAAATGATATTAAAATGTACTACTTTTGTACACTCTATGAGAAAGGAATTTCTCGAAAAATAAATTCCTGAATAGCTCAGCAGGTTAGAGCATCTGACTGTTAATCAGAGGGTCGCTGGTTCGAGCCCAGCTTCAGGAGCAATATTGAAACCGGCTTTATGCCGGTTTTTTTGTTTACCATGCTTATTAAAAAACTATGAGTTTAGTAATTATTGGTACGGTGGCTTTCGATACAATAGAAACACCGTTCGGTAAAACTGACAAAATTCTAGGTGGTGCCGGTACATTTGCTAGTCTGGCGGCATCATATCTATGTGATCAAATCAAATTGGTCAGTGTTGTTGGGGAGGATTTTGGAAATGACAATCTCGATCTTATCAGGAGCCGTGGTATAGATGTTACGGGTGTTCAGGTGATTACTGGTGGGCAAACTTTTTCTTGGTCAGGCAGATATCATAACGATATGAATAGCCGTGATACCTTGGCGACAGACTTAAATGTATTGGCTGATTTTGATCCAATTATTCCTGAAAGTTACCAGGATTGCGAGTATCTTCTCCTGGGTAATCTTACACCTCAAATACAATTAACAACGTTGGAGCGCTTGGTGCACAAACCTAAGCTGGTTGTTCTGGATACGATGAACTACTGGATGAATGTTGCCATGGATGACCTAAGAAAGGTTCTTCTAAAGGTTGATGTGTTAGCCATAAATGATTCAGAGGCGAGACAGCTGTCAGGAGAGTATTCTCTGGTTAAGGCTGCAAAAGCCATTTTAGCAATGGGGCCTAAATATTTAATTATCAAAAAAGGTGAACACGGTGCGCTTCTTTTTGGAGAGAATCAGATTTTTTCTGCTCCAGCGCTACCATTAGCAGATGTGTTTGATCCAACTGGCGCGGGGGATTCCTTTGCAGGAGGTTTTATTGGCTATCTTGCCAAAGTAAAAAGTATAAACTTTACAAACATGAAAAATGCGTTGATTTTTGGTTCTGCGCTAGCTTCATTCTGTGTAGAGAAATTTGGTACAGATCGCTTGGTTGATCTGACCGAAGAGGACATACAAAAGCGCTTGAATGCTTTTGTTGCCCTATCTCAGTTTAATTTATAATCATGGATCTTTCAGTTTTCCAACGATCTGAAATTTTGAAAATACAGATGCTGAATGAGGGGCTTCTTGGAGCTCCTCAGTTAGATCTTGTCCGGCCCAATGTTCGTAATGCATTCCGTTTTTCCACAGTCTACTTTCTCCGACATCATAGATAAATCCGCGATAGGCAACCCAAATATGTGGTTTGTCCTGACCATTACGTAAAGCCAGTTGGCTTTTGCTGTATTCCGATAATTCTTCTGCCATTCGTAATTGTAAAAAGGCGAAGATAGAAAAACTAGGCTACTTTATAGGCCGATAGTGATCTTTTCATTAATTTTCTAGCGACATGTATTCTTGTTTTTACCGTTCCGATGGGGATATTTAAATGTTCCGATATCTCGTGGTATTTAAACCCTTCGAAGTACAATGAAAAAGGGATGTAATATTCTTCGGAAAGACTAGATAAAGCTTCATGGATGTCTTCCATGACAAATTTGCTTTCGCCCTGATTTGAGGAGGCGGATAATAGGAGGTTAGCGTTAGAAATATCCTCGTCTTTCGTAATGAAAGAGTTGGTTTTCACAATACGTCTATAGTTATTAATAAACGTGTTTTTCATGATGGTGTAAAGCCATCCTTTCAAATTGGTTCCTTCTTTGAAATTTTTAAAATAGGTTACAGCTTTCAGGAGAGTGTCCTGAACGAGATCGTTGGCATCTTCGTAATCACTGGTAAAATTTCTGGCGTAGAGTTTTAATGAGTCCGATTGCTCAATAACCATGGTGTCAAATTCATTCTTTGTCATAGCTTAATGAATTATAACTGTTCTTTTTACAAAACAGTACGTTTATAAAATGCGGTTCATTAAGTATGAGGCAAAAAATGCGCCAAAAATGGCAAAATTAGATTTGTTAATATAATTTTAAGATTATTTTAAGCGGAGCAAACGTTTGCGTTGACTAACTTTAAGTAAATAAAATTAGCTCAAAGTGATATTTTACTAAAGTGAAGCCTGTTTTTCTTTTGCTTTCAGATTTAAAAAAAATATTTTTACTTTTTTTAAATCTTTACAGTAAATTAACTTCACGCTCCAGCTTAATGCCAAATTTGTTGGCTACATCACTTATGATTTGTTCCGATAGATTATAAATTTCCTGTCCTGTAGCGTTTTGTCTATTTATTAGTACAAGTGCCTGATTTTTCCATACACCTGCTTGTCCATATTCTTTTCCTTTCCAACCACATTGTTCTATTAACCATCCAGCAGCCAATTTTGTTTCATTATTGGGCATTGGATAATGCGGTATTGTAGGGTATTCTTTCTGAAGAGGCTCGAAAGTCGAAGCTGTAACTACGGGGTTCTTAAAGAAACTTCCGGCATTTCCCACTGTACTCGGGTCAGGGAGCTTTTCTACGCGGATTTTGGAGACAATGGTTGCGATATCGGCAATACTTGGGTTGGTTATATTTTCTTTAGCGAGTTCGGCTTCTATTGCACCATAAGTTGTATTGATATGAGCTGTTCGGCTAAGCTTATAGGTTACCTGGGTAATGATAAACCGTCCTTTATGAGCTGTTTTAAAGATGCTGTCGCGGTAGGAGAAATTGCAATCTTCTTTTTTGAATGTGGCGATGTTGCCCGTATGTGTATCGAAAGCCTGACATTCGTGAAAGACATACATTAACTCGGTACCATAGGCGCCGATGTTTTGTACAGGTGAAGCCCCAACAGTGCCGGGAATTAGGGCCATGTTTTCAATCCCAGCGTAATTATGTTCGATGCAATACCAAACGAAGTCATTCCAGATTTCTCCCGCTTGCGCTGTGACATAGACATCATCGCCATCAATTTTTGACTGTATGCCCTTGCTCGTCATACGAATAATATAGCCGTCGAATGCTTTGGTGAAAAGGACATTGCTACCTGCGCCAAGAACAAAGAAGTTCTCTTTAAAAATACCATTTTTAAAAATTTCGGTCAATGTTTCATTGTCATTCACTTCGATTAGAAAATTTGTCTTTTCTTCAATTCCAAACGTATTGAAAGCTTTTAAAGATATATTCGATTGAATGTTTAACTTCATATTGACTTTAGTTTTCAGAAATTCAAAAAAATCAGCTATCTTTAGCATGATAATCGGTAAAGATAGTATAAACCGTTTATTTAACGATAAAAAATATAAGTTTAATGGGTAATGCAGATGTAAAAAGAATCAAAATTCTAGAAGCTGCGACGAGGCGCTTTTCACATTTTGGAATGGCTAAGACAACAATGTCGGAAATAGCTAAAGATCTCAATTTCTCAAAAGCATTGCTGTATTATTATTTTCCGGATAAGAATAGCTTATATTCTGCAGTTTTCGAATACGTTATTGATAAAATGATCGAGGATATCGAGGAGGTCATTGATAAGGGGGGTGACTTTGAGGAGATCATGATGTATTCTATTGATATGCGTGTCAAGATCATCAATCAGTATTATAATTTATTTGAATACACCATGAAGATGGTCAAAGAGCTTCCGGACGAGCTGGAACAGGTGTTCAAAGAGTCTTATCTCCGTGAGGTAGAAATTATTGAGAAGATTCTCAAGATTGGTATCGATGCCGGCGAGATACAGGTGGAAGATATCAATGAAACTGCGCGGATTCTTTTGTATTCACTATTCGGTATGCGTATGGGCATATTAAAGGATATGAAAAACATGTTGTTCCCAACAAAAGAAGAATTCGATCATATTCTCAGTTTACAGAAGAAAATGATGAAAATCTTCTTAAATGGCTTACGTTTTCAAGTCTTCAAGTAAGTGTTGAGCGAATATGTCCGATAATCTGTTTGGCATGAATTCGTGAATTTTCAATAAACCAAAGGTGGGTATTTAAGCCACCGCAAACGACACCTGCCAAATAAATCCCGGCAATATTTGTTTCCATTGTTTCTTCATTATGGCTGGGAATGCAAGGTGCTTCTTGGGGAATATCAATTCCGATCTTTTTCAAAAAATCAAAATTTGGGCGATAGCCGGTTAAAGCCAGTACAAAATCATTATCGAGTTCGACGATACCATCTGGGGTTTGGATATGCGCAGTAGTTGGAGTAACTTCTGTTAAGTGGCTGTTATAATAGACATCGATTTCACCCGCGGCAATTCGATTTTCAATATCAGGTTTTACCCAATATTTTACCCGGCGGCTGATTTCGCTACCGCGGATTACCAAAGAAACTTGTGCTCCTTTTCGGTAGGTTTCAAGGGCGGCATCAATGGATGAATTACTGGCGCCGACAACGATCACCTTTTGGCTGCTATAATAATGTGGATCGTCGTAGTAATGCCTCACTTTGGGAAGTTCTTCGCCCGGGATATTGAGCAACATCGGTATGTCATAAAAACCCGTGGCGATGATGACTTTCTTGCTCAGGTATATGCTTTTGCTACTGCTGACCAGAAACTCCGTGTCCTCTTTCTTAATTTGCAGTACTTCTTCAAAAAGATGGGTATCCAGTGCGAACTTTTGCTGTATACGTCTGTAATATTCCAGCGCCTCCATGCGTTTTGGCTTGGAATTGGTGGTGACAAATGGAATATCACCTATTTCTAATCTTTCGGAAGAAGAGAAGAAGGTCATATTTTGGGGGTAATTATATAATGAGTTGACCAAACAGCCCTTTTCGAGAATAAGGTAGTTTAAATTTGCTTCTTTGGCTTCTAAGGCGCAAGCTAAGCCAATTGGCCCGCCGCCAACTATGATCAGGTCGTACCGTGTTATCGTATCGCTCATGGTATAAATGTCGAGAATTTTAAAGAATAAATCAGCTTAAAGCTTTAGGCAGTTCATTTTCTGACATTGCTGTGCTTTTAGCGTGAAGGTCCTGGACTATTTTATGCAGGTCCTGTGCAATTTTATTGAGAAAGTCCAGCTGTTCACTCAATAGCTGTCCATCAACTGAACTGACATCTGTATTATCAAATTGGTCGTTGGGAATTTCGATTGCCAAAGGAACAAATGCATTGACACTATCGGCAGAATGCAGCAGCTGAATGGATTGCTCCAAGGAGCTTAATATTTTTCGAATCGTCCGGACATGGTCCTTATTGATATAATTATTGTCCATTTCGTCGAGATGGTTCATCAATGTTACCGAAAAAGAAGCTAGGATATGGTTGAATATGACGAATTTATTGACTTCCTTACTATATTTTTGACGTTTCTTGGGTTCCGTAAGCATACGTTGGAATGTGGAACCCATGTTGGCTGTTTCCACATAGACTGCCTTGCGTGTTAGTTTGTAGTCGGTGATGGAAGGCGCTTGGCCTGCAATTTCTTTCAATGCCTGAAAGATGTAATTGTAGTTGGCTATCAGTAGCTTTCGCATGGATTCCTTGACTTGCATGCTTTCCCAATTTGGAAAAATAACATAACTGGATAAGAATGCAATCATGCCGCCGATAAAGGTGTCCAGTATGCGTTCTTTCGTGACGTCCAATGTATTGGCGCTGACGAAGCTCAGCATAATTAATACATAAGGGGTCATAAAAAGTACGGCAATGACATAATTGACCCGGAATAAGCTATATGCCGTCAGAAAAAAGAATACCAGTAGAACGAAAAGGACCGTTGGGTCATGAATGGTTAACAGGATGAGGGCTCCAATGAGTCCACCGATCGTTGTACCGATTAGACGCTGGATATTCCTCTCCTTTGTGAGCCCGAAGCCAGGCTTTAGGATAACCATGATAGTCAGGAGAATCCAATATACATTATTTGTGATATTGGTGACCTCAAACACGTAATAAGTGACCGACATGACAATTGCCATGCGGCATGCATGTCGAAAGATCGTGGATTTTAGAGTAAGATTTTCGCGGAACTTTTTGAAATCAATTGCAGAACTTTGGACAAAGCGTTTTGCGTCGTCAATTTCTTTTCGTTTGACATCGTCCGGTTGTAGATGCGAGTAACCATAGATATTTTTGATCCGGCGAACCAAATCACGCAAATTGATCAACACTTTGCGTAAAGCAAAGGTGCTATACTCTTGATTTTTATCCAGCTGATCGATTTTAGTGTGAAGGCGACTGAGATCCGAATCGAAATCGTACAGTGGTTTTGGTTGTGTATTGGTATTGAGCTGATAAGCCAAATTGTCAAGCTCATTGGTATATTTTAGGATCACGTTTTTGAAATCTTCCAAGATTCCGGTAGGACCAAAGCGTTCGCTGATGGTGTTGTAATCATAGTGTGCCGCCATACTTTGCTCAAAGAGATCGACAATATCGTTGAAGACGAGGGTTAAATAACGTCCCACCTTTGTGGTGTCTTTAATTGATCGTTTACTTTGAAACAATACATCCCGTAGGTTTTCCTGATGCTGATTGACTTCAACTTGTTTGTCGATCAGTTTGAGGTAGTTTTTATCGTTATCAATTTTAGCATCGTAAAAATTAGCTTTCAGCCGGATGTAATCAGCCACATAGCGAATTGTTTCGGATAGCTCCTGTTCGGCGAGCCTGTAAGGGCGTGCCTGGGTGATGGAAAGACTAATGGCGATATACCATAGACCACCTAATGTATAGAAGCCTAAATAGTTGATGGCTTCAGCAAGAGGATAGTGAATCTGCACATGGATCAACATCATCAGAATACACATAAGGCCTACGTTGGCGGCCCTGCTATTGAATACTGCAAACATGGCAAATATAAAGCAGGCTACGCCGATAAAAATCGCCAGTAGATAGACATTTTGATTAACTATATTGGTTAAAATAAAAGTTAACGTAGTCAAAATCGCACCCGCAATCATGCCTTTCCTTCTATGGCTAGGTGCTCCGGGCGTATCGGAGAGACCTACCAAGAGCGCTCCCAGGGAAACAATGGTTCCATTGGTAAATTGCCCGATAGTTGCAAAGATTAGGACAGGCACAATACATCCGATGGTAATTCGGAGTCCATCCGCAAAATATTGGCTATAGAAAAAACTTTTTATTTCTTGTGTCTGTTTCATAATGTATAGTACAAACTTAGATAAATTGCTTTTCATATTAAAAACAATTGTTCGGCTATGTTTGCCTTTTTAGTACGGATGAAAGCGAGATAGCTGTTCCGTTCCTGTCAGATCAGGGATGGTTCATTTTGTAGCGGGGCTTAACAGGATCAGGTTCTCAAGGTCTTCGTTGCTATACTGCATTGCATTAATGTGTTAAAAATGAAAATTTACTAAAATTTGTTAGTATGTTTATAATATTTCAATTGTTTTTTTGATTAATTTATATTTTTTTATTTGTTTAGCTATAATATTGTTATATTTGGAGCCATAGGGTTATTTCAGAGACATTACAAATTTTCAAGAGTCACCTAAACTCTCTTGACCACTTTCAAAGATTTAAATATGAAGCAAAGTAAAAATGAAGCCGTCTTTCAGGACGAGGTATTGACACGCTTTGAGCTTTTCAAAAGTTTGTTTTTAACATTGCCATTTCAACGTGTTAAAGATACAGGTACTTTATTACCATTTTTTGCAAAGCAATGTGAAAAGGGTGTGGATCAGCATTTAACTCCTGATGAGATCATAAAAAGTTTCTTCGATCAGCATGAGGAATTTTCTTCGGAAGAACAACGGATTGATTTGTTGTTTCGATTTGTTCAATATATAGAGCGTCAGGTTGTTTTATTTGATGCGATCGAAGACTCATCCTTTCAGATGGTGGGCCGTGGCGATGACGAAAATGTCTTGGGGGCATTAATAAAAAATGCCGAGGGCAGCGAAGATATGCGCCGTAAGATCGTGTCAAAATTGAAGGATTTTTCTGTACGTCTTGTGTTGACTGCACATCCTACGCAATTCTATCCGGGACCAGTATTGGGTATTATCAACGACCTGATCGATGCAATCAAGACCAATGATATCCATAGTATACATTTATTGCTACAGCAACTGGGTAAAACGCCTTTCATCAATAAAAATAAACCGACTCCAGTTGATGAGGCTGCGAGCTTAGCTTGGTTTTTGGAAAACGTATTTTATAAAGTAGCATCGGAAATTCAGTCTTTTATTGATGATGAATTGGACGTGGATACCGAAGAAGTCAAACAATTGATTGAACTGGGCTTTTGGCCTGGAGGTGACCGTGATGGTAATCCCAACGTAAGTGTTGATAGCACCAAGAAAGTTGCCGCATTGCTACGTACCATTTTGTTTAGATGTTACTATAGGGATTTTCGTATTGTTAGACGGCGCATCACATTTAGAGGTGTAGAGGAATATATGGAAAATCTCCAAACATTGTTCTACGAAAACAGTTTTAATCCAGTCGAACATCCAGCAGACGAAACTGATAATATTATCACAAATCTGAAAGCAATCAAAAATGTTTTGGAGGAATATCACAATGGACTTTTTGTAGAAATCGTTGATGACTTACTCCGCAAAGTGATGACTTTTGGTTGTTTCTTTACCACATTGGATATCAGACAAGACAGTCGGATATTACGTGAGGCTACCAATTATCTGGTTCAGCACAATCAGGAAAAGACTGGAATGCCATTGGATTATCTGGAGCTCAGTGAAAATGATAAGCAAAAAGCATTAAAATTCAAAGAACTTGACTTAACGGTGGGAGAAGATGCAGATCCGTTGACGAAAGATACATCTGGTGTGATCAAATTGTTAAAGGAGATTCAACGTTCCGGTTCTGAGCGAGCTGCGCAACGCTTTATCATCAGCAATTGCCAACAGGCAAGTGATATTTTGGGACTGCGTCAGTTATTCTTGTGGTCTGGATGGAAGAAGGATGCTTTAACGATCGATTTTGTACCCTTGTTTGAGACCGTTGATGATTTGACGAGAGCAGCAGATGTGATGAAAACCTTGTATAGTAACAAGGAGTATAAAGCGCATTTGAAGCGTAGAGGAAACAAACAGACCATTATGTTGGGCTATTCAGATAGTACCAAAGACGGTGGATACTTGATGGCGAACTGGTCGATTTATCGTGCAAAAATCGAACTTACGGCGATATCTCGCGAGTACGATGTCGATTTGGTGTTTTTTGACGGTCGTGGTGGACCTCCGGCACGTGGCGGTGGTAAGACACAGCGTTTTTATGCATCGATGGGTAAAGAGATTGCCAACGATCATATTCAATTGACGATTCAAGGACAAACAATCAGTAGTCAGTATGGTTCTTTAGATACGGCACGATTTAATATAGAGCAATTGTTGCACGCTGGAATTATTTCAGATTTGAAACAACGCGTAGGCGATACCTTAACCAAACATCAACAGGAGATCATTGATAAGCTGGCTGAGCTAAGTCATCATAAGTTTATGGATCTACGGACGAATGAATTGTTTTTACCTTATCTGGAAACGATGTCGCCATTGAAAGCGCTATCGTCGATCAATATTTCAAGTAGACCTGTAAAACGTAACTCAGGCCGCGAATTGCGATTGGAAGATTTGCGGGCGATTAGTTTTGTAACTTCATGGAGCCAGCTGAAACAAAATATTCCTGGGTTTTATGGTGTCGGAACAGCATTGCAATGGGCTGAAAAAAATAACCTTTGGAAAGACGTGCAGCAATTGTATGTGTCATCTGGATTTTTCCAAACATTGATCGACAATTGTATGATGTCGATGACAAAGTCCAACTTTGATATTACAGCATACATGAAAGATGATCCTATTTATGGTGACTTTTGGAAAACTTTGTATGCCGAGTACCAAATAACAAAAGAATATCTGTTAAAGCTGAGCGGAACCTCAAAATTGATGGAAAACTATCCTGTGGATCGTGAGTCTATTTTAGCGCGCGAGGGAATTGTATTACCGTTATTGGTTATACAGCATTTTGCGATTCGTGCATTGAATTCGGATCAGCTGACTGATGCACAACGTGAAGATTATTCGAAATTAATAGCGCGTACAATCTTTGGCGTGGTGAATGCCGGAAGAAATGTTGCGTAATTTTTCTTTCTTTTCACGGATAGGGTTTCGGAGAACATATATTTTATCTACTTTTGTATAGTTAACAAAATTGATATGAAGATTAATAAGTTATTTATTGTTGCGGCTTGTGCGGGTACATTATTTGCATCTTGTGGTCAAACAGCTGCAGATAGACAGCGTCAATACTCTAATGCATCCTTAGCGGATGGTGATGCCTTTGCAATGATTAAATTCGTTGGCGAAAATGGAAACTACTTGGTAAATCTTGCTGATGTAGCTGCAAAACAATCTACCTCAGCAGAGGTGAAAAATGTAGCTGCAAAGATTAAAGAAGCTTACGCAACAGTGTTACCAGAATTGGACAATTTAGCAAAAGAATTGCATGTTGGCGATGCGCAACGTGGCGTGCCTGCATTTCAAGTTCCTGCTTCAATTGGTTCGGACAGTACAGCGGCATTCAATGATAAAGCATTTTTAGCGCTAGTGGTTGAAAAACAAGGTGAGATCAATACTAGATTGTCTCATGAAGAGCACAATACAAACAAGGATGTTATTCACCTTTCGGAGGAGTCTTTGAAAAAAGTGGAAGAGATCTACAAATTAGCTGGCGGTAAAGTTGAAGAACACCATCACTAAGAAATAAGATAAATAAAAGGAAAGGAGTATTCATTAAGATGAATATTCCTTTTTTTATGATTTTTTTGTTGACAATACTAGATTTTCTGCATGGAATTGTGATAGGTACTGAGTTTCGATAGGATGTGCTATCTGTATTCCGACTCAGTTGATTGCCAGCGAGATGATTTTGGCAGGAAATGAGTTTGTATTCTTGATAAAATGGAAATTTTAGTTATTGTAAGACATATCAGTGTTGTGTACACAAGAATTCCCTGGAATAATCGTTTGTTATTTGTTAAATTAATGATAACTTAACATTTATATAACACAGTTTTTAATAACTGTGTTTATTTTAGCGTAATTTAATGAAATCGTATATAAAGTGAGATACGCCGCAATAGATATAGGTTCCAATGCAGTCCGTCTTTTGATAGCTGACATTATTGGACAGAAAGACCAATATAATTTTAAGAAAAATACACTGTTACGTGTTCCACTTCGTTTGGGGGATGATGCGTTTATTCATCAGGAAATTTCACCTAGGAAAGCCGAGAGTTTGGTTAAAACGATGAAGGCCTTTCGGGAGTTGATGGATGTTTATAACGTGGAGGATTATATGGCCTGCGCGACTTCGGCCATGCGTGATGCACGAAATGGCGCTGATATTGTTGCGGAGGTCAAGAAAAACGGTATCAACATCGATATTATAGAAGGGGCAAAGGAGGCAGAGATTATTTACAATAGCCATTGGGATAATAAGATGGAAAAGGACAAAGTTTACCTTTACATTGATGTAGGTGGGGGTAGTACAGAATTATCGTTATTTGCCAATGGTGTTTTGGTTAATTCCAGGTCCTTCAACTTGGGCACAATCCGTATCCTCGACAATCAGGACAAGGCAGAAACCTGGGATGAACTGAGGGAATGGGTACGTAGCAATACGCATATGTATAAGCAAGTGGTTGGTATTGGTACTGGCGGCAATATTAATAAGCTTGCGCGCCTTTCCAATGAAAAATTGGATAAACCATTATCCTATGCTAAATTAAAAGCCGTGTATGAGCATTTATCTTCATTTTCTTTGAAAGAACGCATTATCTTATTGGGTTTAAACGAAGATCGTGCCGATGTCATTATTCCTGCGAGTGAGATTTTTCTAACGATTATGAAGCATGGTCGTCTAAAACAAATCATTGTTCCAAGGGTTGGGCTTGTCGACGGTGTAATTAGAACCTTGATCAATAGGAATTTAGTAAAATAATGCTGTAAAAAGCGATTTTCGACTTGTAAAAGAGCGAAAAATCTTTATTTTTGTGATACCAAAGGTGAATATGAGCCCAGGTGGCGAAATTGGTAGACGCACCATCTTGAGGGGGTGGCGCTCGCATGGGCGTGGCAGTTCGAATCTGCTCCTGGGCACTTAAGGAGACACTAGTCAATAGTTGTCTCCTTTTTTATGCTCAGAAATGTTGTCATTCAGATTGTTAAAAACGACCTGCGCAGTTCGATTTTTTGATACAAAAATTTTAGTATTTAATTCCTATTAGGCTGAAAAGTGAGTCTATAGCGTTATTAAGGCGCTTTTTCTCCAGTTCGAAATCTCCTAAAGGATCTAATTTTTTTTGACTTTGTGGATTTATTGTAATTCTTAGCTATAAGATATAGAAAATCAAGTATAATATTGGCTTCTTGTTCATCTACGATGATCTCATTCTTTTCTAGAATCGAGATGGCGCGCTGGACTGAAATTTTTTTGTCAATAAAATTCATAACACTAATAATTTATTGATGTAATAATAATTTTGATAGTGCGGGATCTGGTTTTATTAAAATACCTCCTGATTTAAAGTTGATCTGAGTAGGTGGAAATAACGATACAACATGTTTTTTATCAGTAGTATCCATTTCCGAAAATCCCTTCATGATATTTTCTAAGGGCCAATTGCTCCTCAATAACCGTTTCTCTATATTATCTAATTTGGTGTTGGTATTCTGAAGTTCTCTCTGCAGTGAATGGATATTAATCAGATATTCTTTCTTCAAGTCGGTATAATCTTCTAGTTTTAATATGCCTGAAATAAATAGCTTCCGAACTTGAGATAGATTTAATTCAGCATCCTTCAGTTTTCTTTGGAGCTGACGATTTTCTCGTTCATAGCTTGTTTTTTGAGTATTTGTATTCCAGTCTTTTAGAATGTAATTGAATATAGGAAGGGCGTTTGTTGATAATCTCAATTTTAGGAGCGCTTCTTCATACTTCGTATTTAGCAGGTTTGCATTGATTCTTGTTGGACATCGCCCCTTACAATGATAATATGGATATCTTTTCGAATACCCTTTAGAAAAGCTAGCGGAGAGCTTTCGGCCACATATAGGACATTTTAAAAATCCTTTGAGAAAAAATATAGCACTTAGATTCTCATTCTTAGTTTCTATTTTTCTTTTTGTGGTCACAATTCTTTGAACTTCGTAGAATAGTGTTTCCGTTATTAATGGTATATGATTACTTTTAACCATGTATTCTTCCTGATTAGTTAGCCTTATTGGGATGAGACCGCAATAGGCAGGATTACGGATGAGCTTGAAAAAATAAGACCTTGAACATTTTAATCCTTTATCGTCAGCTATCTTTCTAATGTCCTCGATGCGACAAGTGTTTTTGGCTAATTGATTAAATACCCATTTGATGATTCCTGCTTCCGGCTGTTTGGGAACTATTGCTTTTCTTCCATCTATCTCTGTTATATTAAGAAAACCCACTGGGGCTTTTCCAGGGTATCTCCCCATTTGTTTTGCCCTTCGTATACCGTTTGCTGTGTTCAAAGCACGTCTCCTATTTTCAGCTTCAGGAATAGATAGGTATACTGCTAACATTACCGTACTTTCTGGTACAGAAAAGTCTATTGGCTGGTCAATAGCCGTCGCAGTGGTTCTGTATTTTCGAAGTATACCGATCATTTCGTAGGCATATTCTATGTTCCGACTAAATCTATCCCATTTTATAAAAATAATATTGTTTTTCTGCTGTTTAGGGCTGCTTTTTATTACGTTAATCAATTTTTTCCATTCAGGACGATTGAAGTTTTTCGCTGAGAAATCTTCACGGTAAATGCCTTTTACTTCTATGTTGTTATAATTGCAATACTTTAATAGCCTGTCTTCCTGTTCGGGTAGGGAATACCCTTTCTTTTTTTGTTCATCCGTGCTTACACGGACATATATGTAAGCTGAGTTCATGACCCAAAAAATTTGTTTTCAAATATTGAACAAACAAAGAGGAGAAGGGTTTAAAAACAGGACATGGTATGAGTAATTTGTTTATTTTGAATTTCGCTTGTTGTAGTATCTGTTGAAAAAGGAAATAATGACATTTGTATTTGTTTAAACTAGCAACCATCTAATTAATATACTACTTAGTATACCAAACGCCTATGTAATTTTATTTTTGAGCTTAAGAGTATCCCCAGAGGATACTCACAATCCCATTTTTGGCAAATGGGGCGAGAGAAGTAGGGCTTTGCCCAACTTCTGCTTGCTTACGTGCATGGTTGGTTATTTTGTTTACGTGTCGCTAAAATTAATTGGTCGGCTTTTTATTCCACATCATTTTTTTTGATCATCGTAATATCTTGATCTACTACTCCTATAGTTTTGAAAAGAATCGCGTGTATTTGCTCAAATGTAACATCAGCATTGGTAAAGGATAGATATAGGTCCAATAACTGTGTTGTTGTCAAAAGACAATGATCCCTTCTCTTTGAGAATTTGAGCATCTGCTCTGGGAAACTTTTTTCGGTTCTTTCATCGAGCGGTTTGTCCCTGAATGCATTTACGATCAAAATTCCCTTTGGAACAACTCCGTGGTCGATGGTGTACTCGCTAACCCATTTTTCAAGTTGCGCCGCCTGCTTTTCACCCGAAGAACCATTGACCCCCTTGACTTCGATTACTGCAATTTCATCATTGTATTTGATTATGACATCATCCCTGTTCGCTACCGATTCCAGGATTTCATAACCAAATGCGTCGAAGATCTTTTCGACCATCGCTTCCAAATTTTTCCCACTTTCGAACAGCAGCATTTTCAGCTGGTCATATTCTTTCAATTTTGTTTCCTGCAGTTCTATACGCTCATAGATTTCTTCCGCTTCTTTAAGCAAGTCGTCAAGGAGTTCAATTTCTTGCTTTTCATTTCCGATATGATATCCTTTTACCCATTCGGGTAGCTTTACCTCAGTTGTATCAGCCTTTTGCTCTTTAAGTATGGCGTCAATTCCTTCAAGTGCCCTGCAGAATCTGTGAAAACGATATTCGTCATCCTCACCATCTTCGTAGGTCAGTTCAATTTTTGGGAGGATAACGATATTCCCTTTTTCAAAAGGTATACGCAATGCTACCGCTTCGTTTGTTTTTGTTACACTAGCAATAGGTCTTCCCCTGTATTTGGTATAGACCACTTCGTAGGTAGGATAAAATTCTTCAAAGAAAACATCATATGAGTCATCGTTTGTGGTATTGTGTCCAGTTACTTCCTTTGTTGAGAATTCCTTTTCTGTCAGACCGAAAATTGTCAAAAAATCAAATTCGTTTTCGGTTGTAGTCTCTCCGTCCTTAATCTTGAATTTTTTGAGAGATCGGTCACTATGGAACAAAAGCAGATTTCCACCGCCTTTGAAATATTTATGAAGTTCTTCTTTTCTTCCCTCGACCTGTTCTAAAAATTTAGTATAAGTATCAACTCTGACTATTTTGTCTGTAATTCCGTCATGAACAAAAAGGTCATAGAATTCCATAAACACCGCATCAAGGTCAATGATCAAAATGTCGGCGTCTAGAAAATAAGTGTTCGAGAGAAATTTTGTCTCCCTGGTATAACGGCTCTGAAGGCTATTTCCGATTTCTAAAATGTTCATATTGCTAATATATAAATCTTTGGAGAATTAAATCTTATGAATAAGATCGCAAAAACCAATATATTAATGATGATATGCACTGAACACACAACTAAAAATGTACGGAAACGGTACCTTCCAACGATTTACAGATTTGCTTAAAGTAATCATGCTTATTCGGCCACAATTGCTGTGCTTATTCGATAACCTTAGTAGTTTTGGAGCGAATATCTTCCAGTATTATTGGCGACAGCTCAAATTGCGTCATATCTTGATCAATAATCCATTGTAAAGCTTCATCCTTGGTCATATTTGTATTGGTTATATAATTAGACAGCTCCACGACTGTATTACGTGTGAGTCCTAAGGATAATAATGAAAGGTGGGTCTTTTGGGACACACCAAATTCTAGCCAAAGATTAAGCTGAGGGATGTATTCAAGCAAATCTTGTCTAGCACATTCATTTAGGAAGAACCTTAATATATCTACATAACAACTTGAATCCTTTGCGAACCGAAATCTGGCAAATGTTTCCACATTATCCATAACTTCTCTTATCACCACGTGTATATTTTTTATATAGGCATACTTCTCATTCCGCTGATAGGCATTATAAGCAGCCCGGATTATATATGACAAAGGCTTGCCGGACATCCAGTTCATCAGAAGTATCGACCTCGCTGTATTAAGTTGTGCCGGATATGCTGATAAAGTTTTTCCGATACGTCCAACTAATTTAATGTATTCATCATGGGCGTTTTCATCCTCAGGGTAAACAGGTATCAACGTTTCCGCTTCAGCGGTTTTCGAGCGAAAATATTCCAGTAAGTCTTGCTGAGCCAATGGAGAAATTCCAGGATTTCGAGTGATGATGTCATTAGGAAGTTGAATCCGATCTCTGATTTCAGTAAATAATTCAATAAGTCTTGGTTCGAGATTCGTATGTTCAGTTATGTTGCCATGAATAAATTTGGCATAATAGTAGCCAAAAGCAAATTCAAGATCTTGCCTGGTTTCAGCGATGACCCTTGGAGTATCTGCCTCGATATATTCAATTAATTCCGCCTGCTTGGCTTCAATAATGTCAAGCGCTCTGATTATTTTCTGTTTCTTTTTTTCAGGATTAGGAGGATTCTGCCAGTCCCAAGGTTCTATGCATACGATATTTCCGCTAAACTCTTTTCCCCAACGTCCTGCACGCCCCGCAAGGTTCCAAAAATCACTTTGATTGAGATGTGTCTTGCTACCTCTTTTCGGCTTTCTAATAAATATGGATTTTGCTGGCAAATTAACCCCTTCAAGTAGGGTTGAGGTACAGATTAGATATTTTATCTCCCCATCTTTGAATAGATTTTCAATTTCCTGTCTAATCAACAGGGGCATGTTGCCGTAATGAAATGCCACCTTTCTTTCCAACACCTTCGCAAGACGATAATCTGCATGGACGGTTTTTTTGACAAGATCAATTAGAAGCTTTACCCTTTCAGAAGCTGTCGGCTCACCTGACAGCTTATCATATAATACAAGTGCAATATCTTCGGCTTGAGCAGCACCATTACAATATATAATATTTCCTGTCGTGTTACCCGAAAATGCCACCGACATAAAAGCCATTTTTTTTAGCTCAGTCGTCGGTCTATCGGTCATTTGTAAAGTACCAAGCTTTATTACTTTATCAACAAGTGATAAATTCAATTCCCATAGGTTCGATTTTCGAGGAACTTGAGTGCAATAAATTAGGTTTTGATTAACTGCAATAAACTGTGTGTTAATTGGCTCTGTTTTTCCGCTTATAGATATACTCTCCAGCAATAGTTCTGGATTTGATGTAAAAGGACTTGAAAAATATACTTTCACACTGGGATTGGCTGAAATGACCTCCTCTAATTTCTGCTGAAGAAGGATACCCCTGTATGGATCTTCTATCTTGTGCGCCTCATCCACGATGATGATATCTAGCCTAAAATCTTTGTGCTCGATAAGAAACCAGTGAAGACGTTCCTGGGTAAAGACAAATATATTGGAATCGTATTGTAGTGAATCATATTGGGGAACAGTAGTAAGGTTGACCGTAGAAAGCTTGTATTTATCCAATAATGTGCGAAGATCATCTTCTACTTGCGCAATCAGTGCCCGTGTCGGCACTAAGTAGACTATATTTCTGTTGGCCTTTAGCATTTCTTCTATAATAATGCTGCAAAGGATAAATGATTTACCAGAAGAGGTTGGAGCGGATATGCTTATGGCATCATTTTCTAGGTAACTATTGTGTACTCGTGTTTGAAACTTATTTAACGAAACGGTTTGACCGCCTAATGTAATGGAGTTCTCGAAATCTGAACGTAATTTCTGAAGTTTCAATGGTAGTGGCAAATGTTCTTCAAAGTTTTGGGATATCCTCCCACGTTCAATCGCCAATTTAATAGCGGGTTTGTTCGTCAGACTTTGGAGGATTACAGCCGCTCCCTCTTTTTGCGCTGTGTTAGTTCCGTCCTCACTAATGGCTGTTTGTGCAATTCTTAATGCAGCATCTAAATGCTCGTTCTGATCAGAATAACTCAAGGCACTGGCTATTCCAAGTATATTATTCCAATCTATAACCGCAACAAGATTTTCTTTTTGGTTTTCCCAAACCAATTCAGGAATACTAGAGCTAACACTTAGCGTCAACAAGGCTTCATACTGCCTCTGAAAGCTTCTTAGTTTAAATAGTTTATCGGCCAGCATTACTTGATCGTCTCTAAATAAATTCTTCTAAATTCCGCTACCGAAGGGAAAGGAAGTAAAAACACATGAATTTCTTTTAGTTCAAGATTATTGTGGTTTTTTATCTTCTTAACCAAAGTATCTTGCCAAGCCTGGATTTCTTTTTTGATTTCATCGATAACGACCTCAGTAGTTTTTTGAATTTTGTCGGCAGGGTAGTTTCCAATATCAAAACCGATAAAACATAGACCTTTATAAACTATGCTATTAGACATGTCGTCGTCTTTATCAAAATACCGAACCAGCGCATCTTCCAAATCAGGATCATTTACATTTGCAGATATATTGGCGGTAATAAGCTGTAAATCCCTTTCTTGCACAGAACCTGATGATTGTGGGTCTAATAAAAAGCCCTTCAGACTTTCCATACATTTACCCATCGCATCATTCATACTGCTATACATCTTCGACTCTCCCCAATACAGATTCAAGGTAGAATTGGAGCCATCGTAATTTACATGAATGCCATCAGCTCCCTGATAATGTAATTGACCGGAAGTTTTCAGAGACATTTTACTGATCAATTGAGGGATTTTTAAAAATTCCTGAACCAGTATATACAATAGAATTTCTCCGCCTTCACCAGTTTTTTCAAGATCGGTGAACAATCCTTCTGCTTTCTTTCTTAGTCGTACAATCTTGGCTGTTGAATTGGTTTGAGCCAAATATTCCCTTGCCTCATCTATTTCTTTCTTAGGAATAGCATATTCAAGGATTTTTTCATCGATAAAGTCGATAAGATCATTTAGTCTTAAATTATTGTTTGCGTCCACCTTTAAGCAATAGCAATGGCATATTGTAGAGGTATCAGTTAGATTAACGTGGGAAACGACTTCTGCAATCCTTGATTTAATCTCTCCCTTTGAATTGATCAATAATCTGTTTATTGCGTCTTCTATTCTTTGACTCATCTCTTATAATTCGACTGGTTGCATACAAGCTCAAATATTTGAAGTAGATAAGATGGTTTTAAGTTCAGATTTTTCATGCGAGCATATTTAGTATCACAAACATAATAAATTTTCTTATGAAATAGTGAGCATCTCGAAGTGTTGAGTTCCTGGGTTGTATGTAGTTTAATGTTATTTACCTTCAAACTTTGATTATAATTTTTTGTGAATTGCTATTCTTGAGCAATTGATCATACCATCTTTGCTTTCGATTGTAAAAACAAAGTTATTATGCTTATTATCAGCTATGTAATCCGTTAAGATAGTGTCAAATTTCGGTTTACTGATAGTCCCAGTGTTCGGGTTATAATCAGCTAGAGTTCCCGCAACATAATCGGGGATTTTTAAGAGCTCATCATAAAACGGCTTGTCGGTACTTGTCGCTTTCGCAGCGGTGAATTGGCAATTTTCGATCTCACTGAAGCCGAACATAAAGTACTCAAAAAGATCTATTGCCAGAAGGTCTGAGACCTCATGAATAGCATCCCGATCTGAAAGCCAACCAAAAATTTCCGCTCTCGTTCTCTTAACGATTAATCCAGAAACAAATGCACCAAGATAAGTGATCAAGAAGGCAGCGTAGATTTGCTTTATCTTGTTGCCTTGTTTTATCTGTTGAATTGTTAGGTTAATCTTCCTAATAACATTCTGATAATAATCGGTTTTTTCTGGCTGGTTTTTAATCCAGATAATATACTGTTCTTTCGCCTGGGAGTAGATGGTTATTAGGGATTCGGTAAAAATGATATTATCCTTCCCAAAAAATTTCTTTCTGTCGTTAATGATAAACGAAAAATTTATTAATGGATAGTGTGTTAAAAAATCTATATATTCTTTACTTACTGTCCTCGCATTTTTGATGTCTTTCGGCACTATTAATTTGATATGTGAAGAGAGTTCTTCTATATCATGAATGTAGGGCATCAAAGAAAAGGTAATTACGTCATTAGGCTTATTTTTGTCATCGATGCAGTAATCGCTGAAGCAGAGCCATTTCCTATATGCGTCTACTTTAGGATAGTAATTTAACTCTAAGTCTTGGTATGCAGATTTCGAAAAGGTCATTTCCAAAACCTGTAAAAAGGGGTGTTTAGTCATTTTTTCCATTTGTTGAGCGATAAGTTAAGGTAGCAATTTAAAAAAATTAAATGAGCCATTTCTATAATTTAGGCCATATGAGAAGGTAAACTACAAACAAATTCACTACAATACATACAATCTGCGAAATGGACACAATATCTATGTATATTAGAAAAAATTAATCAACTCAATATGGTTCGCAGAAAGCAAAGGGTACACCAACATATTATGGAGGATGAATCGTACCATATAATCAAGAAACTTATTCCAAAGGAATGGGTGATCAGGGAATTTAACCGACCTGATTACGGTATTGATCTAATCATTGAACTTTTTGATAAAATAGATGATAAGACTTATGAAACGCTGGGAGAATTTATTTATGTGCAGGTAAAATCCAGCGATCAGTTTCCGATCAGTACAGAAAAAATATATGGAGTTGGAAATGTTGCAAAGGGAAAATGGGTTCAGGATAGATCAGAATATGCAAATTTGGACATTGTGAAATACAGTTATGATACCAATTCAATTTTCACGATTCAAAGTTTGGGTGCAAGTGTTTCCGTACTTCTGTTTCTGGTGGATTTACAATCGGAAGACGTATATTTTATTAACATGAACGATTACATCGACAAAATAGTGGTGCCTCAAAAACCAAATTATATTCATCAGGGATCGCTAACCATAAAAATTCCTACTCTTAATACGCTAAAAAATTATCAGGTAAGTTCGGCTGCTCTGCAATTATATGGGAAACGGTCTAAATTACTTGCGGCTTTTTCAAAATTCAACTATCAGAGAAATGAACTTAGCTATGCACTGGGCATTAAGTTTTGGCCTGTGTATACCTATCGGGAAACACTTGAAAAGGAAATGACAGAAAAACAAACCTATGATCTGGTAATCTTTTTCATTATGCAGAACGAAAAATTAGACATTTGGAATTATAATTTTTGGCTAGTCTTGCCTGAGGCAAAAGCAGAAATGGCAGAATTGAAAGAGTATCTCCTGGGGGATTTAGTAGAATGGGACAAGGCAAGGAATGATATTATCATACTGTGGCAGCGGCTCACAAATCTGGGTACAATGTATGAAGATCTGATCAGAGAATGGTATCTGCCAAAAATGATCAGCTTATGGACATCCTATCCTAATCTTCCTGAAACAATTAAAACTGCCGATGTCCGTAAAAATTAGAGACATCCGAAAAGGTCAGAGAAAACCTTCTTGCGTGGTCTTATGGTGGATCTCCTCCTTGATAAGCGGTTCGATCCATTTGTGCATTTCGTCCACGGAGCTAAATTCAGGAAAGGGATTGTGTGGCATGGGATCGTTCATTAATGTTCCAGAAGCCAACGCCTCGCAGCTCCTACGGGGATGCCACCACATATAAGAGTCCCTGAAATTATCTATGATATTGTAATGGTGACTATAGATAAAATCACTCCAATTCTCCTCTACAGCTTCTTCGGGAGCGATATCTATGTTTTCCAGTTCGGAGAATACCCTGGAACGGTTTGACACGAGTGCATCAAGCATTACTTTCCTTGCGTCGGCATCTGTCACTGGCGCACTATATCCGAATATGGAGATATAATAGGCGCACTGGAAGGCATATTTCAATGCAGTCCATTCCCTGCGAATGGATGCATTTGCAGAATAGTTTTTCTGTCCAACGGGATAGAGCAATGGCATTTTGCTAAATGGACGGTGGCAGCAATGGCAAATCTTGTTTTAGTAGTTCCCAGAAATATTGCATTTCCTGCAGATGCCTACACCAACGTTTTCATGCAGGAACAGTAGCTGCGGAACGTCAGCGTTGAACTTACGGTGCCTTAGGTAACTTTGCAGCAATAGCGGATCCCAGTTGAAAGTAGCAATGATATCCTTTTCGCGTAATGATAGTATTAGGTAGTCATAAAGGTTGGGCTCATCGGAAACTTTAAGATCAAGAAAATAACCATGTACCGCATCATCGACTGTCTTGCGCAGTTTGATGTCTTCAGCATTCGGTAGACTTACCTGTATTGTAGTTATGCACGATTATTTTTAATAAATACCAACAAAAATCACTATATTGCATTAATAGCAATTGCAGCTAAAACATACATCAAACTGGTGAGTGATTCGGTGAGTATGGAAAGGGAAAGTTTGTAAAAAACTGATAAATAGACTAGTGCCCTAAAGGTGTTATTCCCCTACGGAATATCCATTGGAATTACGAGTATAAAGGTTTAAAAGACACTAATTTTTACATTAAATAAGGAAGCAAATAATAAGGAACTCTTCAGCTTAAAGCCTCCAACAAATTCTTTAAATCTTGCTCAAAATAATGTGAAAAAAGTATGCTGACCGGCACTTAAGGAGACACTAGTCAATAGTTGTCTCCTTTTTTTATGAACAAAAATATTGTCACTCAGATCATAGGGGCAATTGAGCACAGTTCGATTTTTTGGGATCAAGCTGAAGGCATATGATAAATTTGAGAATAATAAAGCCTTATTTGTTTCCCGCTTTTCAAACATTGAATGAATATAAAATACGCGTTAAGAAACTAAAGATTATTTAGCGTAGAACTAAGGTCTTAATCCATTCAGGGCTGTATGTGGATGATTTTAAAGGAGTATACCTTGCTGGTACCAGGTTCGTAACTGATAGTTTTTGTCGGACTTTAGTTTGGCTAGTTTTCTTGGTAATAAAGTCCAAATGTAGTCGTTTTGACAGTCTGTTTGCTCCCTTTTATTGCCTATCTGTTGTTTTGTACCGAGGTCGTTTTGATGTTTATGGACCTAAATCTTATAAGAAGCTATTCTGTAACTTGCTCGTGGTCTTTATCTTGTATAGATAGGTTTTCCGGGAAACCAGTTAGCGCCATTACCGCCACAAGTAACTAGAAAATAGAGTAGGACAACAATATAAACGAGTATGGTAACGCGCCAAATCATGTGTAAGCCGCGAGAACCTCTATCGTTTTGTTTTCTTTGTTTGTCCCTTATCTTTCTGCTTTCTCGATTATTTTCCATTTTCTTTTAAATAATAATGTTTGCAGCTCGCTACCCTAATTTTACCGCCATTTGCGCCGGCATATTTGGATATTGTTACCGAATTTGTCCGATGCTGTAATAATTAGGCAGCTGAACCACAGAATATTTTGAATCAGATTTCTAAAAATATAAATTATGGTAGAGACATGCAATTTGTAAAAATAGGACTTGCGGTTAAGATTACCCTAACAAACAGTTGTATTGCGAATAATAGACTAAAAACCACGAATATTGAACGAACTGCAACAGATAATAAATAACCGCAAAATTAATTAATGGTGTTTTTATTTTTACTTCCATAAAATAAAGGCTTGCTTCAAAAGCATGTTATAGTTTAATAAAAAGATAGAAACAATGAAAAAATTAATGATGAGTTTGATGGCTGTTGCACTGCTATCTACAGCCGCTTCTGCAAAGACAACGGAAAAGGCACCGAAAGAAAATGTCAATGCTAAGACAACGACTTACCGTCTTCCTAACACGAATACACTCGTGAAAGTCACCGAAGAGGTCAAAGAAAGCGAAGGAAAATTGACACACTGTATTTTTGTGTTGAGTTTTTATGATTATGACACGGCGCAACTGGTCGGTACACATACTTCAGACACCTATACAAATGGTGGTTATGGATCTTTCTTTAAAGCATGTAGGGCATTTTGGGGTGTTTAATGCAGTCGATCCCTGTTGGTTTCAACCGGCAGATAGGTTTCGGCGTTTTCGCGCTGTTACAAACGATTAATTTAAGCGGGGTGAAAACCCCGCTTTTTTTTCGCCCTAAATGGTTAGACTGTTAAGTCTTTTTGGTGTGCAGAAAATTCAGTCTTTAACCCGCTTTTTCGCTTATAATACGCTAGGAAGGGTATGCTTTGATGATTTGTGATCAACTACTGGTAGTCTTATCGCGTAAGTTATTACCTTGTTTTTCGTTTAACGAGGTTGAAGCGTTTTGATTTGAATTGTAAAAATATGCTATAACGGGATGGTACGTGTTGGACTGATGTAAAAAAACATTATCTTAGATTATTATATTTAATTTATCAGATAAAAAAGCGTAGCTAACCTTTTTTAATGATAACCGAATTTGGAACTGAAGAACTTCAATATGCACACTAGAAATTTTTTACTTCTTCTTAGCGCACTAATATGGCTAAGTTGCACAAAAGATCCCATCGAGCCAAACGTAGAGCCCCCAGAGGTGGCACCTTCAGATACCACCAAGAATGAGCCCACTGTTCCTCCTGATAAGTACGAAATTCGGAAAGTACAATTTCAGATGAGCGAGCTTTTCTCTGATGATAATATTGATGAAAAGGTTTTCCTGGGCGGACTTTGGAGTCTCAAAGACACCCTTGAAGGCCCACGGCTAGAAAGCCTGGAAGCAAAAGCGAAAAAAGTAAAATTCCATTTCTTGTCTTACAATGACTTCTCCGTAGATATGGGATTCTTTGAGCCCAGCTATAAAAATGGTCTTGCTTATGCCAATAAGTTTGAAAAGTCGAAACAGGCAAGTAGTATGAACTTTACTTCGAGCAGTTTTGGAGATTACGCCGAAATACAGGGATTTCTCGGTATTTCGAAGGATGTAAAAAAGGCATTATCCCTTGTAAAACATGCCGACTCAACGACGATCAGTAAGCAAAACAGCACGCTTCGTATAGGCAAAGTCAATAAGCTTACAATTTATATTGACCACACAGAGTATTTTGATGCTTATCCGGAATCGGAGTTAGCTGTATTGACCCAAGCAGGTTACTCTCCCTATGTGCTTGCTTCGGTGACTTATGGTACCCATATGATTCTGATGGGTGAAACTGATTCAACACGGGCAGGCCTCAATACGGCAATAGACAAAATACTGGAAAATAAAACACTGGATGATGTAGATACCAAAGTCCTCGATTGCAGCAATCTGCTGATCTACTATCGGGGCGGCGGCAAGAACAGTTTTATTCAGTATCCGAAAGGAGCCAAGGCTATTGGAATAGCACTCCGCGATATGCTCCTTTATGTGAGTCAGACGGAAAATATCTTTAATTATCCACTTACCTATGACTTTATGAGCCTGAAGGACTATAGCACGCTACGGTATTACAATATATTTGACATTCGGGTCAAAAAACAAAAGTAAACGAACGAAAAAAAGCATCGGCAAGATAAAAAAACGGCATCCAGATCTAGGTGCCGTTTTTACTTTTGCCAACAAGCTTCTGACTTGCGCATTGATTTCGCAAAGCTCTTCAATATGCAGGGTATTTCACCTATTCCTTTTCGCTAATATCCTTTAGCCGTTGCAAAGCATTTGGCCAAGCCTCATTAAAGTAATCGATGTATTCGTCGTTTGTATCAACATCTACATTCAATAATGTTTGTCCTTCGATGTCCGAAAAAGAATAATTTTCTAATGCTCCAGCCCAATCTTCGACAGCTGGTCCGGATAAAATTTCTTGGCCATTGTCTAGGATACCAAGATGCCGAATAGACACATATGAATTTGGAATGTATTCGGCGATTTCTGCTACTATTCCGCCTTTTTCACCATTTTCATCGACGCCTGTAAAATGAATTTTTTGCCCCTTGTCCCAGATGCCTTCGAAATCTGAACTTGGATTGAATGCACTGGTCCATTGTTTATAGGTTTCTTTGTCAAGCATTGTTTTAAAAACCCGCGGCACAGGCGCATGGATCTTAATTTGATAAGTTAATTTCTTCATCTTTCTATTGTTTTGGAAAATTGGGATCGGCTTTTATTTCAGCGATCTGTTTGGTATGACGTGCAGAATGCGCAGCAATAAACATCAGGGCTTGATAACCATCAATTGGACCAGTTGGGGAATCGCTGACGTGATTTCTGAGATCTTCCGCATCAGCTTTTTTGATGTAATCAAGCACGGGTTGGCGAGCGGCATTGAAATCAGTCAAAGCGGTGTTCACATTTTTATAAATTCCCTCTGGTTGGAGTTCCTTGGGTGCCTGATATTTGTGACTTCTGTCTGTGAGTGCATTTTTTAGATTGTCGTCGGTCATCTTGATCTCTTTTCTCCTTTCAGGTTGTGGATCTTGATCCAGGCCCTTTTTTGCCATGTCAAATATCATTCGTTCTGAACGAATAATATGCTCAAGGCATTGACTGATCGACCATTTGTCGGGCGCTGGCTTAAATTGGAGCTGCGCTTCGCTTAAACCCGCAACCTGCTTTTCAAGCTCCGCAGTTGTTTGGTTAAAATATTGCAATAGCGAGTCGGTTCCAACATAATCGTGTTTTAAAGCCTGTTTTTTTTCTATCAGCGTAATGTTTTGGTCCTTTTGCTCGAGCAATGACCCTGATTTGGCAGATGATGGAGCCAAGGTAGCAGTTGCTATGCTGGCAAGTGCTATCATGTTCATAATTAGATTCATAGTTTAATACGTTTTAAGATCGTAAAATAAATGTCACTATTTCTTTACAATTATAAGGAATTTTTGTTTGGTATATCTTCTCATAGGACAAGAAAAGCTGCGTTTGCGCCTTCCCAGATTAGACGACGATTCCTATTTGACGCAGTCGATTGCAACCTGATAAAATACGTATTCTGTAATAAGTGTTTTTTGTACATTTATTAAAATAAAACCTTATCTTTAACAGAATAACTAACCGACTATTTGAGTTAATCTATGTTAAATCACAATTATACGCGCTATTTTAAACGTTTACCAGTAAAACGTTATGCTTTGGTATGTATGCTATCTTTGTTGGGGACAATTGCCGCAGCACAGCAGACATCGGTATCGAGTCCGGACGGAACTTTGACCGTTAAATTGGATCTGAAAAACGGTCATCTATTTTATCAGGTTGAACTGGAAGGAAAGACAATGTTGGAAGCTTCACCGCTTGGGCTTCAAAGCAAGACGATAAATTTAAGCGATAATTTGCGTCCTATAGCAGAAAAAAGAGGTGAAATTTTGACCAATTATATCGAGCCAAAAATCAAACGCAGTCAGGTACAGTATAAAGCGAATGAATTGCGTTATGTGTTGGAGAATACTTCAAAGCAGCAGATCGAGGTTACTTTCCGTGTTAGCAACAACAATATAGCGTTCCGATATTATGTGCCTCAGGTGGGCGAGCCGGCCAACTTTGCATTGATAAAGGAGAATAGCGGCTTTAAATTTCCCCTCGTTACAACAACATTTTTAACAGCCCAAGCTTCCCCCATGATAGGCTGGATGAAAACAAAACCAAGTTACGAAGAGGAGTATCAGGCAGATCAGGCGCTAGGCGTACCTTCGAAGTATGGTGTTGGCTATACTTTTCCTGCGCTCTTTCATGTTGGAGATCGGGGATGGGTACTTGTTTCGGAAACGGGTGTATCAAGTGCATATTGCGCATCCAAGTTAAGCGAAGGCACGAAGGATGGCCTTTATAGCATTTCTTTTCCGGAGGAAGGGGAGAACAATGGCATTGGACGTGCAGCTCCCACAATTTCATTACCCGGTTATACACCTTGGCGCACACTGACTGTCGGAAGCAACCTAAAACCCATTGTGGAAACGACCATTCCGTTTGATGTTGTTGAACCGCAGTATCCGGCATCGAAGAAATACGAATTCGGACGGGCGACATGGAGCTGGTTGGAATGGCAGGACGGCAGTATTAATTTTGAAGACCAGAAGAAGTTCATTGACCTTTCGGCTTCAATGGGGTATGAATTTGTATTGATCGACAATTGGTGGGATACAAAGATCGGCCATGAGAAAATTGAACAATTGGTGGCTTATGGGAAGGAGCGGGGCGTAGGTATTTGTCTGTGGTACAATTCGAACGGATTCTGGAACGACGCACCTCAGACGCCAAAAAATAAAATGAATACTTCGATTGCACGTAAAGCCGAGATGCAATGGATGCAGCATGTGGGCATTAAAGGAATCAAAGTCGACTTTTTTGGAGGCGATAAACAAGAAACACTGAAGCTTTACGAAGATATTCTTTCGGATGCAAATGATTATGGATTAACCGTTATATTTCATGGATGTACTTTACCGCGTGGTTGGGAGCGCATGTATCCGAATTTCGTGGGCAGTGAAGCCGTATTAGCCTCTGAAAATTTGATTTTCACACAACATGCAAATGATACGGAGGCTTTTAATGCGACTTTACATCCCTTTATTCGGAATGCCGTGGCGGCAATGGATTTTGGCCCGGTTTTGCTGAACAAACGTCATAACCGCGAGAATAGCGGCGGTACTATCCGCAAAACGACAGAAACATTTCAATTGGCAACGGCGATTTTATTTCAGACTCCGGTACAAAATTTTGGATTGACACCCAATAATTTACAGGAAATGCCAACCCATGTGATTAATTTTATGAAGCAGGTACCAACTACCTGGGATGAGACTGTTTTTATTGATGGTTATCCAGGTAAATATGTCATACTTGCCCGGAGAAAGAATGATACATGGTATATAGCGGGGATAAATGCCGAGGGCAAAGAAAAAACTGTATCGGTGAATTTGCCCATGTTGAGTACAGATGCGGTACAGCTAATCGACGATAACATTGCCCGGGAGTCAAAACAGAAGCAGATTCGACTTTCTAAAACAAAGTCCATCAAATTGACGTTGCAACCTGAAGGCGCCGTTGTTTTAATCGGAAAATAAATTAAGCGCTCTTCTGACGAACTGAATCACTTTTGATGAACTGAATTATCTAGGCAAAGTGAATCACGCCTGACTAATGGAAGCTATCTCCCAGATCCATTAGTCAGGACGAAGAGTTCTTATTTCTAGGATCTTGTGACTTGTAAATCCTGCCCCGGCCTTAATTTTCAGTTCTATTTTGGTTTTACCTGCACTCTCCATGGGAAGCTGTATATGTATTGTTTTCATGGTGGATCTCTCATCCTTGTCTTCCAATATACTGATGGTTTTACCATCGATCATTACCTCAGTTACCCTGGATGAGTTGTCTGCCAGCAATTTGATCGCGACCAGTTGGGTCTCTGGCGTTATTTTCATCACATAACTGAACCAGCCTTTTGTATCGCGCCAGCGTGTATCACCGAATGCCCCAGCATTGCTATTTTGCTCGCGAAAAAAGTGATCTGATTCTGGTTGTTGCTCCCCAGCGACTACTTTATCGACCGTTTTGGCCGCTAGCGCTAAGCTTTCCACTTCATCGCGGCGCATTTTGTCCTGTAATGCCAGTAATTCTTTCTGCGTTGCTTGAGGCCAATAGATCATATAACGGGAATCATGAATACCGAAAAAGGGTTCTAGTTCCATTTGAATATCTTTTTTTCCCAAATAGAGATTTGAGAGTGTAAAGTGTAAGGGCTTTGACGCTATTGGTTTTACAAGTGCCGGAATATTGTTCGGTTCTGCTTGAAGAATCGGGAGATCACGTAAAGGGATTTGTTTTCCAGAAGCAATGTGCCCCATTCGGCTGTCGTCGGCTCGAAGTCCCAAAAGATCTTCCTGTCCAGTTCGGGCTCCCAAAACAAGAGGTCCATATAAAATACTATAATAATTGCTTTTATCAGGCAACTGCTCAGTATGTATCCCCATGGGTAATTGAAGGCTGACGATATCGCCCTTTCGCCATGTACGTTTGATCTGGATATGCTCATTTGTGGAACTGAAATTGCGGTAAGGCTTTCCATTGATCAACACATGGGGAGCTGTGGTGAGCCAGCTGGGTTTACGAATAAACAAGCTGAATGACGTCGGTTTTTTAGGGTTCATTCGTATGCTTGTTTTGGCTTCTGTCGGGAAGTTCGTTTCTTGAATAACTTCCATATTTTTCTCCTTCCAGTCCAGGCGTGAAGGAATAAATAGATTGACAAATAGGTCATTGTTGCGGTATGCGTAGATCATTTCACCATATTTGGCGTGATTTTCCATCCCTGATCCGACGCAGCACCACATACTTGTCTGCGCTTGAGAATAAACACGATAATGCCCCGGACGAATTTGCGTGAAATAGACTAATCCACCATGTTCGGGGTGTTGTGTCGATAAGATATGGTTGTAAAGAGCACGTTCATAAAAATCGAGGTATTTCCCTTGCGGATCGGTCTGATAGAGCATTTTTGTGAGCCGTAACATATTGTAGGTATTGCAAGTTTCTGGTCCCTCAATGCTATAGAGCATTTTTGAAAAATCTTCCGTTGGGTTAAAATGTTCACTTACACTATTTCCTCCAATAGCAATCGAGCGCTGCTCAACGACATTGTCCCAAAAGTAGCGAACAGCCTCCGCCCATTTTTCGTTGTGAGAAAGGTCAGCGATGCGTTTAAAACCGAGAACTTTTGGAATTTGTGTATTTGCATGCAATCCTGTTAAATGATCTTCATGCGCTAATAAAGGCTCAAGTATGGATTGATGACTGAATTTACGAGCCAACTCGAGATAAGTCTGATCTTGGGTAATTGCAGCAACATCAGCAAAAGTTTCGTTCAGTCCGCCATGTTCACTTCGTAACATTTCCTGTATTTGAGCATCTGAAAGTTGAGCGACCAACTTAAGCGCCCAATCAGTCATTTGAATCAGCATGTCTTTTGCAGATTCATTGCCTGTCAACAAGTAGGCGTCTCGCAGGCCAGCATAGGTTTTGTGTATATTATATAGCGGCACCCATTTTCCATTCAGGTTAAAGCTACCGGCGTTGATTCTACCTTGCTGAATCTCTGTCCAAATAATTTTACCCCCAGGTACTCCGCCTATGTAGCCGTTTCCATTTGCTTCCTGACAACGTCTCAAGTTGCTGAGCATATAATCTAGGCGTTCCTTAATACGAAGGTCTCCTGTAGCGGCATACATATGTGCGAGAGCAGATAGATAATGCCCTCCGATATGGCCATCTAATCCTGTATTTTCCCAATTGGTATAGGAGTCTTTTTTTAGCGGTAAATTGGCTTCGCGTAAAAAGGGAGCCAGCAATCTGTCCGGGTCTATTTCCAATAAATAATTGATGTCAAGATTTTCAGCATGTTTAAAAATCCCAGGTAACAACCTCACTTCTCTTAAATCGAAATAATTCAATTGAGAAGTTGTTTGGGCAGATAGCGCCAGACTAAATAAGCTTAAGAGAGCACTGTGCAAAAATTTGTTTTTGAAGATCATATGGACTGAAATTATCATTTGTTATTAACAAGATCTGATGAGCTTGTCTGGTTAGCCGTTATGTATAAAAAGACCGGTAAATCAAAGATATTAAATGTGTTATTTATTTTAAGTGTTTTTTTTACATTTATATTTATGCGCGAAAATAATGCGTGTATTTTTTTGTATATTATTGATAGTGAGTTTGTTTTTTTATTAAAAAGAGCTGATCCGTTTATTTTTAACTATACTTGTATATGAAGAAAGTTAATAGTATTGTTATTTTTTGTGCTTCCAGTTTAGGGAATTCGGCCGTGTATGAAGAGCAAGCCTCCTATGTGGGAAAGGTTTTGGCTGAATACGGTATTCGTTTGGTTTATGGTGGTGGAAGGGTTGGCCTAATGGGAGCTGTTGCGAATGGAGCTCTTGCACAGGGAGGTGAGGTAATAGGTGTCATTCCTGATTTTTTAAATTCGAAAGAAAGAGAGCATAGGGGGGTAACAAAACTGATTACTGTAGATACCATGCACGATCGTAAACGGATTATGAGTGATTATGCCGAAGGAGTTATTGCGCTGCCGGGTGGTTTTGGTACCTTGGAAGAACTTTTTGAAATGATTACATGGGCTCAATTGGGTTTACATAAAAAGCCAGTTGGTTTGTTAAACATCAATGGATTTTACAATCATCTCATTCAATTTATTGATCACATGGTCGAAGAGGGCCTTCTTAAGCAGGAAAATCGAGCGATGTTATTGGTGGCTGATACGATTGAGGAGCTGATCGAGAAGATGCAACAGTATGAAGCGCCACTGGTTCCCAAATGGATTGAGAAGGATGAGATTTAGCGATATAATAAAATCGTTCAGAATTGACTAAGTCGAAATTAGTTCGAAGGATTATACCTCATATAATCCGAAACAGCTGTCGGAAGCATTCCGACTAGAAGCTTCATTGTTAAATATACCACATCGTATTCAAGTGGTGAACAGTAAGAATTTTAGTGATCAAGTGGTACTCAACCTCACCGAAAGTGCTATCTCTGCGGATAGCTATTTCGGTGGCGGCTATATCATCGCGTAGTGTTCTCTCATTTTTTTTTATTATTTAAGAAATGAACAACATTTTTAAAGAAATGAACAACAATGAATTGAACTAGAGGCGATACCTTTGTTATGGCTAGATGTTAGAGTCGGTTGATCAGCATAAAAACAGCGCTGATCTTCGATTCGGGGGAATCCCTTATATTTTAACCGGCTTTGGGATTCCCCTAATTTATGCGTGGACAGGAGATATTCTTCTCCCTACACAAAAGGCCCGATCGTATGATCGGGCCTCTTTTATTTCGTGATTAATATAATTTACAATTGATTTGCTCGGGCAGTGATTTCGGCAATATCCAGCACTTCTATCTCTGATTCTTTTTCTTTTATCTTTACGCCATCTTTTAGCATGGTCATACAGAAAGGACATGCTGCTGCTACAACTTGAGGCTGTGCATCGATGACTTCTTCGATACGTTCGATGTTAATGTCTTTTACTCCAGGCTCTGGTTCTTTGAACATTTGTCCGCCCCCTGCACCGCAGCAAAGTCCATTGCTCTTACAACGTTTCAGTTCGATCAACTGGGCATCCAAGCTTTCCAATACTTTTCTCGGCGCCTCATACACCTCATTGGCACGACCAAGATAACAGGGATCATGATAGGTTATCTTCTTTTCTTTAAATACGTTGCTGAAATTGGTCGCCTTAAGGAGAATGCTACAGCTGTTAAGGAAAAGCGCCGGGTCTATTTTACTTGGGCCTATGGTCGTATTTTTTCAACAACAGGAACCCATAGCATGATGCATACATGTTTGGAAATGGCGGGTGTACAGAATGTTTGTCCATTTGAACTGGATCAACCCAATATTAATGCCGAAACTTTGATTGGATGGAATCCCGATATGATTGTGATGTGGAATGATAGCACTGATCTGTTCTATCAGCGCAATGAATTTAAAAACGATCCGTGCCGTGAAGGAAAAGCAGATTTTTAATCTTCTGCCTATGTTTATCTATAATCCACATACGTTGAAGGCTTTGTGTACTGCAACAGCAATTCATCATTGGGCATATTCAAGTACTGCGTTTAATCATAAACAACGTGTTATAGAAGTGATTTCTCGACTTTATGGCAAGGAAAAAGCTGATAAAATTATAACGCTATTGTAGTGATCGATCGAATTACTTCTATTGGGATAAAGAAAGTATGGTCTATCATTTTTTTTATTATTTAAGAAATGAACAACATTTTTAAAGAAATGAACAACAATGAATTGAACTAGAGGCGATACCTTTGTTATGGCTAGATGTTAGAGTCGGTTGATCAGCATAAAAACAGCGCTGATCTTCGATTCGGGGGAATCCCTTATATTTTAACCGGCTTTGGGATTCCCCTAATTTAAGCGTGGACAGGAGATATTCTTCTCCCTACACAAAAGGCCCGATCGTATGATCGGGCCTCTTTTATTTCGTAATTAATGTAATTTACAATTGATTTGCTCGGGCAGTTATTTCCGCAATGTCCAACACCTCAATCTCTGATTCTTTTTCTTTTATTTTTACGCCATCTTTTAACATCGTCATACAGAAAGGACATGCTGCAGCGACAACTTGAGGCTGTGCATCGATGACTTCTTCGATACGTTCGATGTTAATGTCTTTTGCTCCGGGCTCTGGTTCTTTAAACATTTGTCCGCCCCCAGCACCGCAGCAAAGTCCATTGCTCTTACAACGTTTCAGTTCGATCAACTGGGCATCCAAGCTTTCCAATACTTTTCTCGGTGCCTCATAGACCTCATTCGCACGACCAAGATAACAGGGATCATGATAGGTTATCTTCTTTCCTTTGAATACGTTGTTATCTGCTGGTTTTAATTTTCCTTCATTGATCAGGTTTTGGATCAATTGTGTATGATGAATGACCTCATAGTTACCACCTAGGGATGGATACTCATTTTTCAAGGTATTGAAACAGTGTGGGCAAGCCGTTACTATTTTTTTGATTTCATAGCCATTGAGTACTTCGATGTTCATCATGGCCTGCATTTGAAATAGAAATTCGTTTCCACTTCTTTTGGCAGGATCGCCCGTACAACTTTCTTCTGTACCTAAGATGGCATATTTTAAACCGACATGTTGTAATATTCTGCAGATATCGCGCGTAATTTTCTGTGCACGTTCGTCAAAACTCCCTGCACAACCTACCCAAAATAGTATATCAGGAGTTTCTCCTTTGGCCAACAGTTCTGCAACTGTGGGAACTTTTAATTCATTTTCCATCATAAAACTATTGTTGTTGAGTCCAATTGGCGCGGTCCAATTGCGCATATTTCCAAGGGGCACCATTATTCTCAATATTTCCAAACATATTGTTAATACTCGCAGGAGCTTGTGATTCTTCCATAACAGCAAAGCGGCGTAGCTCAATAATAATATCCAAAGGATTAATATTGACCGGGCATTGTTCTACACATGCATTACAGCTTGTACAGGCCCATAACTCTTCTCGACTGATGTAAGTGTCAATGAGAGATTTTCCGTCATCCTGAAAGCTTCCATTTGTTTTGATATTCGTACCGACTTCAGTGAGTCGATCCCTTGTATCCATCATGATTTTTCGTGGGGACAGCAGCTTTCCCGTTATATTTGCGGGGCAGGAAGATGTACAACGTCCACATTCAGTACAGGTATATGCATCCAATAAGCTCTTCCAGGTTAAATCCTGGACATCTTTGGCTCCAAAGCGTGCATTTGCATCTGCTGGAGGCGGGGTGAAACTCGGATCAAGCATTGCCTTAACCTCATTGGTCACAGCTGGCATATTGGATAGTTTGCCTTTTGCGTTCAGATTAGAAAAATAGGTGTTCGGAAAAGCCAAAATAATATGAAGGTGCTTGGAATAGGGGAGGTAGTTTAAGAAGGCAAGTACACCTAGGATATGAAACCACCAACAAGACCGCTCTATTAAAAATAAGGCCTCCGTCGAAGTAGGAAGGTATGGAAGAAGATAATGGCTTACTGGAAAGGAACCTGCCGATTTAAAATGTGCAAAGCCATAGAGTTGCAATTTAAGATCAGAAGCGTTCATCAGTAGGAAAGCCGACATTAAAAGAATCTCTGTGATTAAAATAATATTTGCATCCGTCTTGGGCCAATGTTTCAATTCCGCGCTATTTAAGCGAGCTACTTTAGCAATATTTCTCCGAAATAAAAAGATGAGACAGGATACCAGTACACCCAGCGCGAGCCATTCAAATGCCCCAATCAGGAAATTATAAAGACCCCCTAGAAATGAAAAGATACGATGTGTACCAAAAAGCCCGTCTATGACAATCTCCAACATCTCAATATTGATGATGACAAATCCAAGGTATACAAATAAATGTAGGACTGCGGGGAAAATACGCTTAAACATTTTCTTTTGACCAAAGGCGACGAGGAACATCATTTTCCAACGCTCCGCGGATCTGTCCGAACGATCTGCCGGTCTGCCTAGCTTGATATTACGATAAATCTGTTGTGCATTTTTGCTAAAAAGAAACAATGCTACAGCGAAACAAACCGCAAATATTAGTTGACCTATCATATGCTTGTATCTTGGTTATAAACAAATATACTATATTATTTTGTTATGCTAACATAGTAAAAATAAATCAAAAATGAGGACCTAACACGATAAATTATTGGAATTTTTTAATGGTGAATTTAGGCTGTAATGAAAAACGTCCAGAAGGAATTATTTCTTCTTGGACGTTTTCTCTAGTTGTATCTGAGTAGACTACAGCTCAACATCAGAAAATGTCTGTTCTAATATTTTACGCATCGTTTTCTGAATTCGTTCTTTTCCTGCTTCGGTATTTACATCAATACCGCAAAATGTACTACCTGTAGATTTTGCCTGAAGGCTCAAATAATAAATTGAACTGACTAAAATCGCTAATGTCGCTCTAAGGTCGTTTTCGGAGTTTTCGAATTTTGAATCGACATGTTTAAATAGTTCTTCGCCGAGCAATTCTCTTCTGTCGGCTATATTTTTAAGGGCTTTTGTTTTTTCGCCCAGTCCCCAATGAATAACTTTTTGCTTCGTCTTATCCTTCAAAAAGGTGTTAAATTGAGATTTAAGCAATTCTTCTATCAAGGAGATACTGATGGAGCCCGGGTTTGTGATCATTTGTTCCAATACGCCCTTGTCTCCGATTTGCCAAAAATCTTTTTGTGTTAGGTAAGCTTCCACCAGTTGATCGAGACCGCCAAAATAATTCCATATTAATGCTTTGTTCAGTCCACATTCCAAAGCAATATTAGGCCCATTCAATGCATGGTATCCTTTTTTCTGAATTACCTTTCCGACAGCAGCGATCATTCGCGCCTTGGTGCGTTCTTTGTCGCGAATAGGACCGGAAGTTACCTTTCTTTCTTTTTTAGGATTATCCTCAATTACTTTCTTTTTCATGCGAATAAAATCATTTTAACGACGAAGCTTTCCTGGGTACCTCATATTCGTCAGTTAATGAACAAATTTGGGACCATGAAGTTTTCATTAGGGTAGATATGTTTGTTTTCCGAACCAATATCTACAATTTAGCTGGTAAATGCAAGAAAATCAAGCAGCAGATTTTTATTTACACTATAATTTGACTGATTCGATAAGCTTTTGAGTTTACCTTATTCTTTTCGCTGTAGAACTGGAGCGTATTTGGTGCTGTCGGCGTTTTACGCTGATTGAAATTCACTTGCCATTGGGAAAATAGATAGGCAATAAAAAAGGGATTATCGATATCGATAATCCCTTTTTTATTGCCTTGTATACTAGCTTATTTTCTTGCTGGAGCAGCAGTAGGAGCAGCTGTAGCTGAAATACCTAATTTTGTTTTTACAGCAGCAGTTAAATCCTCTCCGCCTTGGAAATAAGGAATATTTGTGCTTGAAATATCAAATACATAAGCCATACCTTTTTCTTTAGAAACAGCATTTACAGCTTCACCAACTTTTCTGTGTATAGGTGCAATTAATTCTTCTTCTTTTTTGTTCAAGTCTTCTTGAGCAGCTTGTTGTGCTGTTTGAATACGCGCTTGGATATCTTGTAATTCTTGACCTATTTTGTTGATTTCTGGATCAACCGTATCTTTATTTGCTTCACTTCTGTTACGCAATTTATCGTTTGCATCTTTTTGTTTTGTTTGATAGATGGTAACCATATCTTGAATTTCTTTGGTTTTACCATCACTCAATGTCTTCAACTGCCCTTCAGCTGTTTTAAATTCAGATGTTGACTGAATAATTTCAGCAAAATTGATATGACCAATCTTTTGTTGCGCATTTGCGAATTGAGTTGAGAAAAATACTGCCACTAAAGCAACCGCACCCTTTAATAAATTTTTCATGCTTTTCATTTTAATCTAATGAGCCATCTTTATGGCAATCTTTTAGTTTTCTAATTAATTACTACTATTATTATTTGTGTTCACAATGATAATAAACTCCCGCTTAGTTTGCAAGACTCGGATTGGGTTTATATCCTAATTTTGTAATGACATCATTACTTTTATTCAATTTTGGATTGGCATAGAGAAAAGTAGACTCATTGCCCTTGTCGATAATAAAATCAATTCCCTGGGCCGAAGCAACATCTTGGATAGCTTTTGCTACACGGTCTTGAATAGGCTTCATCAATTGAGTACGTCTTTTAAAGAGGTCGCCTTCAAATCCAAACTTTTGTTTTTGATAGTCTTTTACTTCTTTTTCTCTTGTCACGATTTCATCCTCTCGGCGGCGACGCATATCTTCATTTAATAAAACCTGGTCCTTTTGATAAGCCTGATATAGTTTTTCAATCTCAGCATATTTCTGATCCACTTCTTCCTGCCATTGCTTAGATAGGTCATCTAACTGTTTCTGTGCAGTCGTATATTCAGGAATATGTTTTAGGATATATTCTGAATCAGCATATGCAAGTTGTTGGGCAAATGTCGCTGTAGCACTCACGACTACAAAAGCTATAACTAACAATATTTTTTTCATATTTCCTGTAAGTTTTTATAGACTATACTTTTTATTATTTAACACTAATTTACCTTATGACTTCGGATAATCCCAAAAGTTTAATTCGAGAAAACCGCTCTACGTAAATTTACGGCTCAAAAATAAGAAAAAAGAAGCAATCTAACAGATATTTCTCGGGTTTAACACTATTTAACTTGTTGAAGAATGCTCCAATGCTAGTTGCCTGAGTGCTGTTTATAGCTTCTTTTTTCGGTGATCATAACCGCACTCAATATAAGAAAATTTATAAGATATATAGGGTGATTTCGCATTTAATCCGATCGGGTGGAAATGAAAGAAAAATGCATGATTTATTGGAAAATAATCTTAAAACAAAAAAGCTATCTACAATTTCTTGCGATAGCTTTTTATTTTATTTCGACAGGATTGGATCAACAAAGATTAGAATCCACCCATATTTTGCATGATACTAAATGTAAAGTTTTGTTTCCATGTACTGCTTGGTAAACCCGGGATAGGGTCGAATGCATGGCCGTAATCTATTCCTAGCATACCGAAGATAGGTAAGAAGATACGGGCACCAACACCTGCAGAACGACGTACTTTAAATGGGTTGTATTCGGTGAACTTGTTCCAGGTATTTGCCGCTTCAGCGAAAGCCAATACGTAAACTGTTGCCTGATCATTTAACATCACCGGGTGACGTAATTCCATTTGATATTTCGTATAGATTGGACTACCTGAATTTCGTGCCACATTCACATTTTGTGTTCCTTCAGGAATGATTACACCATTTGCATAACCACGTAACGCAACAATTTCAGATCCTTGTAGGTAATCAAACCCTTGCATACCATCCCCACCGACTTTGAAACGCTCGAAAGTTGATATCTCAGTTTTGCTGGAGTATTTACCCAAGAAACCAAATTGAGCTTGTGCTTTGAAAACAAGTTTTCCCGCAATTTTTGCATACCATTGCGAGTCAAATTTCCATTTGTGGTACTCTGTCCAACGGTAGCGTTCCTGAGCCGAACCATTTTTATAATCAATGTTGTTGAACAATGAATATGGAGGCGTCAATTGCACCGAGAATTTGATGTTTGAACCCGAAGTAGGATAGATAGGAGCATCGATCGAATTACGGCTAAACTCTTGCGTCAAGTTGATGTTATAGGCTGTACCATTATCAAATAGGAAGTAATTTCCATAATTCTGAAGCTTATAACGTTGGAATGACAAGGAAGTATTTGCCTGGAACCAGTTGTCTGGCCATTGCAAGCGTTTACCTAATGTTGCGGTAATACCAGTCATCCAAATACGATTCAACTCGGAATCCTTAACAATTTGCTCGCCAGTATAGTAGTTAAACCCACCATATGATGAACTCGAAGTATAGGCGCTCAAACCAAAATAAATTGGTTTTTTACCACCCAACCAAGGCTCGGAGAAAGAGAAACTATACGATTGATAACGTTTACCCGAAGTTTGACCACGGACACTCAACTTCTGTCCATCTCCACGTGGTAGCGGTTTCCAGGAACTTTTATCAAAGAAATTACTGGTAGAGAAGTTGTTAAATGTTAAACCTAACGTACCGATGATCTGACCGGCACCATAACCACCCGAAAGCTCGACCTGATCCGAAGGTTTTTCAGTCACATTGTAAACAATGTCCACTGTACCATCCGCATAATTTAGATTTGTCGGTACTGGGTTTGTCTTTTGCTCATCAAAATTTCCCAACTGCGCAATCTCACGCACACTGCGCATAATTTGTTCTTTTGAGAATTTTTGACCAGGTTTTGTATAAATAGAACGTAATACAACACGGTCGTTGGTTACATCATTACCTTTAACAATAACGTTATTGATGGTATATTGAGCACCTTCATAAACACGTAAATTTAAATCGATGGTATCGTTATAAATACGCGTTTGTTCGGGGTCTACTGAGAACGTAAGATAACCATCGTTCATATAGATTGAAGAGATGTCATCACTATTTTTTGTAGGACCCATCAATTTTGCTGTTAATTTTTCTTCCGAAAAAACATCACCACGTTTGACACCTAAAATTTTATTAAGCAAAGTGTCAGAATACTTAGCATTACCTGTCCAAACAATATTACCTACATAATATTTAGGACCTTCATAGATGTCAAAGTTAACCAACACATTTTTTTCACCATCGCGAATAACCGTATCTTTCAAGATTGTCGCATCACGATAGCCTTTGGCTGCCATTTTCTTGATTAGGTTTTCTTTACCTTCTTTGTATTTTTCTTCCTTGAATTTTCCAGGACCGAAAATACGGTACCACATTTTTTGCTTAATTGGCTTGGCCATTTTTCTCAACTCTTGCTGAGAAAAATGTTCATTCCCTGTAAAAGTCATTTTTTTGACTCTTACCTTATGTTTTTTATCCACATCGGCAATAAGTATTTCATTATTAGCCTGTGCCGAGTCTTTCACTGTTTTTAGGGTGATCTCCGGATATAAAAAAGCTTTTTCTTTTAAGAACCGTTGGATCGTACCACGTGTGGTGTTCATCAAGTTTTCGTTGACAATCTTACCAGTGTTACTATTTAAACGTTTGCGAACTTCTTCGGTCTGGCTTTTACTTAGACCGTTGATATCAATACGCGTTAAACGAGGACGTTCTACTACACGGATGGTCAAAAATATATTTTCACCTTCAATTTTATCTGCCCATAATTCGACATCATCAAAGAGGCCTTGAGCCATCATATCCTTCACTACTTTTGCAGTCGCCTCACTTGGAACTTCCAAATATTGACCTACTGACAATTTAGAGATCGTAATTAATACATTTTTATCTAAAAATTGTGTTCCAGTTATATCAATAGCACTAATTACATAGTTTTTAGGATTGAGATAGCTGATTTTTTCTGGGTCATTTAAATTGAACGCACCTTTGTCTTGTCCGTAGACAAGCTGCATTGATGAGAGACCAAAAAATAGTATTACGGGTAGTATACGCTTCATTTATCTATAATTATTGGCGCTAAAGTACACCAATCGTTTGTTAATTTTTGTTAATTAAGAAAATTTAACCAGCTTGCTTTTTTTCAAATCAGTGGTCAAATTTAATAAAATCTTTATAACTGTTCACTTGTTTTTCCAAACCTTCTTTCGCGTTGCTGATAATCGACGATGGATTTAAATAAATCTTCTTTCGTAAACTCGGGCCACATCTTATCTAGGAAGCATAATTCTGAATAGGCAATTTGCCAAAGTAGGAAATTGCTTATTCTCAATTCTCCGCTGGTACGTATCAGAAGGTCAGGATCGGGTAGGTTTTGTGTATAGAGGTTTGCAGCGAATAATTCATCGTTAATTTCGTCTGCATTGAGTTTTCCGTCTTTTACTTTTTGGGCTAGATTTCGAGCGGCGTCCACAATTTCTTGTCGAGAACTGTAGCTCAAAGCTAATGTCAATGTACAGTGTGTATTTTCTTTCGTTGCTTCAATGGTCTCCTGCAGCTTTCTTTGTGCATTTGAGGGTAATTTGGTGATATCACCAATAACATTCAAACGGACGCCATTCTCCTGAAAAGTTTTGATTTCTTTTTTAAGGGAAGTAACCAATAGCTCCATGAGTGCCATTACCTCGAGCTTAGGCCTATTCCAGTTTTCTGCAGAAAATGCATAAAGTGTCAGAAATTTAATATTTGCTTTTACACATCCTTCTAATGCTTCTCGTACTGCTTTTACACCATTTTGATGCCCAAATACGCGAAGTTTCCCTTTCTGTTTTGCCCAACGGCCGTTGCCATCCATGATGATGGCTATATGCTGTGGCAATTTAATACTATCTATCTGATCTAAAAAACTCATTTTTGCTGTTTTCAATAAAATGAACACCTTAGGCATCAATGCTATTTTGGCGTTTTAAAACCTACTTTTGGTTTCCTGTATTGCTACCAATGATTATTGTTTGTTTAACGTACTTTTCATTGATTAATTATCGCACTTGGATTTCTATTCCGGATGTTCTTATTCCGTCTTTCTTTATTTCTTCCAAATATCGATTTTTAATTGGAAATTTAGAAGGACAATATGTAGAAAGATTGTTTTGTGTGTTTCTCTTCATACAAAGCGAGCTTGTGCGAAGTGAATTGATAGCCTAATAATTTCTGACATCGATGCCCCAAAGTAATTTTTCCCGCAGCGTACTGAAAAAGCTTTCATGGGGGAGTCTAATCAGATTAATAGTAAATGGAGCCTGTTTAATGGTTAATTTTACAGATGTATCAATAGACTCGTTTTTGGAATCACAGCTTAAGATGTATTGATTGCTTCGACTCTCTATTTCCAATTCAAGGGTAAACTGATTCGAGATGACAATGGGTCTCACATTGAGGTTGTGCGGAGAGATGGGGGTAATGACAAAATTGCCACTTTCCGGCATAATAATAGGTCCGCCGCAACTCAATGAATAGGCTGTGGATCCGGTAGGTGTAGCGATAATTAGTCCATCTGCCCAGTATGAATTCAGTAGTTCGCCATTGATGCGTGCATTGACCGTAATCATGGCCGAGCTGTCGTAACGAAATACGGTAATGTCATTGAGCGCATAATGATTGCCTTCAAACAAGTTAAGCTGTTCAGATTCTACAGAGAGCAGCACGCGCTTCTGTATGGTAAAACGCTGGTTCAGTATATCCTCGATGGCATCCTCAAAATCATTTTTATTGATGGACGCTAAAAAGCCGAGGCGTCCAAAGTTTATTCCTGCAATTGGAATTCCGGAATCTTTAATCAGGGAAACAGCAGATAACATGGTTCCATCTCCGCCTAGACTCAACATGATGTCAATATGATCTTTTATTTCTTGATAGGTATTGTATGTTGAGAAGTTAAAGGCGCATTCAAATTGTGATTGCAGAAATTCATGAAATGGATTATATACCCAGATCTCAATATTTTTATCGACAAGATATTCAAATAAGTGTTTCACATGTGGTATAACAGAGGGTTGAAACTCTCTTCCATATATTGCGATTCTCATATTGTTTTCAATTTATGGGGCAAAGATGAGAAAAAACTAATCTTAATCAAATGTTAATATAATTCATAAGCTGCTGATAACGGTCGGCAGTGTCGTCAAATGCAGCTATGGTATTATGGGTTTCAAGAATTAAATAGTTGTGTCTTAGGAATGAATTCAGTAAGGCATTGATGTTTGACTTGTCGACTTTAAGGGTAACTTCAATGTTGTCACTTTCCAAATTTATTTTAGTTGCGCAATTGAGGATTCTGCAATTGTCACTTTCAACAAGGTGCGCAATCTGTGAAAGTGAAAAATCGTGTAGGCCAGTCGCCAACACAATAATAGCACCAGATTCATTTTGTGATTGAATTGAACTTATTGCCTTTAATATATCCAATTGTGTTGACACACCAATATATTTGTTGTCTTGATCTAAAATAGGAATGATTGTGCTATTATATACGGTTATCATCACCAGGGCATCATAGGGGTGTTGATTGAACTTCAGCTGTATGGGGGCCGTATTTATTTTTATGGAAGAAAGGGGAGCTTCTTCATCTTCCGCATCCAATAAGATGGTTTCATTAACCAGGCCAATATAGTCGTCACCATTTAAAACGACTAATTCTTTACAAAGCATATCTTGCAGCTTCTCTAGCGCTTGTTGTATTGAATCAGCATTTTGAATACTGAAATCAGCATTTGAAAGAAATTGACTTATTAGCATACTCAAACTTAATAAAAAAACTAGGTGAAAAGAAATTTTACAGGATCAGATTTATACTTAATTCGTTGATTGCTTGTAATACCTAAAACAGGAAGCACAGAGAACGAATACATTATTGCAAATAAGTACAATTTTAAAGTTTAAAATTGTACTTTTATTACCATTCTGTTATTATTTTTGTCAACGAATTGGGATACGCCTAAAAACTGGGCTTAAATGGAGGTGAAGTATTTTTAATTGGAACAGTAAGATTGATGATCACAAGCGAGAGTAAAAAGTTTATTGATATACGTGAAGTTATTCACAAAAAAAATGCGGGCCTTGCTAAATGGATTCCGTCTTTTTTACTTAATTATTTAAAAAGGACAATTCATGAAGACGAGATAAATGATATTATGACGCGCTTTGCGGATCTTCAGGGCCTGGACTTTGTTGATGCATTGATCAACGATCTGGATGTCAAGGTCAATTTGTATGGGGCAGAAAATATTCCAGTATCGGATCCGGTTATTTTTGCGTCCAATCACCCTTTGGGCGGATTGGATGGAATTGCATTTATGCACGCTATAGGTAAATATAGACGCGATGTGAAATTTTTGGTTAATGATATTCTTTTAAATATAGGTAATTTGAGGCCTTTGTTTGTCGGTGTCAATAAGTTGGGGGGGCAGGGGAAACAGGCTATTTCTGCGATCGAGGAGGCTTACGGAGCGGATGATGCGCTATTGGTATTCCCTGCTGGTTTGGTTTCCAGAAAACAAAACGATGGCCGTATAGAAGACCTAGAATGGAAGAAAAGTTTTATTAGCAAAGCAAAAAAATATAAAAAAGATATCATTCCGGTCCTGATTGACGGTAAAAACTCTAAGTTTTTTTATAATTTTGCAAGGCTTAGACAGAAATTGGGTCTCAAGGTAAACATTGAAATGTTATATTTACCTGATGAAATGTTTGCTCAACGCGGACATACCGTCAATATTATAGTAGGAGAAAGAATCCCTTATACAGCGTTTGATCAATCAAAAAACGAAAAAACTTGGGCTGAGGAAGTGAAAAGAAGGGTTTATGGATTGGCTCAAGAAAAATAGAATTTATGCAAGAAATTATACCTCCAGTTGATAGAGAATTATTGAAGACCGAATTGAATAAAGAAGTCTTCTTACGATATACCAACAATGGAAATAACGAGATATACCTAATCAACTATCATAATTCGCCAAATGTCATGCGTGAAATTGGGCGTTTGCGGGAGTTGACTTTTCGTGGCGCAGGGGGAGGTACAGGACTTTCAATTGATATCGATGAAAATGATACATGCGAAGATTGTTACGATCAGTTGATCGCATGGAATCCCGAAGATGAAGAGGTGGTTGCCGGTTATAGGGTAATCAAATGTGCCGAGGCTGGTGAAGTAAACGGCATACCCAATTTATCAACAGCACATTATTTTCAGTTTTCCGAATTATTTACGAATGAATATCTACCTTACACCATAGAGTTGGGACGGTCGTTTGTACAGCCTAAGTACCAACCAGCCATCGACAATAGAAAAGGAATTTTTTCATTGGACAATCTTTGGGACGGTTTAGGGGCTTTGGTGATGCTTAACCCTGAAATTAAATACCTCTTTGGTAAAGTGACCATGTATCCACATTATAATAAAGATGCACGGGATATGTTGCTTTATTTTATGGACTATTATTTTCCTGACCATGATAAATTGGTTCTTCCTCTTCCGGAATTGGAAATCAAAAATGATTACGATCGCTTTGTCGGCGTATTTGATGGGCTGGATTATAAAGAAGGATATAAGGTATTAAATAGCCATGTGAGAGCATTGGGAGAGAATATTCCACCGTTGATCAATACCTATATGAACCTATCGCCTACGATGAAATCATTTGGCACTGCACGTAATGATGAGTTTGGTACGGTAGAAGAAAAAGGTATTTTGATTGTAATTGATGATGTGTATCCCGTGAAGAAGGAACGCCATATGAATACGTTTGATCGGGATCGTGAATACGGTCATAGAAAACCCAAGCGTGGATAATAAAATAAAAGGGATTCAATTTTTGAATCCCTTTTATTTTGTTCGTGCAGCTCGACCTTGATTAGGCCGGTTTTATACAGGTATACAGTGCAAAGGCTAAAATGGCGCCCAAGATCGGTCCTAGGATTGGAATCCAGGCATAAGACCAGTCGGAGCTACCTTTTCCTTTGATTGGCCAAAGCGCATGAAATAAGCGCGGGCCAAAATCCCGGGCAGGATTGATGGCATATCCCGTAGTTCCTCCTAGGGAGAGACCGATGGCCCACACGAGGAATGCAACGGGTATCGCACCAAGGGAGCCCATGCCAATGGGAGCTGTTTTTCCGTCAATGGTGACATCTTGACCTGTTATGAAGAAAATTACAAAAATCAACACAAAGGTTCCGATAATTTCACTTGCCAGATTTGTTGATGTATTTCGGATGTTGGGTATAGTAGCGAAAACACCAAGTTTGGTCGTTGGGTCTGCTGTTGCATCGAAATGGTCTTTGTGCATGATGTAGGTCAACATCGCGCCACAGAAACCACCGGCAATTTGTGCGAGAATATAGCCAGGTACTTCCATCCAAGGGAGGCCATGATTAAGGGCTACGGCAATGGTTACCGCAGGATTGAGATGGGCTCCGGTATATGGGCCGGCAAAAACAACACCTACATAGACTGCAAGTGCCCATGCGGTCGTGATTACAATCCACCCTCCATTTTCTCCTTTTGTGCCTTTTAAGATAACGTTGGCCACAACCCCATTGCCTAAAAGAAGGAGAAGGGTGGTGCCGATAAATTCTGCTAAATAATGGTTCATGCTTGTTGGTTAGTTTTCGGTCCAGTATTGTAATGCTTTGACTCCCTTGGTCCAGAGCTTAATAATCTTTTTTGTTTGCTCTTCTTGCTCTGCTTCAGGTTCAAATATACGATCCTGTGCCCAAAACTTAGAAATCTCATCCTCATTTTTCCAGAATCCCACGGCCAGTCCGGCGAGGTATGCTGCCCCCAAAGCTGTAGTTTCTGTAATTTTGGGGCGTACAACTTTGCTGTTTAGTACATTGGCCTGAATCTGCATAAGTAGATTATTCGCTGTTGCGCCGCCGTCTACACGCAATTCTTTGATCGGTATGCCGCTATCAGCTTCCATGGCTTGCAGCACATCACGAGTCTGCAGGGAAATTGCCTCTAGCGAGGCGCGTGCAATATGACCATTGGTTGTTGCACGCGTAAGGCCAAATAGTGTACCTTGTGCACGAGCGTTCCAGTATGGAGCCCCCAGTCCGGCGAATGTAGGGATAAATGTGACACCGCCATTATCTTTTTCTGTCAGCGCTAATTGCTCTATGTCTGCCGATTTGTAGATGATGTTGAGATTGTCGCGTAGCCATTGGACCAGTGCACCGCCGATAAATATGCTCCCCTCTAAGGCATATTCTGTTTTTCCGTTGATTTTCCAGGCGACAGTCGTTAAAAGGTTGTTCTTTGAACGGATTGGTTTATCCCCGATGTTCATTAACATAAAACATCCAGTGCCGTACGTGTTTTTGACCATTCCCTTTTCAATACATTGCTGTCCGAACAGTGCCGCCTGCTGGTCGCCAGCAATTCCAGCTATCTTGACTTTGTGTGCAAAAATGGTTGTCCGTGATTCCCCATATATTTCACTGCTTTCTTTTACTTCGGGCAGCATGGCGGCTGGGATGTCAAATAATTCGAGTAGCTCCTTATCCCATTCCATGCTATGAATATTAAAGAGTAAGGTGCGGGAAGCGTTTGTTACATCCGTAATGTGAGCATCGCCCCGGGTGAGGTTCCAGACGAGCCAAGTGTCAATAGTTCCACAGATTAATTCCCCGTTTTGTGCTTTTTCCCGGGCACCTTCCACGTTATCCAGAATCCATTTTATTTTGGTTGCAGAAAAGTAAGGATCTAATATTAGGCCTGTTTTTTCCTGGATCATCTCATGTTTTCCAGAGCTACGCAACTCGTCGCAATAATCTGCTGTGCGTTTATCTTGCCATACAATGGCATTGTAGATGGGTTTTCCTGTTTCTTTTTCCCAAACGACCACAGTTTCCCGTTGATTGGTAATGCCAATGGCGGCAATATTTTTGCCGTTTAACCCTGCTTTTGTGGTTGCTTCTGCAGTGACACCTGCCTGTGTTGACCAGATTTCATGTGGATCGTGTTCAACCCATCCTGGTTGTGGGAATATTTGCGTAAATTCCTTCTGGGCAATGGAGACTATATTTCTGTCTTTATCAAAAATGATAGCTCTGGAGCTGGTGGTACCTTGATCCATTGCCAAGATGTATTGTTGTTCCATAATTGAGTAATTGAGTATTGCTGGTTATTTTGTATTACTTTAAGATATAATTTTTTGCAACATTTTGAAAATGCGTTATTTGATCATTTTGCCAATCTTCATCTTTTTCCAGTTCCTGGGCGAGTATTTTTGCGACATCAGGTGCAGCTTCAATTGCAGCTTTCGCATCAAGAAATAGCATCCGTACCCGACGGGATAGCACATCTTCCACAGTCCTGGCAAGTTCATTGCGTGCTGCCCAAACAACTTCGGCCTTTTTGAACTCAAGATGTGGGATTAACTTTTCGTTCCATTCGGGATTTTCCTGAGCCAATGCATTGATCATTTCTTGGTCGGCACCGTAAATATACATATGATTGCTTCTGTCGGACGTTGGAATGGCGCTATAGATCTTTTGTGTGGCAGACCGGCTTTCTTTTTGAGGTAAACAACCAATTTTTATCGCTTTGTCTAGGGTATCTTGGCCCATTCGACGGAATGTTGTCCACTTTCCGCCAGTTAAAGTCAGTAATTTGGAGTCGCTAACAATAACCTTGTGGCTTCGTGAGATCTCTTTGGTTTTGTTTGAGTTACCTGTAGGGGCTGCCAGTGGACGGAGGCCGGCGAATACGGCCAATGCATCCGCTCTTGTTGGTTGTTTTGTCAAGTAACGTCCCGCCGTTTTCAGAATAAAATCGATCTCCTGCTCCAAAGCTACCGGTTCAAGGCTATGCTCGTCTATCGGTGTATCCGTTGTTCCCACAATGACTCGATTATGCCAAGGTACTAGAAAAAGGACCCGTCCATCATCCGTTTTTGGAATCATAATGGCATCGTCGCCCGGGAGAAACGACTTGTCAAATACAAGGTGAACACCCTGGCTGGGGCGTACCATTTGTTTCGCTTCAGGTCTATCCATTTTTAAGATATCATCGACAAATATTCCTGTAGCATTGATAACAGCTTTGCCTTGTATGGTGAAAACTTCACCAGTTTCGGTATCATTGGCGATGACACCGTTTATTCGTCCATCGCTGTCTTTGGTGAGGTTATTGACCCTTACATAATTTAGGGCGACTCCGCCCATTTGTATACAGGTCTGCGCAACGTTGAGCGCAAGCCTGGAGTCGTCAAATTGTCCGTCTTGATATACCACGCCACCATATAGCCCTTTAGGTCGTACAGTGCTTATGCGATTGAGCGTTTCTTCTTTATTGATATGAATGGATTTTCCCAAGCTTAATTTACCTGCCAGAAGGTCATATATTTTCATTCCAATGGTGTAAAATGGGCCATCGAACCAGCTGTAGTTTGGAATGATAAACGATTGGTTTTTAACAAGGTGTGGAGCATTTTTTTGGAGTAAACCTCTTTCATGAAGCGCTTCTTTAACCAATGAGATGTCGCCTTGAGCCAAGTAGCGTACACCACCGTGAACAAGCTTTGTTGCTTTGCTTGAAGTGCCTTTTGCAAAATCAACCTGCTCCAATAAAATTGTTTTGAACCCTCGGCTTAAGGCATCTAATGCAACACCTAATCCGCTGGCACCGCCGCCTATGACGATAACATCCCACGCGCTCGTATCCCTTATTTTTTCTATCAGTTTTGACCTGTTGAATTCTTGGTGTTTCATTTTGTTTCGTTTTGGATTTTTGTAGTGAATCTTCTGTGCTTCTTTTACTACTTCCTTTACACTAAGTTATGCTATATTTGTTAAATTTTAAAGGAAATTAAATAATATTTATGTTAAGGTCAGGTGTTTGTTTTTGTTTTGTTTTGTTTTTATTTTAGCAAAAGGAAGTCTTTTTGGTTTTTACGGGTGATAGGGTATAGCATATCAACAGGTTGCCTTTTTTACTTCTCCCCAATGGCGGTATTTTGAATGACACCCCTATTCTGATCACCTAAGGTCATGTATATAGGGCTTAATCGCGTTTTTATGAATCCGCTGAAATACGGTCCGTTGTAGTCCTGGGTGTTTTTTTTCATGGTCAATAGCTATATCATGTTTAACGATTATGTGCTGCTTATGTTTTGGTTTGGGGAAATGATTTTGTAATTTTAGATTCGTATTTAATTTATTTATGATGAGAAATATAAGATTATTACTGTGTGGAGCTATTGTGTTTTTGGGGACGGTACTCGTACAGTCCAAAGCGTTCTCACAGCAGCTTGCTACAGCTCAGGATCTTTCGAAGCCTTACAATCCAGATGCCAATGCACAGAATGATATTGATCAGCTATTGGTTCAAGCAAAGAAAGAAAAGAAAAACATCGTCATTCAAGCCGGTGGGAATTGGTGTGTCTGGTGTTTAAGATTTAATGAATATATCCATAAAACGGCAAGTGTCGACAAGTTGTTAAAGAGTCATTTCCTCTATTATCACCTCAATTATTCAAAGGAAAATAAAAGTGAAGCTGTGTTTCAAAAGTATGCCCCTGAAGTCAATAAACTAGGTTATCCATTTTTTATTATTTTGGATAGAAATGGAAAAACATTGCATGTACAGGAGAGTGGTAGTCTGGAAAAAGGAAAGGGCTATGATGAAGAAAAAGTGCTTAATTTCTTTAAAACTTGGGTTGCAAAATAGCAATTATCGACTTTGGGATTTCTAGTCGCGCTAAAGGAAAATACCCAGCAATCCTTTCCTAAACGACGATACATTCTGAAAGATCAGTAGCTTTCCTTCGTACCTGCTTCGTATCTGCTTCGGATCATCAATAGATCTTGTACAGATGCTGTACAGATATTGTCCAGTCTCCAAACAGGAAAGGTCTGTACACTACTAGGTCAACAGTCGTAACGGAATTGGGCAGCTCCGAACGTGGTCCGAAGCAGGTACGAACACAATATGAATAAAAGCCAGCTGTCTTATACTGAAATAGGTTTACATCTACCGAACAGCTTACTATATAGATTTTACAATCTATTTTTTTCTACTGGATATGGTTGTCATTGTCTGTGATTTTGCCTTTAATTTACGCCCGATTGTAAATAATGGCGGATAGGCTGAAAATAAAAAGGTCTCGTTCCTAGAAACGAGACCTTTTTATTTTGGCTTAAAATAGCTCTTTTTTACGAGGATATTGTTTTGATCCCCCAATGACGAGCGTGCTTACTCTTGGTAGAATATAATATCTTATTGGTAGCCTAACAATTTCATTACTTGTTTGGAGTTTTGCTCCTCACCGAACACCTCGTAGTTGAATGTTTCATCTCTATTGCGGCGTACAAGCACATGTTTGGGTGAAGGAAGTAAGCAGTGGTGGATGCCTCCATATCCGCTTAAAACATCTTGATAGGCGCCTGTATGAAAGAAGCCCAGGTATTGAACCTTACGGGTCTTCGGCATAAATACCGAGTTCATATGCGCCTCCTGATTGTAATAATCCTGTCCATCGCATGTGATGCCACCCAAATTGACGCGTTCATATTCTGAATCCCAGTTATTGATCGGCAATAGAATGTATTTTTGATTCAATGCCCATACATCCGGCAAATTTGTAATGAATGAACCATCAATCATAAACCAACGTTCGCGGTCGTTTTGTTGCTTGCGCCCTAAAACTTTATAGAGGATACCTGATGCTTCAGCAACAGTGTATTTGCCAAATTCAGTAATAATGTCTGGTTCCATCACTTCATGGTGAGCACAGATTTGTTTGATACGGTTGACGATCTCATTGACCATATATTCGTAATCAAAGTCGTGTACCAATGAATCCTTAAATGGCATGCCACCACCGATATCTAGGGTATCTAAATCCGGGTTTACTTTCTTGAATTTACAATATAAAGTAACGTATTTCTCTAATTCGTTCCAGTAATACGGGGTGTCCGAGATACCTGAATTAATGAAAAAATGGAGCAACTTTACTTTAAAGTTTGGATTGTCGGCGATCTTGTTGTTATAGAATTCAACGACGTCTTCCTGGCGAATCCCTAGGCGAGATGTATAGAATTGAGAATCTGGTTGCTCTTCGGAAGCAACGCGGATACCTAAAGCACAAGGCTCATCCAATTCGATTTCATCATCATAAAGGTTAAACTCCTCTTTGTTATCCAGCACCGGTATAATGTTTTTATATCCATCGTGGATCATATCAACAATATATTGTTTGTACTGGTAGGTTTTGAACCCATTACAGATCACTGTAATGTCTTTTGTTACTGTGCCCTGTCTTTCCAATGAATCGATCATCGGCATATCAAATGCAGATGAAGTTTCCAGGTGGATATCATTTTTCAAAGCTTCCTCTACGATGTGCTTGAAATGGGATGACTTGGTACAATAACAATATTTGTAAGATCCGCGATAGTTGTGTTTCAGAATTGCGGTCTGAAAGAGGATTTTCGCTTGCTGAATTTTTTTGCTGACGATAGGCAAATAGGTAAAACGTAACGGCGTACCGTACGTTTCTATCATTTCCATTAAATTCAAATCGTGGAAATACAATTCGTCGTCGATGATTTCGAATCCGTCTTGCGGAAAACCAACACTTAAGTCAAGAAATTCCTGATAGCTCTGCATTTTTTATTATTTTTGCAAAGATATACTTTAATGGTGAATACCTAAATAAGGAATGTTATTTATTTCCAATTCACTATCAGGAAGTTGTAAAAATTACAAAATCATTAAATGGCAAATTCTATTCAAAAGCGACTTGTTGAAGTCACTGTACAGGCAGTAAAAGAGCTTTACAATGCAGATATTTTAGAAACTCAAATTGCTTTACAAGCTACCCGAAAGGAGTTTGAGGGACAAATTACAATCGTAACTTTTCCCGTAACGCGCTTTTCGAAATCTTCTCCGGAACAAACCGGAAAGGAAATTGGTGCTTATTTGCAACAGCATATCGCTGAAATATCAGATTTCAATGTGATAAAAGGCTTTTTGAATATTGTTCTTTCCGATGCTTACTGGATCACGTTGTTGAATCAGACCATAACGGCGAAGGACTTTGCTGTATTTCCTGCGAACGGGAAAAAATTGATGGTGGAATACTCTTCTCCAAATACCAATAAACCACTGCACTTGGGACATATCCGTAATAACTTATTAGGATATGCTGTTGCGGAAATCCTAAAAGCGTATGGTTATGATGTGATCAAAGCAAATTTGGTGAACGATCGTGGTATCCATATCTGTAAGTCCATGTTGGCCTGGCAGAAATTTGGTAACGGTGAAACACCCGAGTCTACTGGACTTAAAGGCGACCACCTTGTTGGAAAATATTACGTTGTCTTTGACAAAGAATATAAAAAGGAAATCGAGGCATTGAAAGCTGAGGGGCAAACCGAAGAGGAAGCAAAGAAAAATGCACCTTTGATGAAGGAGGCACAAGCGATGTTGCAACAATGGGAAGCCGGTAATGAAGAGGTGATCTCCCTTTGGAAAACCATGAACAGTTGGGTGTACGCGGGGTTTGAAAAGACCTACAAACAATTAGGCGTCGATTTTGATAAATACTATTATGAATCCAATACATACTTGTTGGGTAAAGATATTATCCAGGAAGGTTTAGATAAAGGGGTTTTCTTTAAAAAAGAGGATAACTCCGTATGGATTGATCTAACAGACGAAGGATTGGATCAGAAGCTTGTGCTTCGTGGCGACGGTACTTCGGTCTATATTACACAAGATTTGGGGACAGCACAATTGAAATATGATGAATTCAAAATGAATGATTCTATTTATGTTGTCGGTAACGAACAGGATTACCATTTCAAGGTATTGTTTTTAATCTTAAAAAAACTAGGTAAAGCCTGGGCTGACGGATTGTTCCATTTATCGTATGGGATGGTCGACCTTCCTTCAGGTAAAATGAAATCGCGGGAGGGAACAGTTGTTGATGCGGATGATTTAATGGCTGAAATGCTTAAAACTGCACAGGTACGTACTGAGGAGCTTGGCAAGACTGGCGGATTGGACGAGGAATCAAAAGCTGCTCTTTACGATACGATCGGAATGGGAGCATTGAAATATTTTCTATTGAAAGTGGATCCTAAAAAACGTCTTTTGTTTGATCCAAATGAGTCTGTCGATTTTCAAGGTCATACAGGGCCGTTTATTCAATACACGCATGCGCGTATCAAATCTGTTTTAAGTAAAGCTGAATTCGATTTTGACAGTGCTGTGTCTGTACCGGCGACGATTTCCTCTTACGAGCGAGATCTAATTCAGCAATTAGGTGCGTTTCCGGAGGCTATTGAGGCTTCTGCGCAAGAGTTCAGCCCGGCGCAATTGGCAAACTATATCTATGAAGTAGCCAAGTTCTACAATAAATTCTATCATGAAGAAACGATATTGAAAGCGGAAGATCCTGATGTAAAGAACTTTAGATTGCATCTTTCGGCTTCTGCGGCAAAGGTTATCGCCAAAGGGATGAACTTATTGGGTATTCATGTACCTGAAAGAATGTAATGCTATGAAAAAAATTCGCGTAGGACTTATTGGTTTTGGAATTTCAGGTCAGGTTTTTCACGCTCCCGTGATGCGTTCGATAGCTGAACTGGATCTTGTTAAAGTGACCGCCCGGAAAGCAGATCAGCAAAGTTTGCTAAAGGAACGCTATCCACAGGCAGCAATTGCTTTGTCGGCAGATGATATTTTTAATGATGCAACTATTGATTTAGTCGTGGTTGCGACTTCCAATGACATGCATTATCCTTTTGCAAAACGTGCTTTGGAAGCAGGGAAACACGTTATTGTCGAGAAACCATTTACGAACAATGTAGAGCAGGCCGATGAGCTTATCGCGCTGGCTAAGGAGAAAAATCTGATTTTGGCGCCTTATCACAATTTAAGATTCAACTCCGATTATCGAACGTTAAAGAAAGTGATTCAAAGTGGACGATTGGGAAGAATTGTAAATTTGGAAGCTAGGTTTGATCGTTTCCGCAATTACTTGAGACCAAATGCATGGCGTGAAGAGCATTTACCGGGTTCGGGGATATTCTACGACTTGGGCTCGCATCTTATCGATCAAACTTTACAATTGTTTGGAAGACCAGATGCTGTTTTTGCAGATTTAGCTATTCAACGGGATCATGCGAAAACCATTGACAATTTCGACTGCTTATTGTACTATGATGACTTACGGGTATCGCTGAAAGGGTCTATGCTTACAAAAGAACCTACACCTCGATATCGTGTCTTTGGCATGAACGGAAATTTTGTAAAATATGGTGTCGATCCACAGGAAGCTTTACTGCGCGATGGTAAATTTCCCGATGAAGATCCAACCTGGGGACAAGAAGATCCAAGTCTATACGGCAAGCTCAATATTGTTGAACAGGGGAATGATATTGAAGAAATGATTCCTTCTGAAATAGGTTCTTATCCTGATTTTTATCAGAACGTTGCGGATAGCATATTGGGAAAAACTACCTTGATCGCATCGGCGGAACAGGCGCGGGATGTCATTAAAATTATTGAATTGGGGTATCAGAGTCAATTGGAACGAAGAGTTGTTTCTGTTGAAAATACATTGATTGCTTATTAGAGTGTTGCTGTGAGTATACTATACGATGCGATCATTATTGGGGGGGGAGCCTGCGGATTGATGTGTGCAGCCCAAGCAGGGCTAATTGGGAAGAAGACCTTGGTCCTTGAAAGAAACGATAAGGTCGGTGCGAAGATCCTGATTTCCGGAGGTGGGCGCTGTAATTATACAAATATTGGTAGCAGTCCCGCTAATTTCATTTCTGAAAATCCAGATTTTTTGCACGGTATATTCAAACAATGGACCGTGGACGATACCATTACATTTTTTGAACAATATGGTATCGTGGGACATGAAAAAACACTGGGACAGTTGTTTCCAGAGACCAATAAAGCAAAAGATATCGTTGCTGTATTTTCTAAAATTTTATACGAGACAGGGCAGGATATAGCCTTGAATACCTTGGTCAAATCTGTAGAAAAAAACGATAATGGCTTTGTGGTAAAAGTAGAAAATGCAAAAGGTGAGTCCCGATACCATGCCCATAAAGTGGTTGTTTCTTCCGGTGGGCTTCCGGTGCAAAAGCTTGGGGCCTCAGACTTTGGAGTACGCTTAGCTAAACAATTTGGTTTGAATGTAGTCGGTACAGCGCCTGCATTAGTCCCTTTGACGATAACTGGAAAAGATGCGGATTGGTATAGTTCTCTGGCTGGAAATTCGGTGTTCTCGAAAGTGTCTGTTGCCGGAATGTCTTTTGAAGAGAATATTCTCTTTACACACTGGGGATTAAGCGGACCTGCAATTCTTCAAATATCAAGTTATTGGCGGCCTGGACAGGAGATTACGATTGATCTCTTGCCTAATTTTAATTTGGATAATCTGATTAAACAGGAGCGACAATACGGCGGAAAGCGACTTGTTTCACAATTGCTAAACGATTATTTCAGCAGGAAATTGGTCGACGCCCTTGGGAAATTTTTGGCCTTGGATACCAAAATCGCCTCACTGAGTAAAGCTGATGCGAAGTTGATTGTCGATACGATCCATCGTTTCAAGGTAAAACCTGCGGGAGATAAGGGGTATGATAAAGCTGAGGTCATGCGTGGAGGAGTTTCAACGGAAGAGCTTCACTCCAAAAGCTTAATGTCTAAAAAAGTTGAAGGCCTTTATTTCGGCGGGGAGACTGTTGATATTACAGGATGGCTTGGCGGCTATAATTTCCAATGGGCTTGGGCTAGTGGTTACGCCATCGCCCAAGATATTTAGGTGTGTGAGCTATTATTCATGTTGTGAATTTGATATCTTATCGACAGATTTCTCAGCATAGAGTTCTGTGGCAGCTGTCAAGCGCTGTTTTATTCTCGTTTGTAAATTTCTTGGCGAGAGTACTTTAATGGATTCGCCAAAACCTAAAATTTCTCTTTCCAGTTCAAAGTTAAGTACAACATCGATGCGAATTAAGATTGAGCCATCCTCCTTTTTGTCTAAAATCTGCTGTGAAGGATGTAAGGGTTTTGTTGCTACATAAGGTGCATTTTTTGCATTGACTTGCAATATCACCCGCTGGCCGCGGTCTTTTTGTGTCTTCGTTACGCCTATGGTATCCGAAAAGTAACGTTCGAAATCGACCCCTGTATATTCCTTGTATGAATTTTTGCCCATTTCCTCGATGGTATTGATTCGATCAAGCGCCAGCGTCATTAATCCTTCATTCTTTTTATGCTGACCAATTAGAAACCATCGATTCCGATATTCTTTTAAGAGATAAGGGGAGAAGACCAGATCCTGCTGTTGTGTTGCTTTGAACGATTGGTAGCTGATCAGGAGTGGTGTTTTTTCACGAATGGCTTGATGCAGCGGGCTGATAAAAGAAAGGCCTTTTAGCAGGTTGTTACTTTCCATTTGTATAATGGAAGGTGAATTGTCCTTTTTGGTATGGATGCTATCTTCAAGCCGTGCAACAATATCGCTCATTTCATCAAAACTGGAGAAACCGCTCACATGCTTAAGTACCTCTACTGCTTCCTTCATTTTTTGCATGTCACCGACGGAAATCGGTGAATTGCTAATGCTATAGTTGGGATCTTCATAGGTGTAGAATTTTCGGTGCAACACAACAATAGGCGCATTGTAGCCAAGTTTATTGCTACGCATGAGTTGAATATCACCTTGTATGGTACGTTTACTTATCCCATTTTTGATTCCTTCAAATTCATAAAGTGCATCGGAAACCTTTTCCATGAGATCTTCCAAGGTCCATTTACGATGTCGCAAGCGAAGGCAATGGTCAATCGTTTTATAACGTATGAGGGCTAGTTTATTGAGTGCCATGTTTTTTTTGTTAGATTGAAAATACAAAAATTCTCTTTATCTACGCAAGGTAATTGCGTAGATTTTTGTGCCTGTGGTGCTAAATGAATGGTCTTTTCGAAATTGAAAAGAAATTCGGGTTTATCCGAGTAAAATAGCTACTTTTGCGCAGAAGCAAACTGGTTCTATCGCTGCTCTTTTTTAAGAGGAGAGGAAAGTCCGGGCAACATAGAGCAACACGCTTCCTAACGGGAAGGCTGTTATGAAAATAGCAGACAGAAAGTGCCACAGAAAATATACCGCTTTTCGGAGTAAGGGTGAAAACGTAAGGTAAGAGCTTACGGTCTTGTATGGTGACATATATTACGGTAAACCTCGTGTGTTGAAAGACCAAATAGGTTGCGAAATTCGAAGGCTGCTCGTCTTCTTTCAATGTATTGGAATTCGTAATGGGTAGGTTGATTGAGTTTGTCAGCGATGGCAAATCTAGATAAATGATAGAAATTCCACTTCGGTGGTCTACAGAACCCGGCTTACAAGGTTTGCTTCTTTTTGCTAATTGCCAAAAAAAACTTATATTGATTCCCGTAATTGAAAAAATAGCATAACTATCGATTTATGAGTACAATTTTAATAATTGATGATGAGCGCGCCATCAGAAGTTCGTTGCGTGATATCTTGGAATATGAAGATTATACGATTTTAGATGTCGACAATGGCCGGGATGGATTAGATATTTTAAAAAAGGAAAAAATAGATCTTGTTCTCTGCGATATCAAGATGAATACGATGGATGGGATGGAAGTTTTGGCGGAAGCACACCAAAGCAGCCCGGATATCCCTTTTATTATGATCTCAGGACATGGTACGATTGAAACAGCTGTTGAAGCGGCGAAAAAAGGAGCATTTGACTTTTTAGAAAAACCGCTGGACCTGAACAGATTATTGATCACCGTTCGGAATGCACTGGATAAAAGTTCCCTAGTCACCGAAACCAAAGTACTGAAACGAAAAGTTAGCAGTTCGAAAACTAAAGATATATTGGGTGAGTCTGGGGCAATCAAACGTATTAAAGAGACAATTGATCGCGTAGCACCGACAGAAGCGCGTGTATTGATAACTGGAGCAAATGGTTCGGGAAAGGAGCTTGTGGCACGTTGGCTGCATGAGAAATCGAATCGTGCGCAGGGACCGCTTATTGAAGTGAACTGTGCTGCGATACCTTCCGAATTAATCGAATCAGAATTATTTGGCCATGAAAAAGGATCCTTCACTTCAGCTATTAAACAGCGTATCGGAAAATTTGAACAAGCGAGTGGCGGAACATTGTTCTTGGATGAGATCGGAGACATGAGTCTATCCGCTCAAGCTAAAGTGTTAAGGGCGTTACAGGAACATAAAATCACCAGAGTGGGTGGCGATAAAGAAATTGACGTCAATGTCAGGGTAGTAGCCGCGACCAATAAAGATCTCTTGAAGGAAATTGAGGATGGCAATTTTAGAATGGACTTGTATCACCGCCTGTCGGTAATCTTGATTCATGTACCTGCTTTGATCGACCGTGTGGATGATATTCCCCTGCTTTCAACAAATTTTTGTGAAGAAATCTGTATGGAATATGGGATACCTGTGAAGGAAATTACGACTGCGGCCATGCGGGAATTGAGCCATCTTCCCTGGACAGGTAATATTCGGGAATTGCGCAATATGATTGAACGTTTAATTATTTTGAGTGATCGATCTATTACAGATAAAGATGTTGTCGCATTTGCTAATCCTTCTCGTGAACCGGTAAACGGTATAGCGCATGAAAAAGGCGCAACGAATTATGGTTTAGATATGGACTCCTTTGATTCGTTTCAAGATTATAAAGATCATGCGGAGAAAGAATTTATAAAATATAAATTGGAAAAAAATAATTGGAACGTCTCCAAGACGGCCGACGATTTAGATATTCAACGTAGCCATCTGTATAGTAAAATAGAGAAGTTTGGTCTAAAAAGAGATTAATCACTTCGTGAAAATTTAGTCTAGCAGCGGTGAACGAAAATTGCAGCTCGCTTGGGCAAACCGATAAAAAAAGAGATTCCTTAAGGAATCTCTTTTTTTATCGGTAGAGAGGAGACAGCTGAAGTCCTCGGGCTAAGTGTCGGCACACACTCAACCAAGTTATAATTCTTGTGTTTTTAAAATGGCCTTTACATTGGCAACAGATATTTCTGTATAATTATTTATATAATCATCACTTGCAGGCAATTCTTCTTTTTTATGGGTTGAAAGTACGGCAACAACTTTCATTTCGGCATTTTTCGCTGCGGTAATACCAGAAAAAGAATCTTCAAAAACAATACAGCGGTCAACAGGAATTTGCAGGTTTTCTGCAGATTTTAGGTAAACCTCAGGATGTGGCTTATGTAGTTTCACATCTTCGCTGCTCAGTGTGGACGAGAAGAGCTGGCGTATATTCAATTCGTCCAGAATTAAATCCATATTCTCTCGTGGAGCTGATGTCGCCACAGCAAGCTTAAAACCGTTATTCTTTAATTCTGTCAGAAATTCAATCAGGCCCTTAATAGGGGCAACGTGCTCTTTATAAATGACTCTAAAAAGCTGTTCTTTTTCAAATTCAAGGGTCCGCAGTTCCTCAGGGGATATCGGACGTTGAAAGAAATGTTGCATAATGTAACTATTATGCTTACCATACATATGCTGCTCAAATTCCTCTTCTGTCGCCTGTTGTACATTGTGGTTTTTAAAAAAAGCTCTAAAAGCTTCCGCATGGAAAGGGTTGGTGTGGCTGATAACACCGTCCATGTCAAATATCGCTGCGTATTCTGTCATTGAGCTAATATACAATAATTGCCTTATTTGATCGATTTTACTCCTTCATATTCTGGTAAATATTTTCTTCCGACTAGAGAAAGCTTAGATTAAAGCGTCCCTTGTCGCAGCTGCTTACCTCATTATGAAATTGGAAAAAGTCTTCATAAGTACTGGCAGGATAACTGCCTTCAAAAAGTTCCAGTTTTCTGTAGGTGAACAGTTTATTGTCTTTTATTTCTGACCTAAATTCATATTTTCCAAATGGTTTCTCAATAATTTTCTTCTCAGAAGTTATGTTTTTGAGCAAGTTTTCTGGGAGGGCAATGCTAATGCTATCGATATCGGCGTAGCCTCTTTCAATGAAAATATCTTCCGTTCTATTTCTACTTTCGGCAATGCTGGAGTGTGTATTGAATAGATTAGGCTGGATCAAAAGTTTATTACCATTTTTCACCGCATAGTTTTTAATAAAAATATTCAGGTTCTCCTCGATAAATGGATTTTCCTCCTTATGTTCAATATAGTTTACCTGATTAAAATTGATATTGTCTATATTATAGTATTCCGTGAGGAGCTTATTCTTATCATTATTGCTGGCTAAAAGCACGTCCATATGGTTCTCATATTGGGCTCCGTAGAATTTGGTGTTTAAGGTACCCTGGATGCTTCCGTCTTCCGAAAGTTTTAGGTCGGCATAGCGCAATTGAAGGTTGGTGGAGTTAATGTATTTCGGTGTATGCATGATAACTCCGCCATTTTCGGTACAGGCAACGACATCTCTATCGTCGGTAAAGTCGCTAAGAAAACCAAATGGAAGGTTTTGGCTCGTGCATTCCAGCCAGGTCGTATCATTTTTGAATGGAATACATAGAATGACGTGATTACCGTCCTGGGCATTTGCAAAGGTTTTGTGGAAACTTTCTTTGCGTCTGCCTGCTTCGACAATACAGTAATAGGAAGGGATATTGACGGCCGACAACATGCTTCGCATGTAATTGGCCAGTGCTTTACAATCACCATAACCTAAGCGGTCAACCTCAGAAGCGGGAAAGGGCTCCAAGCCCCCGATACCGATTTGGATACTGATGTAACGTGTGTTTTTTTGTAAGTAATTGTATAGAATCTTTGCTTTGTCCTTATCTGAGCTTGCGTCTTTTGTTAATGCAATAAATTTTTGTTTAGACGCTTCCGTCAAATCGTCTTTTTTGTTCAATAGGCTGTTGGATACCCATTGGCCAAATTCTTTCCAGTCCCCGAAATTTCCTGTCTTACCATAATAAATAAAATTTTTGGGAACGATGAGTACGTTTGTTCTTTTCAGGCTAGGGTTGGGGCTATAAGATTCCTCTTTTTTTGCCGCGATCTGTTCAGCATTCCATGTTTTACTTTCCGTTTTGTCATTTTTCTCTTCTTTGATACTTCCTTTATAATTCGTTGTTTCAATTCGACATTCTGTGCCTATTGGTGCAATAAATTGAAAGCTGCTTTTTTCTACAGATACATTATTGGACACTTCAGGAGTCCAAGATGGAATGATCAAGTTTTGTTTACTCCTAACCTCGTATTGGTATTCGACGGTATAGGGATAGCTATGGTAGTCAGGTACAAATAGTTTTACCCGGGAATCGGCAAACATCGTACTATTGTCCACAGCGCTAATATCTTTGAAATCTTTCGTTGCAATTTTCTTTTGCAATATTCCCATTTCATTATAGATAGCCCCTTTAAGACTCTTGATCTCGGTAGATTTATTATAATATACTGGGAGCGTGGCATACCGGTCTCCATTTTTATTATACACTGTTATGGCACAGGTTATGGTGGTGATGACTTGTTCGGGAGATTTTATTTCTACCACCGTTTTATCATTGCGCACCGTAGCGACAGCCCTGCTCTTTAATGTACTTGGAATATTGGCGACGTCGTAGTTATCTTGCCCAATTGCGAGGATCGGAAGCAGGAAGTATAGTAAGTTGATGAATACGATTTTCATTTTTTACCGATTAATTTTATGTCTAGCTTTTGTTGTTGAATAATACGTGAATATAATTCTTTGAGCGAAAAATACTCATCGACTGAAAAGATGGGTTTGTTGAACGCGAGGCTCTGTAGTATTTCAAGTTGATTGCCATTGACCTGCGTTACATATCTATATTTTGCAGTTGACTCCGGGAGTGCTAACGATGCATTCTGAGGCTTCTCAGCAATTTCATAATGATCAGGAATGGTTAATTTAACGGAGTACAATGTTTTGGATTTAAAACCCATATCAACCGGATAAGTTCTTTCCTGTGCTTTAAAGGGGTTGTAGGAAATCCTGTCAATAATATTTGGAGCCAATACGAGTATGTCTTGTTCCATTTGTTTGGAGACATCTAGGATAACATCAAATTCTTCTATCAATAGTTGATCGATATCCTCCAGGTTTTGAATACTTGATTTTGTTAACGTGATATTGGGCATTTCTTCGTCTAGTTTTTCCCAGTATTCCTCCAAAGAGTTGAATTTGGCAATATGTTGCCGCTTTAGGAGTGCTTTGTTACCGCTACTGCTTATGGTCAGTTTTCCCTTGATTTTAAATTGGTCATTCAAAGCCCCTTCCAAGATATAGTTTACATCGGAAGATTCTTGAGCCGTAAGTGGAAACCAATCGGAACTTTTTTTGGAGTAGATGATTCTTCCCCGTTCATTTAAGCATTGTAAAGGCAGCTGTCCAAAAGGTAAATATAAATTGGAGGCATCGAGTTTATACTTTACACCGTCTATATCCACGCAAGCGATGACGTAATCAAAGTCCGATAATACCGGGAATAGGCCATTGGGTGTACCGTTTCGGCGTGTTGATAAAATAATAGGATAGGCTTCCAGATCTGCCGCCAATAAAGCAGTTACCAGTGCTAAATTGATGTCGCCAATATTCCCGGTTCGTTTTTCCAGTGCTTTTTCAATACCAGTTTCAGCATATTTACCTAAATAATTATTCCATTTTATTTGTTTGTTGATATAGTTATATATCTTTTTTGCTTTTTCTAATTTGGTGTCAGTGGGCGATAGAATTGTTGCTAAATTGGCTTTGAATAAGTCTGTTTTTTTTAATTGACCTCCAAAAGTCTTTTCATTCATGAGGTCTGTATCGACGTCCTTCCAGGTTTTGCTAAATGTCTTCTTACTGCCTGTGCTCGGATAAAAGATCGATTCAAGCTCATAATAGATCGCAGATTTGAAATTGGTTGGCGAAGTCATGTAATCCTCTTCCATAAATGCCGGAATGTTCTTCATGGTATAGGTCAATTTTGAACAATCCATTCGCAACCCATCCAGGAAAATAAATTCTTTCAGTGCTTCGGCTTTTTGATCGGTAAGCTTGTAGGGGCCGCGTAAAACTACATTGTAGGCGAAGGAAGCGGGAATAATTGCGATATATTGGCTTTGAATTTTGGGGATATCATCTTGGAATTCCCATGTCTTGAAATTAAATAAATCCTGCTCCAGCGTCCGATAAGACACTTCAATAATAGATCCTTCTTTAATATTCGGAAGGGTGAACTTATTAAGATCCAGATAGGCTGAGTAATTTTCCTTGAAAACTTTTTTATTTTCAAGCTCTGTTTTCTCGATCCTACCATTTTCTAAATTATACGTAACAGCCTTTAGTTCGTCAAAATAGTCACGGACGTAACTCCCGCGTTTATACGAAGGAATTTCAAAATTAGCTTTTTTAAACCCTTCTTTGTTATTGATCCGGATAATTACATGGTATTCATGTTGAAGTTTTACGCGATTATCATAATCATCAACAAAGACAGAGCTCCGTCCAAACTCATTGAGCACGATTGCATTGGCATTGCTATCCAGATCTGTTCGTGAAAAATCTGAAATAGAAACTTTACCAAAGTCAAAAGTCTGGGCTATACTATTTGTATAAATAGAAAATATTAAAAATAGCGTTAAAAACTGGCGCATAACTATAGGTGTAATAATTCACGAATATAAGTTTTTAGCCAAAATTAAACGATACTTCCGGATAATTATTTATCTAGTTGCAAAAGATTATTAATGATTTCGGTGATGTTATCGACCTCTTCACCATCTTCCAGCATAGAGAATGCAAGATAGGTGGCGTAGATTTCAGGACTGAATTTTACGTGCTTATCAGCGATAAACCGGTCGATCTGTTCTTCATTGCATTCAAAATGAATACTTTGTAATTCATTGAAAAGATTGGTTGAGATGGTCTGATGATTTTCACCACAGGCAAATCCTGCAATAATATGGAATAGAAACTTATCGGTTATTTCGTCATCTTCCTTTTTAAACATAGCACGAATATGCTTATAATCGAATTTAGTTTTTGCGCTATTCACAATAGTGTCCCAAATCTGATACTCTGCTTTAGTTTCCATAGCTCGCTTTAAATTTATATTGGTATAAGCAATATAGCAAAAATAATTTGATTTTTGGCAAGGATAATGAAACTTAGTGGTCTATTCAAATAACCGCAATTAGCGGTCTATCTGTAGGCATAAAATTCAGCAGATCCTCAGGTAAAGGAGGGGATATCGATTATGATGAAGAGCTTATGCCTGCAATAAGGTGTAAACTATTTCCCCTAAAAAGCAGCCTAATATCACACCAAATAGAATTGACAAAATCACCTTTAACCAGACTGGGCTTGTTTCTAAAATCAGTTTCATGGAGCAAAATTGCTTTAAAAATATACTTTAATAAAGACTTTTCTCTTTTTTAAGGCTAGCTGTGGCGATACGATGACATGAATTTTGGCCTTTATGGTATGATAATTGAAAATTAATAGTTGGATTCGATTTTTTTAGTAATTTAAGTCGGAAATTGAAATTGTTGAAATAGCCTGATTTATAATTATGATAACACGAATAGTATTGACAATTGTTCTATTCACTTTAACAAAAGTTGGGCTTGGCCAGCAGGTGAATATGGAGAAAATTCGAAAAGAATATGCGGAGGCCGTGAAGGACGAGGATCTGTGTGAACATAATTTGGAGGCATTGACCGAAGGGGCCAAATCGCCGACAGAGAAAGCCTATCTAGCCGCCTATCAAATACTGTTAGCGAAACATATCGGCAATCCATTTAAGAAAGTTGGGCAATTCAAAGAGGGGAAAAAGCATTTGGAAGAAGTGATTAAGGAAAATCCAAATCATATTGAAGCACGGTTTATACGTTGGAGCGTACAGGTGCATGCGCCTTCTTTTTTGGGCTACAACAATAATATCCTTGAGGATAAAAATTTCCTGGTTAAAAACCTTTATAAATTACCCAATGAAGAGGCTAAATCCATTATTTATAATTATCTCAAAGGCGCCAATCCTTATCTTAAAGGTGGGCAAGTATTTAGCGCTACAGAGTTGAAGGAGCTAGCCCAATAGGACGTTAAAGGTTGTTAATTTGACAAGACTGTGGGGTATTTTGGCTAGAATATTGCGTATCTTGCTATATGAATTAGTTCAACATCTACAAAAAGAGTATATCATGAAGAATTTAGTTTTTCCAATGACTGTATTAACGGCCAGTTTGTTTGTTGTCGGATGTGGTGTCAGCAAAAAGCAATATGCTGGTTTACAGTCCGACTATAGTAAATTGCAAACGGAGCACAGTCAATTGACCAAGCAATATCAGGATGGACAACTTCAATTAGCTGAAGGCCGGACGCGGATCAAGAGCTTAGAAGATCAGTTGGCTTCTGAACGTCAAAATAATGCGGACCTCCGATCTGCTTATGCTGCTTTGCAGAAATCGCTCGATAACAGTATTAATCAGAATTCACAGGGAAATATTAATATTTCTAAGCTGGTTGATGAAATTAACGCTTCAAATAAATACATTAAGCATCTCGTTGAGACGAAAAACAAATCCGATTCCTTGAATCTGGTATTGACCAATAATTTGACAAGATCACTTAGCCGTGAGGAACTGCAGGAAGTTGATGTACAGGTATTAAAAGGGGTCGTTTATATCTCACTTGCTGATAACATGCTTTACAAATCCGGTAGCTATGAAATTAATGATAGGGCCGATCAGACGTTAAGCAAAATTGCGAAAATTATCCAGGATTATAGAGATTATGAAGTTTTGATTGAAGGTAATACCGATACGGATCCAATTTCTAAACCTAATATTCGGAATAACTGGGATCTAAGTACCCTGAGAGCCTCTTCTGTGGTACAGGCTTTACAAAATAAATATGGTGTGGATCCGAAGCGCTTAACTGCGGGTGGTAGAGGAGAATATAATCCAATTGCAGATAATACGACCGCGCTAGGTAAGCAACGGAATAGAAGAACGCAGATTATCATCACACCTAAATTGGATCAATTTATGGAGTTGATTGATAAGGCTCCGGAAGCTACCGAGTTACCATCGGGACAATAGATTTTAATTGGGTAAATAAAAAAATCCTTTCCATTTTGGAAAGGATTTTTTTATTATCCAAAGAATTTAGTTGGGTCAAAACCGTGCTCTTTCAACACATCATCTGGTACACCATTCCAGACTCCAGGTTTATTTCCGGCATAGCCAATATCTTTTACACCCATTTCACTGGTGTAAAATCCTGAAGAAGTCAGGTTGCGCATCAATGAAAAGAAGGCGGCACCTTGTTTCATTTCCGGTCTTGCCAAATCAGGGTAGGCGATATCATCCACCAATGCAAGTTGATCTTTTGCGCTACATTTGATAAATACTGTTCCGTAACGCTTTTTGGACTGTAGGTCGAGCCAACGAAGTCCGCCGCGCATCGGGATTTTATTATCAGGCAAATCTTTTACGATAAATTCGATAAAATCGGGGACTCCCGCTTCCGAAGCGCTTCCTGAAATGTTATCCTTAGGAATAATAATGTCAGCCAAAACAGTGATTGTCGCCATTTCATGTTCGTCGAAAAACTTTTCGGCGTATAATTGTTCCGTGCGTTCGTATTCAAAATCCTGGACTCCAGGTAATTTTTTGCTATTGTCTGCTGCTGCATTTTTAGCATCTTTTGAATTGCAGGCTGCGGTTAAAAGACCAGATCCAGCTGCAATTAATCCTAATGCTCTTAAAGATTCTCTTCTATTCATGCTTTTAACCGTTTAATTTTTTCTTTTCTTGAAGTATATATTCTGCTGTTCGCATCGATAAAGCGAGTATTGTCCAGGTCAGGTTTTTGTCACCTTGTTGAACAAATGGTCCCGCATCGACGACATAGAGATTTTTACAATCGTGGGCTTGTCCCCATTTGTTCAATACGGAGGTTTTAGGGTCATTTCCCATTCTTGTGGTACCGCCTTCATGAATAATTTTTCCGGGAGCTTCTAGGCCGTACAATGTATCTGCTCCGGGTATTTTAGAAGTGATGACAGCGCCCATTTCGTGCATAATAGACTGAAATGTCTCTTGCATGTGCTTGGCTTGCGCGATTTCTTCATTGGCCCATTTGTAGTTGAAACGTAGTACAGGAATTCCGAATTTGTCGACTTTATCGGGGTCAATTTCACAATAATTGTCTTTTCTTGCCAATGCCGTTCCGCGTCCTGCCATGCCGACATTTGCACCATAATAGCTGCGGAAATCTTCTTTTAATGCAGTACCATAACCGCCTTTGGCCTTTGACTTTCCAGCTGAATTTTTTGCATGGTCATTTACTTTCGGTACCCAATTCAAAAATCCATAAGATGGCATATGTAAACCACCGCCGTATTCGATGTGGTAACCTCTAGGGAAGTTCAATTTGGCATTATCTTCCCACCATGGTGAATAAATATGGACACTTCCAACGCCATCTTCATTATAACGCTTCCGGTCGAGTAGCTGTGGTAAAAAGCCCGATAAGCTGGCTCCCGTAGAATCGTGGAGATATTTTCCGACTAAACCGCTGCTATTACCAACACCACCAGGATGTGATTTTGATTTGGAGTTTAACATGATCCGCGCACTTTCACAGGCACTAGCACCCAAAATAACGGTTTTCCCCTTAACGGTATATTCCTGCAAATCCTTGGTGTTAACATAAGAAACACCAACTGCAATTCCTTCATCATTTGTAATGACTTCTCTTACCATTGCATTGTCTATCACCTTCAGGTTACCCGTTTTCATCGCTGGAATAACCAGACAAGATGAAGAGGAAAAGTCTCCATAAACTTTACATGCACGACCACATTGCCCACAGTAGAAACAGGTACCTCGATCTTTAATATCTTTTGATACTTCGGTTAATACCGCCCCTCTTCCGGGAATCACTGGAACTCCAGCTTTTTTTGCACCTTTTGCAATATATAGTTCGTTTAAGCGTGGCTTAGGTGGTTTCATAAAAATACCATCGGGTTCGTTATGAATACCTTCTGCCGTGCCATATATTCCGATCATTCGATCTACACGGTCATAAAATGGCTTAACCTCTTCATAAGTAATAGGCCATTCATCCGTTACTCCATCCTTTGGCTTGAAATCGTCAGGTCCCATACGCAATGAAATTCGACCCCAGTGGTTGGTTCTGCCGCCCAGCATGCGTGCTCTAAACCATTCAAATTCAGTTCCCGCTACTTTGCTGTAGGGTTCGCCTTCGATTTGCCAACCACCAAAGGCTGCGTCAAAATCCCCGAATGGTCTTGTGGTACCCGCACCTCTTCTTGGGGATTCCCAAGGCCAGCGTAGTTGTAACGAATCTTTTGCTGGGTCATAAAAAGGACCTGCTTCCAGCATCAATACTTTAAGCCCCGCATGTGCAAGTATATAACCTGCCATACCACCACCTGCGCCGGAACCAACTACGATGGCGTCAAATAATTCGGGATTTTCTTTAATTTGATAATCTGACATAATTAAATGAAGTAATTAATTGAGAGGCCTGTGCGATACATTTGCCTGAAGGCTTACTATGTAAATGTGGAGGTTCAATTAATTTAATGGTTATTGTTTCATGTTTAAAATCATCGTGAATATATCGATAAAAATTTGTTTTTTTTAATTTAATTTATCGATTTAGCAGATTTTAAATAAAGAATATGGGATTGTTACAAAAAATACCCTGTTTTATTAAAATTTTATGGCGAGCGATACTTAAATATTCCGTGTATTTCGTTGCAGCGAAATACACGGCGTTATCTTTTAGAGGTTTTTTAATTTGATGACTTTGTTTATATGGATTTCTTGTAGAAACACTTCATCGTGTGAAATGACGAGTAGGGTACCTTTATAAAGCTGAATCGCTCTGGTTAGCATCAGTATATTTTGAAGATCTAAATTGTTTGTAGGCTCATCAAGGATAATCAAATCGGGAGACTGTTGCTGGATGGTGAGACAGCATACTATCAGACGCATTTTTTCACCGCCACTCAATAGTTGGCAGGGCTTGTCCCAATCGTCTTTTCCAAATAAGAACCGATTGAGTCTAATTTTGATTTCATGTTCAGGTAGCGCGGCGGTATTGAATTGCTGCGCTTGCTCATAAATACTTAAATGTGGAGATAAGATGGAATACGTCTGATCTAAATAGATTGCGCGAAATGATTGCCGCTCAATTTTTCCTTGTTCAGGCATTAGTTGGTTGAGAAGGAGTTTAACTAATGTTGTTTTCCCAGATCCGTTCGGGCCTTGGAGTGCGATACGATCCCCACTGAATAATTGAACGTTTATATTATCTTTCCAAAGCTGTTTTGCGCCATAGCTGAAATTGATGTTTTCGGCCTTGATCATACTTTTTCCTGTTGGAAAATTACTGTTTCCCAAATCTATTTTAATTTCATCCAATGCGGATTGTGAACCACGAAGTTCTTGTAGATCCGATCTGATATCTCCAATTTTGTCCTGGTGTACATTTTTAATTTTGGCGGTACTCTTTTCAGCATTATTACGTAGCGTATTCATCATTATGCGAGCTACACCTGCCTTCTCCTGCTTTTTTTGACCACGGTTGTTTAGTCTGTTTTGGCGCTCGATTGTTTCTCTTTCTTTCTCTTTTGCGATTTTGATCGCTCTTTCCTTGTGGTGGATATCGTGTTGCAACGCATGGCGTTCGATCTCCTTTTGAGCCTCGTAAAAGGTATAATTACCCCCATATCGCTTGATGCCATTTGGGGCCATTTCAGCCATGTCATCCAGTAAATTAAGCAGGGTTCTATCGTGGCTGACAACGACTATAGTGTTTTTGCTTGATTGAATCCAATCGTATAGTTGTGTTCTGCTGTCCATATCCAAATGGTTGCTCGGTTCATCAAGAAGAATAAGCTCGGATCGATGAATCTGGATTCCGGACAATAAAACTTTCGTTTTTTGTCCACCACTAAGGGAAGACATTTGCTGAGCCAATTGTATGTTGGGCAGATCCCATTGTTTGAAAGCCTCTTGGCAACGTTCTTCCAAAGCCCAGTCATCTTGAAGTCTATTGAAATTTTCCTCAGACGCATCACCGGCCAATATGGCATAAAGAGCATTCAATTTTTTATCGATTCTAAGTGCTTCAGCCACCGTCTTATGCTCGAATTGTCCAACAACCTGAGGGACATAATAGGTGCTAGCGCTATTATGTATGCTCCCACTGGTCGGCGATAATTCTTTGGCAATCAGTTGTAGTGCCGTTGATTTTCCAACGCCGTTATGACCGATCAGTGCGATTTTCTCTTGCGCGTTTATGTGCAGATTTATGTTCTCAAACAATAAATCTTTATTTGGATGTATATAGGAAAGTTGTTGTAATGAAAGCATGTTGAAATTCTTTAAATGTTAGAAAAGACCATTTGGACAGGTATCGTCAATGGATGGTATTTATTTCGTTCTAAAGAATTTTAATCTTACATGCAGTTTTAACGATGTTGAGCGCTACAAATATAGCGTTTTTATTTTGATGTCGGGAAATTTTTTGAGGAATAGTCAAATTGTTTATTTTTCTACTATTTGCTTGGGACAAATTGTACTTTTGAAAAAACGAATATTGTGAATAGAGTTCTACTTATAGATGACGAAGAGAAGCTTCGGAAATTGCTGGCCAAAATTATTAGCCTGGAAGGTTTTGATGTGATCGAGGCTGCTGACATTAAATCGGGGTTAAAAAAGCTTGAAGTCAGTGATGTAGATGTTGTACTTTGTGATGTGAAGCTACCTGATGGTAATGGAGTTGAAACGGCTAAATTAATTAAAGAGCGGTATCCAATTGTAGAGATTATCTTATTGACGGCATACGGGAATATTCCGGATGGCGTTCGGGCGATAAAAAATGGTGCTTTTGAATACATTACGAAAGGAGATGACAATAATCGCATTATACCGTTGCTTTATAAAGCCTGTGAAAAGGTTGCATTAGCTAGAAGGGTGGAGCAGTTAGAAAAACGATTAGGCGACCGACTTTCTTTTGATAAGATTATTGGGAAATCCAGTGCAATAAAAGCGGCCATCGGCATGGCACAAAAAGTTGCTGTTACAAATACAACGGTCTTGCTAACGGGCGAGACCGGCACAGGTAAGGAGGTTTTTGCACAGGCAATCCATCAGGCGAGTTCAAGAAGAGATCGTAGTTTTGTGGCGATTAATTGTGCCGCATTTACAAAAGATTTGCTGGAAAATGAGTTGTTTGGCCATAAATCCGGTGCTTTCACTGGTGCGACTAAGGATCAACGTGGTTTGTTTGAAGAAGCGCATTTGGGGACTATTTTTCTGGATGAAGTCGGGGAGATGGCTTTGGAACTTCAAGCTAAAATTCTTCGTGTTTTGGAAACTGGCGAGTTTTTAAAAGTTGGGGACTCCAAACCAACGAAAGTGGATGTGCGCATCATAGCAGCAACCAACAGAAATCTCGAAACCGAAATTGCATCAGACCATTTCAGGAGTGATCTATTTTATAGGCTTTCTGTTTTCACGATTGAATTACCGCCATTGCGCGAGCGCATTGAAGATATAGCGACATTGGCGCAATACTACGCTGATATCTTTGCTTTAAAATCCAACTTGAAACCGTTGCAGATGACCCCTGAGTTTGTGCAGGCTTTGGAAGGCAACTTATGGCGGGGAAATATCCGTGAACTGAAAAATGTGATTGAACGCAGTGTGATTTTGAGTGAGGGTGGCGTATTAGGTGTGGAGAGCCTTCCTTTTGGTGAACGTGAGTATAGGGAAGGGGCAAACGTCTTGTCAAACTTTGCAATGTCCAACATGGAGAGGCAGCATATACAACGTGTATTAAAACATACGAATGGAAATAAAGCTGAAGCAGCTCGATTGTTAGAAATCGGCATCGCTACTTTGTATCGAAAAATTGAAGAATATCGAATCCAATGAAACTTAAAGCAAAGCTGACATTCGGGGTAGGATTTTTATTTTCTATGATCTTGCTGCTTGCGATAGTGAGTGGGTATTATGTTTATCGATTAAAAAAAGATACCAATAATATTTTAGTCGACAATTATAATACGCTGCATTATTCCAGAAATATGTTGCTGGCTTTGGAAGACCTTCATACGAATGGGAAGAGCATGGCGCTATTTGAAGATAATTTAAGACTCCAGAAGCGCAATGTAACCGAGCCTGGAGAACGGGCGGTGACCGAACGTATAGATCAACACTTTTTGAGTTTAAAGAAACAGGTGAAAGATGCAACAATTGCTGCTGACCTGCACAAAGATATATTTCAGTTAATGTATCTTAATATGCAGGCGATTGAACACAAAAATAATATTGCCAATGCAACAGCTGAAAAAGCAATTTTGGCCATCTCCATTGTAGGTTCGCTTTGTTTTATGATGGCATTTGTATTGCTTGTGAACCTCCCTCTAGCCATTGCTGGCCCAATTGTACAATTAACTGATAGTATTAAACAAATTGCTGCTGGGAACTATAAAAGGAGACTTCACTTTAAGCGAAAGGATGAATTTGGAGAAGTGGCGCATTCGTTCAATACAATGGCTCAAAAGCTCGAGGAATATACAGAAAGTAAATTGGGTAAGATCTTGCAGCATAAAAAGAGAATTGAAGCGCTTATTGATAATATGCATGATGCCGTTATAGGGATAGATGAGGAAAAAAGAGTGCTTTTTGCAAATGAACCCGCTTGTTTGCTCTCGGGGTTAAAACACGCAGAATTTGAAGGGCAAAAATTAGCGGAAATAGCATCTTCCAATGATTTACTTAATAAGCTTCTCGATAAGATTGACTCTTTAAATCAGAAATCTGAGCGTCTGGATTTAGTTCAGATCTTTGCCTATGGAAAAGATAACTACTTTGAACTGGAGGTTATCGACATTAATGTTGTACCAACGGGAGAGGAGAGTTCGCAGTTTATTGGACAATTTATTTTGTTGAAGAACGTGACAAGTTTTAAGGAACGTGATGTCGCAAAAACAAATTTTATTGGAACGGTATCTCATGAACTGAAGACTCCAATCGCATCAATACGCATGGGGATCCAATTGCTCGAGAATAAGCGGATTGGAGCGTTGAATGAAGAACAAAAAGACTTGCTTGAAGGAATTGCTGATGATACAGAGCGACTTCTGAAAATTACGGGAGAACTTTTGGATATTGCACAAGTGGAGAGTGGTACCATTCAGATGAAGCTGAATCCGGCGACAATCGGACCGATTATAGATTATGCCCTGTTAGCCAATCGTTCAATGCTTGACCAAAAGAAAATTCGACTACAGGTTGAACTGGAAGAGGAACTGCCGATGGTTTTTATTGATAACGAGAAGACCGCATGGGTATTGACGAATCTACTGTCCAATGCAATTCGTTATTCCGATGAAGGGGGGGCGATTTGTCTTGCTGTCAAAAGAATGGGCGCCAGGGTGCTTTTGCGTGTTGAAGATCAGGGGCAAGGAATCCCGGTACAATATTTAGCGAAGATTTTTGATCGGTATTTCCGTGTTCCGGGGGGTACAAAGGAAGGAACAGGCTTGGGGTTAAGCATAAGCAAGGAATTTATCGAAAGCATGGGGGGAGAGATTGATGTGCAAAGTGTTTTTGGTACTGGAAGTGCATTTTTCGTTTACCTTCCTATTGCACCGCTTAAACAATCCACTTAAAAAAAGGAAGAGCTCCATGAGAAGCTCTTCCTTTTTTGCTTTACGAGAGATTGAAAGATCCTGCAGCTTGCTACGCAGAGGCTGCAGGATCGGCACCCGCTAAAGTTTTATTTCATTGTCATCGATAAGTTTTGCATCACGTGTATTTTTTTGTACTGCGATAGCTGAAAAAATACTCAATGAGAAGGACATGGCATAGAATCCTTTTTCACTTAACAGCAGATCCGCGTTCCATAGGCCTACAGTTAATAGCACGACCGCAGCAATTGTTGCAAACCAGCTTAAACCATAGTACAATTCGGTAACAGCTAGTCCTTCTGCTTTATCTCTTACACTTTTTTGAACGGAGATAACCGCAAATAGCGCAAATAGTAAAATTGTAAAATAATACCCTTTTTCATTTAATGCCATTGTTGCATTCCATAAACCTACACAATAGCCAACGGTACCAACCAATAATGCAGTCCAGGAGGCTCCGATAAATGCTCCTGTTGGTTTAAATGGGTTTCTTTTGTCTAAATTTCTTTCAGCCTTTTTTTCTTCAATCATGTTTTTTAGCGGTTCCATAATTTTCTTGTTTTAGTTTTAATTTGTTGTTGTTTTATGATTCAAATATCGATAGGAACTAATTATTTTAAAACTTGAATTTATAAGAATACTGACGATATAATTTTGTTTAATATATTTGTTTAATTCTAAATTTTAGCTATGGCGGACGCGATATCGGATCTCCTATTATTATTGAATAAAGATGATATTAGGGATTTTAAAACCTTTTTGAAACAAAAGAATAAGCGAAATGATGTGAAAAATATCAAGTTACTTGATATTATAGAAACTGATGATATAAATAAGCTAAAAAAGTTATATGATCCCATTAAAAACCGGGATGCTTATCACGCATTGAGGAAAAGACTTCATGATAGTCTTTTGTTTTTTCTTTCAAATAAGGTTTTTGAACGAGACAACAGTGAAGCCCACGAAGCGTTGAGATTATTTGTTGTGGGCCGTTTTCTATTGGAAAGTCAGTTCATTAAGATTGGATTCAAATGCCTTCAACGGGCTGAGGACAAGGCTCTTGTTCTGGAGCAGTTTAGTTTGCTGAACGAAATCTTGCAAATCAGACTACAATATGCACATTTAGATTTGAATGTCAATTTGGAATTGCTTATCGATCGTTTTACCGAAAATCAGCAAAAACTGCAGCAAGAAGCAAAATTTCAGATTGCTTATGCGCTATTGCGTTCAGCATTGCAGGATATTCATTTGAAAGCAAAAATAATTGATATCAATAAGTTGATTTTGAGTGTACTGAGTAAATACAGTATTTCTTTGGATGATCTCTTATCATTTAAATCACTCTATCAACTTCTGTATATTGCAAATGAGTATGCCGCAATACATCAAAACTATACACTGGTTCATTCTTTTTTAAAAACAGCAGATAATTTTTTGATGAAGTACGATGAACCATCGGCGCATCAGCTATTTTACTATCTTCATATTTTGTATTATCTGGCCAATTTTAATTTGAGGAACGGATTCTTTAACGAGAGCATCGGGTATTTAGAACGCTTGAATGAAGTTTTATCTCAAGGAAATACGGTTTTTCGAGTCCAGTTTCAGCTGCGGTGCCATTTGTTGATGGCATTGAATTTCCATTACCTTGGCGATGGAGTAAAAGGTCTTTCCGTGTTAAGGGCGGGGATTAAGCAAGCCTCACCAAAATCAAGTGAGGTTGATCTTGCGGATTTACAGTTGTGTTTAGTGATGTTTTTAACGCAATTTGAAGATAAAACAGCATTGATTGAGCTTCGGCAGTTGATTCGAACAGATGCTTGGTACGAGAAGAAAATGGGCATGTTGTGGACGATTCGGAAGAGTCTGCTTGAAATTCTGATCCATATTCAATTCGATCACATCGATTTGGCAACCTTGAAATTAAAAAGCTTTGTCGGTAGGTATAAAAAATACTTGCTGAATGTCAAGGAAAACAGAGTGATTGATTTTGCCAAATTGGTAGAGAAATATCTTTTAAATCCAGCAGTTATTCAAGGGAAATCCTTTCGGGCAGCTGTTCAAACTATGGCGGAGGACAAAGAAAATAAAGATTTATTTATTATGGGATTTATTGCTTGGTTGAAAGCTCTTATTGTATCTCAAAGTCCGTATCAGGTTTTATTGAATTTGATCAAAGAGGATAGCCGGTGATCAATAATAAATATGTAAGACGATTTGTTTCTTTGAGGAGTCAATCAGGTTCTGTAGTCTTTTGTAGAATTCGACGTTTACCATAGGACAGCCTTCACTGAGACATATTGGATCTACTTGTTCATCGTAAGGCATGCGGTCATATTTGTGTAGAACGATGTTTCTAGCATATGCATTGCTATTGGAGCTATCTAAGCCATATAATTTATATGCTTTTCCAAATTTACCGTTATACGAGCTGCCGATAGCATAACTACCTAGCGATGTCGCATGAGAGTTATCCGTATTACTAAATTGCAAAAGATTCTTTTTTCCGGTTTCGGAGCCGGATCCATGTGCCACTAGCCCTTGATCTAGAATCCGATCTGTTTTTAGATCGACGACAAAAAAACGATTTCTTCCCGAGGGTCTTTTCATATCCAAGAGAAAGGATATGTCACTATTATACTTTTTGTTGTTTATGATGCGTTTTTTTACGTTCGTTATTGCCATCGTATAGCGAAAGGCGTCTGAAGGAGCATTTTCTTCCTTATCAACAACGGCTAAAAGCGTGTTTTTTTGAATGGTTTTGTATGTGATAAGGCCAATTCCAAGGATAATAACCAAAAGAATGATTTTATTCATGTAAATAAAGCATAATTCATCAAGTACTTTTAGTAGAACTTATGGCAGTTGTACGGGAGACCTATTCTATTTGTTTATAAAATCGTTCGAAGGTTTTCCAGTATTTATCTTTGTAGATGCTATAATCAATTTGAAGAATTTCCCTGTATTGTTCAATTAATCGATCGATCACTTGTGAGGCTTTTCGGAATTCTGTACAAGCCAGGTAAATTTCCCTTAGGCTATCGGCAGTTTCTCGACCGATATTAAGAAATCCAATATCATTTGGAAGACTATTCATTAATTCTTCTTCATATTTATCCATTAAATCGTAGGTCTCCTGATCGGGCATACCATTGGTTGTTGTTCCGTCATAACTAATCTTTAATGTAACTATCCAGGGGTGAGAAGCTTTTCCATCCCAGTCTAATAAGGTCGTATTTATGATGGCAAATATGGGTAAGTCATTCTCCAGGGTGCCCTCAAAAGCGGTGTATGTATCATCTGCAGTTAGGTGTCTAACGTCGGTATATTTTTCCACAAATTCCTTTTCCCGCCAGATCAAATAGTCTTTTAATTTAATTAGTGGAATCAGCTCTTCTGTTGCAAGCTCTTTTGAGGTTACATTCAGGTTGTCTATGGCTATGATCGAGTTCAATTCACCAATGTAATTTTCGAGAAATATTTCTATACCATGGGAAATATTGGCCTTATGCTCTTCCGTATAATCGGGGTGAACAATAACAATATCAACTTCATCCGGATGGTATCTATGTTGAATGGGATAAAAGAACATATCCTTGATGTCAAAAGTGAAGCCATACATCGTGATTTTGAATTTTTCCATATCCGCAATAGCGGGTTTTAATGCGGTAAATTTCCAATGCGCTAATGCTGGAGCAGAAGCGATCAGATGTTCTACGAACGCAATGTTTTTGATGACACCGTCAGGGGTGATTACAAGTTCTGCGGTGTTATCATCGTACATTCCCGTTAAAAAATACAGCTCCTTGCGAAGAGCATCGATCTTCGGCGAAAGTTTGCTGAAAAAATGCTGATCAATTTGTTCTCCAGCCTTGACGATTTGAAAAAATGCCTGTTCGTTTTTTTTAAACCAATCCCAAAACTCCGTTATACTGTCCTTTTTATTTTCTTTTTTACCAAAAATAGTGTTCAAAAATCCCATAATTAATAGCTGTTTGATTGAATAATCAACGTGCGTATCTGTTACTCAAAGCGTTTTTTATAACCGTAGCGGAGAAAATGATCCGAATGAAACCATCATGAATACCTCTGCTCCTAAATTTAATTATATAATTACGATCCGGCAAGGGAATTTAAGTTTAAAAAAAAATGAACAAACAATTGTGTAGGGAGTTTGTTAGGATTATTGTTGGAATTAATAAATTAAAATTGGTCTTATGAAATTGAGCAAATTAACATTTTGTCTATTGGCAACCACGGTTGTACTTTCCTTCACGGCATGCAAATCAGGTTTGTCTGATGATAAGTTGGAAGAAAAGATCGAAAATGCACTCACGGGGCGTAAAACAGTCGACGTTGAAGTTGAAAAAGGGAAAGTTATCTTAAGTGGTACAGTTGCTTCCGAAGAAGAAAAGCAACAAGTGGAATCGATTGCTAAAACAGCAGGTGATAAAGACGTCAAGTCTATTCAAAACAATATTATCGTTAGCGCACCAGTGTCTTCAACGCCAGCTCCTATTGAGGTATCCAATAATGATGCGGTACTTGGCGCAGCAGTGAATACGTTTATGAAGGATTTTCCTACAGTACAGGCCAGTGTAAAGGACGGTGTGATCGCAGTTACAGGTACTATGGAGCAAGCTAAGATAATTACTTTAAAACAAGGTTTGGATAACTTAAATCCCAAAAAAGTAGATTTAAGCGGTATTGTTGTCAAAAAATAAACTAGTGAAATTATGTCATTGCAGGAAAAATATAAGGTTCTTTTAGATACGGCACAGTCTTCAGGTGTAAATGACTTGAACTATGCCGAAATGGATGGCGTATTACAAATTCGTGGTACCGCACCAACAGCAGATGTGAAAAATAAGCTCTGGGAAATCTACGGTAATATAGATCGTAATTTCCAAACCGGAGATGTGGTCTTAAATGTAGATGTGGCTACAGAAGTGCCCGGAAGCCAGGTGAAAGTTATAACAGAAAATAGCAATTTGAACATTCGAAAAGGTCCCGGTACAGACCAGCCTATCGTGGGAAAAGCTGCTAAAGGAGAAATCATCACATTGATTAGTAAGGCTAATGATCAATGGTGGTTGGTCAGAACCAAAGATAATGAAGAAGGGTATTGTTATGCACAATATTTAGAGTCTGTTTAGTTCTCGAATGTTATTCATACGATGGGTACCAGTACCAATTGGCTTTGAAAAAAGGGGAGTTATTGATAAATAACTCCCCTTTTTTCATTTCACGATTAAGCTTGTCTGTTCTGCAATATGAGGGTACTACAGCATCTATCGTATTGGGGAATTGTTTGGAAAATCAACTGTACTTTAATTTTTGGTGTAATAATTGTATTACTATGATTGCAACAATTTTATTACATTATGTCGAAATCACGCTTTATCCTATTATTATGCTTGTGTTTAGCTGTTCAGTTGGGAGTTGCGCAAGAGTATGTTCGCTTGGACAAAGATCGTTATCAATTGCATTTGTCGGAATATCCAAAGGATACCATCCGGATACTAGAAAAAGGTAAGGAGACGAAATTGAAACAGGGTAAATATATTCTGCAGAAGAATCAATTTATGGGACTTTCCAATGCATTTATTACCATTAATCAGGATGGCATTGTCGACGGTGATTTTAAAATTGAAAAAGATGGGCGTACCGGTGATGTTATCGTACGGCATGGTGTGCTGGAGCAAATGAATGTGAGATCTGCTGCCTTGCCAGACTTTCAATATATGATAACGGATAGTTCAAGTGTGCAGCGTAATTTTAAGAATGGGAAAATCAGTCAGGAAAAGACGGTATTCTACCGAGCTGCCAATAGGGGTAAAAAAGTGACAAAAGTCTTTTTTGATAATTATTACACGGTTGAAAATGATTTTGACCATACCAGAGCCGACTATCGATTAGACAATACGTTGATGTACAGTGCCAAATTGAATTGTGGTGGTCAGGTACAGGAATCAAAGTCATTTGATGCCAATGGTCAATTACTAAAACATACCTATCGGAAAGCTAAAATTGATTACACGGATCTATATCAGAATAATAATCTTGTTGAGCGGAAATATAGCGTTAATAACTGCTTTTACCATGAGTATTTTAAGAATTCATTGTTAGTGCAAAAGGTCGTGGAGAAAAAGGATAAAGGGAATACAGAAAAGTATGTTTATAATGGAGCGGGAAAATTGACGGGTAAAAATACGGGTGGATAATCTAAAAATGCATATCCAAGCAAGTGTGGATGCGAATATTTTTGAATTTAAAAAATATAGCGCTACCTTTGTCAAACAATGAAGAAAATGAACAACATATTACGTCTTCCATTTTTCTTTAATTATTATCGCCCGATAATCGTTCGGGACCCCTATGCCTATTAAATTAAGAAATTCAATTATTATTTATAGCTAAGCCCGAACATAACGTTCGGGCTTTTTTTATTTTATATCACACCATGTTAAAAGAGTTAGCAGAAAATATCGAGATTATTTTACCGAAGGAGGGACTTGCATCGAAGTTGAAGGAGGCTGAAGAAAAGAACCGACCACTGATTATAAAACTTGGTTTTGATCCAACAGCTCCGGATCTTCATTTAGGGCACGCTGTTGTGTTAAAGAAACTACGGCAGTTTCAGGAACTGGGGCACGAAATCGTGATCCTCGTTGGTAGTTTTACAGCCCGTATCGGCGATCCTACAGGAAAAAATAAAGCCCGTAAGCCTTTGCGCCAGGATGCGATCGCTCACAATGCGGCAACCTACATTGCGCAACTGTCTAAAATTATTGATGTTTCAAAAGCGAAAATTGTTTTTAATGGAGACTGTTTGGATCAATTAAATTTTGCAGCTGTTATCCAGCTGGTATCGAAAGTCACTGTTGCACAGTTGATGCAACGACATGATTTTAATAAGCGTTTTAACGAAAACCAATCAATAGCCATTCATGAATTGCTTTACCCGATATTGCAGGGCTTTGACTCCGTACATGTCAATAGCGATATCGAAATGGGGGGAACGGACCAGCTATTCAATTGCGCGATGGGCCGGCAGCTGCAGGAATCATTTGGACAGGATCCGCAAATCGTGCTGTGTATGCCGTTATTGCGCGGGCTGGATGGAAAAGAAAAAATGAGTAAATCATTAAACAATACGATCGGTCTTTTGGATGAACCGAATGAAATGTTTGGTAAAACCATGTCTATTCCTGATCATTTAATTCCGGAATATATTGACTTGACTACTGATTTCAATCAGGAAACCAAACTTAGCATGAAAACCCGTATTGAAATGGGGGAAAATCCAATGGAAATTAAGAAACTTATTGCACAGAATCTAGTTGCTCAATACCATGGCGACGAGTTTGCGACCAGTGCTGTTGATTATTTTGTCAGGCAATTTCAGCGCAAGAAATTGGAAGAAAAGGTCTTTGAGGAGGTATCGGGTCAACTATTGCGCGACCAGTTTGGTGAACAAGTTAAGCTGGTCGATCTATGTCATTTCCTAAAGGGGGGAACAAAGTCAGCTATGCGAAGATTGATTATGGGCGGTGCGGTGCAGATTGATACGATAAAACAGCTGAATGCGGAGCTAATGGTTGACTTGAATGTGTGTTTTAAAATTAAATTAGGAAAAAGAACTTATTTTAAAGTTATTTAGTAAGGTTTGTGAGGGTATACTTTTGTAATATTTTGCTAAAAGCCGTAAATTAACGTAAAGATTCTTTCTTAAACCATAAATAATTTCTACCTTCATATAGGAGTCTCATACTTTATTTTCATACCAATTATAGATGGAAACATATAATAATATTGTTTTGGAGCGGTTGCCCAAACATTTGAAACGCTATGTAGTAGCCCAACGATATGAACGTTACACCGCGCTGGATCAAGCATTGTGGCGTTATGTCATGCGTCAGAATTATTCTTTTTTAAAAGATGTAGCCTATTACCCCTATATTCCTGGATTGAAGAAAGCGGGATTATCCATTGCGACCATCCCGAACCTACAGGACATGAACGATAGTCTAAAATTAATTGGCTGGGGGGCAGTGACAGTGGATGGATTTATTCCGCCGGCTGCTTTTATGGAATTTCAGGCACATCGCGTACTTGTTATTGCTGCAGACATACGTCAATTGGAACATATCGAATATACACCGGCACCAGACATTATCCACGAATCTTCGGGACATGCACCTATAATCGGTGAGCCAGATTATGCGACATATTTGCAGTATTTTGGGGAGGTTGGCACGAAAGCACTTTCTTCGGGCAAAGATTTTGAACTCTACGAAGCTATTCGTCACCTATCTATTTTAAAAGAACACGCTACAACAACGGCGGCTGAGTTGGCGGAAGCAGAGAAAAATTTGCAGATCATTCAAGATAATATGGGCGAGCCTTCGGAGATGGCATTGTTGAGCAGGTTGCATTGGTGGACTGTGGAATACGGACTTATTGGAGATCTTCATAACCCCAAAATTTATGGAGCTGGTTTACTGTCTTCCATTGGAGAAAGCGCAAGCTGCATGCAGAAAGATGTGCCTAAGTTGGCGTATGGTTTAAATGCAATCGAATATCCTTATGATATTACCAAACCACAACCACAGCTATTTGTTACACCGGATTTTGAACACCTAAAGCTCGTATTGGATAAATTTGCTGATACCATGGCTTTTCGCGTAGGGGGCAAACAGAGCCTTGACAAGGCAATAGACTGTAAAGCTGTTTGCACTGTGGAATATAGTTCCGGTTTGCAGGTGTCGGGCGTTTTTAAGTTGGCCAACGCGGATAAAAATCTCTCTTATATTCAAACACAAGGACCTACAGCTTTGGCTGTAGCGGGTAAACAACTTGAAGGCCATAGTATAAATTATCATAGTGAAGGGTTTGGCTCTCCGGTGGGACACTTGCTAGGTGCCGATCGTAACTTAGCCGATTTTGATGAAACAACATTGATTCAATATGGTATAGCGGAAGGGCGGCAGTGTTCGTTAAACTTTGCTTCTGGGATTATTGTATCAGGAATTGTTCAAGGAGTTGTACGTCATTTGAGTAAGATTGTTTTGATTTCATTTACCGGATGTGAGGTATACCGTAGCAATGGGGAAGAGGTGTATTTTAAACCTGAATGGGGAACATACGATATGGCTGTCGGAGCAGAAATTGTATCTGTATTTGCGGGCGCTGCAGATAAAGATGCCTATGATTTGGTTGAGGAGCATTTGGATCAGGCTCTATCTTCAGTACCTACCGAAACGGAAGATGTTAAACTAGTGAAGTGTCATGCTGCGATACGGAATTTGCGGGACAACGGATTTAATCAAAAGATCTGGCTGGAAATTTTCAGTCAATTGGGGCCGGAAAATGCAGATAATTGGTTAGGTTTGGTTGAATTATTTGAAATTGCCTGGGCTAATGATGAAGCGCAATTATCTACTCAGGCCGAACAGAGGCTCTTGGAATTTATTACCCTATATCCAAATTTGAAAAAACTGATTCGCGATGGACTGCGTGTTGCTAAAGAGGAGGCTTTAAATAATCACTAAAATATCAGCTGAGCAATAGGAAAACTAATTGGCCTTTAGCATTGAGTTCTAGAAAATAGGACGGTCTAAGAGTTTGAACGTACTATTTTCTGGAACTTAATTATACTAGCCCCTTAATAAAATTTGCCACGCTTCATGAAGTTTGCCCGCATCTAATAGTTGGGCAGCGTATTCATGAACTTTTTGCGTGAATTTTGATGGGCTATCTTCGAAATTTAGCTTCAGATAGTTGAAGTATTTATCTTCTTGCTGTGGGTCTTTTATTGTTGGTTGTGTTTCAACATTAGCCAGCAAGCCCAGGTGATTTCCAGTTAGTACATTCGAAAATCTAATTTTTTCTGGAAGTTGATCTATGCCAATTCCCAAGCTACGGAGGGGCTTCGGGACAATAAATAAGTTCTCGTCGGTTACACGACAATACCAATCACCACCGAGCCTTGCTACCAAATCCAAATCTTTTTGTTGAATGGTATTGTTCTCGCCCAATAAGTGTTTATGAACATGCATATAGAGGATCTCGGCGATAACGAGATTGCCAGCTCCTGGCTCATTGCTTAATGCGACAACCTCTCTGACCTGGCATTCCAGCTGGACTGGCGATTCGGCTACACGCGGTGGTGCCACCTGAATAGAGGGGATAGGCGTAAAACCCGACTTATCAAATTCATTTATTTCCTTGGCATATTCGGTGCTGGCAAGGGATTGTTGCTGGACCATAGCGTAGTTAACGATATTGATGACAACTTCATTAACCTCCTGGATATTATCCAATGTATGTTTGGTACTACCATCACGCATCCTTCGCAATGGAGAGAAAACACAGATGGGCGGCTGATGGGACATCAGGTTGAAATAGCTGAAGGGGCTTAAATTTATGTTTCCATTGCTATCGATCGTGCTTGCAAAACAAATTGGCCGCGGTGCAACAGCGTATTTAATTAAATTATCTATAATCGCTTTGTCTTTAACAGATTCAAAGGTGATGGTTTCAAAGGAAGAGGTCATATCCGTATATTTATGAATGGTATAATACAATAGAATTGGAAAGTTTTCCGAGCGCCGTGATTTCTAGCTCAATCTCATCGCCAAGGTTGAGCCATTGGTCTTTATGATTAGGGTCGGCTATGCGTGCCGTACCATTGAGCTCAAGAAAGCAACCTGTTCCGACTGTCCCAGAGCCGATTATATCACCGGGGTAAAGTTGTACACCATAGGAAACCCGCTCAATAATTTCTGCAAAAGTCCAATGCATGCTCGCAAAATTGCCCGCTGAGACTTGCGCGCCGTTTACTTTACAAGTCATATTGAGCGAATAACAGTCGCCAATATGTCCTGCTGCAGGTTGAACCTTATAAGGTTCCAATTCATCCTTTGTCACCAAGTAAGGTCCAATTGCTGTTGCAAAATCTTTGCCCTTGGCAGGGCCCAAATTCAATTTCATTTCCTCCATTTGAAGTTTTCTGGCACTAAAATCATTCATAATCATATAGCCAGCAATATACTCATCCGCCTGCGCAGCGGGAATATTGATTCCTGGTTTATTGATAACTATTGCGATTTCTAGTTCGAAATCCAGTTGATTTAAATGCAGGGGCATGCATTGAACGGGGCCAGGTCCCTGTATAGACTGATGGTTGGAGAAATAGAAAACAGGAAATTCATCAAATTCAGGGATCATATCTAATCCGCGGTTTCTTCTCGAGGTTGCGACATGCTGTCGAAAAGCGTAAGCATCACGAAAAGATGTTGGCTGTGGCACAGGGGCGATAAGTTGGATATCGTCTAGTAGGCGATAGGGCCTGTTCATAGCGCCGCGACGCAAAGCTGTTTCAAGGATTTGTAGCTGATTCATGGTCTCTCCACCACCCTTGAGGAAGTCCGACATCGTTGTGGGAAGGTTTTGATCGATGACTGAGCAACTATAAAAGCGGTCGTCTATAACAATGCCCAATTCTTGTTGACCATTTTTAGTGCTAGTGACAATTCTCATATATGAAGTGTTCTATTTGGTTATTCAATGTTGTTAGCATTCGACACAAATATATTGTATAAGATTTGAAAAAAATATTTCTTCTCTTGAAAATAGAAAAATATTATTACCTTTATTAAAGCATTATAAACTATAAAAAATGATCAATCGTGGTGTACATCGCTTTGCGTCCTCCATGCCCTATGTTGCTTTTAATAAAGCAATCATAGCTGATATCGTTTTTGCACAATACTAATCTTCCCTTTTACTACTTGCCGATCATTCTATTGGCAATTTGGATATTCATTTAATTTTATAACCGTTTAAATCGTAGAATTATGCCATTTTATGTTAAACAAGGGCAAATTCCAATGCAGCGACATACTGTTTTTAGAAAGCCCGATAACACGCTTTATGCCGAGGAATTAGTATCCACACATGGTTTTTCCAGTCTTTATTCCTTAGTGTACCATTGTCATCCACCCACACTCGTTAAACAAATCAGCGAGCCTTATGATGTGTCTCCCCGGATTGCCCGCGACAAACATCTTAAACATACCAGTCTAAAGGGATTTCAGGTACAGGCAAAAGATGACTACCTCGAAAGCAGGACCCCTGTGTTGGTTAATCAGGACTTACATATATCCTTAGCAGCTCCCCGTCGGTCGATGGATGACTATTTTTATAAAAATAGCCAGGCAGATGAGATTGTCTTCATCCATCAGGGGATGGGAAAACTCAGGACTGGATATGGGAGTATCTCCTTCAAGTATGGAGATTATTTGGTAATCCCCCGAGGAACGATTTATCAAATGGAATTTGAACAGGAAGATAATCGGCTGTTTATTGTTGAATCATTTTCTCCTGTACGTACGCCCAAACGTTATCGCAATGAATTTGGTCAATTGATGGAACATGCGCCCTTTTTTGAGCGGGACATTCGGGTACCTCAAAATTTGGAAACTTTTGATGAACTGGGTGACTTTGAAGTGAAGATCAAGAAGCAGGGTATGATTTATCCGTATGTTTATGGGAGCCATCCATTTGATTTTGTTGGTTGGGATGGCTATCATTTTCCATGGGCATTTTCGATTCATGATTTCATGCCGATAACAGGCAAATTGCATCAGCCACCACCCGTTCACCAGACCTTTGAAACAGACAATTTTGTATTATGCAGTTTTTGCCCTCGTATGTATGATTACCATCCGCATTCGATTCCAGCACCATATAACCATAGTAATGTAGATTCAGATGAAGTCCTATATTATGTGGATGGCGATTTTATGAGTCGAAAATCTGTGGAAAGGGGACAGATAACGTTACATCCAGGTGGTATACCACATGGACCTCATCCAGGGACGGTGGAAAAAAGCATTGGGCAAGTGAAAACCGAGGAGTTGGCCGTGATGATCGATCCTTTTCGACCACTGATGTTGACCCAAGAAGCACTCGATATAGAAGATCCAGATTATTATAAATCTTGGATGAGTTAGGAAAATAAACGAATAACCTTTATATAAATTATGGCAAATACATTTGCAGAAAAAATTGCCCAAGCGCAAGATTTTCTACCGATTAATGGCACAGATTATATTGAATTTTATGTTGGCAATGCCAAACAGGCCGCACATTATTACAAAACAGCTTTTGGATTCCAGTCGGATGCGTATGCCGGACCGGAGACAGGTGTTCGAGACCGTGTATCCTACGTGTTAAAACAAAATAAAATACGTTTAGTGCTTACCACGGCATTGAAATCTGACCATCCTATAACAGCGCATGTTAAAAAACATGGTGATGGTGTCAAAATATTGGCTCTTTGGGTCGATGATGCACGAAAATCATTTGAAGAAACAACAAATAGAGGAGCGAAAGTCTATCAGGAACCACAACTTCTGAAGGATGAAAATGGAGAAGTTTGGACAGCAGGCATTTATACCTATGGCGAAACCGTTCACATGTTTGTTGAACGCCGCAATTATTCTGGTCCATTTATGCCAGGATATGAAAAATGGGAAAGCGATTACAATCCAACGGAAACCGGACTGCTTTATGTTGATCATTGCGTAGGTAATGTCGGATGGAATAAGATGAATGAAACCGTAAAATGGTATCAGGATGTAATGGGCTTTGTCAATATTTTATCTTTTGATGACAAGCAGATTAATACAGAATATTCTGCTTTGATGAGTAAAGTGATGAGCAACGGAAATGGCTTTGTGAAGTTTCCGATCAATGAGCCTGCCGAAGGAAAGAAAAAATCGCAGATAGAAGAATACCTTGAGTTTTATGAGGGTGAAGGTGTACAACATGCGGCTCTGGCAACCAAAGATATCGTGGCAACCGTGCGGGAACTTAAAGCAAGGGGAGTAGAATTTTTGGGTGCTCCTCCCGAAGCATACTACGATATGTTGCCCGAGCGAGTTGGAAAAATTGATGAAGAGATACGGATCATCCAAGAACTGGGCATTCTAGTTGATCGTGATGAAGAAGGTTATTTGCTACAAATTTTTACAAAACCGGTAGAGGATAGACCAACTTTATTTTATGAAATCATCCAACGTAAGGGGGCACAAAGTTTTGGCGCAGGAAATTTTAAGGCTCTTTTTGAAGCAATTGAACGTGAACAAGAACGCCGAGGAAACTTATAGCAGTATGGAAGGGATGAAGGAATTATTGGGCGCTTTTGAGCATAAAAGCCCTGAAATTGTTTTCGAATGGAAAGATAGTGAAACTGATGCCAGGGGATGGATTGTTATTAATTCCTTACGTGGAGGTGCCGCCGGCGGAGGTACCCGAATGCGGGCTGGATTGGACAGGCATGAGGTAGAATCTTTGGCAAAAACAATGGAGGTCAAATTTACGGTATCTGGACCTGCAATAGGGGGCGCAAAATCTGGAATTGATTTCGATCCACACGACCCAAGGAAAAATGAAGTGTTGGAACGTTGGTTTAAAGTTGTCACACCGCTATTGAAAAACTACTATGGAACCGGTGGAGATCTAAATATCGATGAAATTCATGATGTCATTCCGTTAACGGAAGAATATGGACTATGGCACCCTCAAGAAGGGATTTTGAATGGTCACTTTAAGGTGAATGAAAGCAACCGTATTCATCAAATTGGGCAATTGCGTTATGGGGTCTCCAAAGTATTGGAGGATAGTTCCTACAGTCCGGATCTGAAGCGTAAGTACAAAGTGGCAGATATGATCACGGGTTATGGGGTGTCAGAGTCAATTCGTCATTATTATCAACTTTTTGGTGAAAATTGCTTTGGGAAGCGAGCGGTAATTCAAGGTTGGGGTAATGTTGCTGCCGCAGCGGCATTTTATCTGTCTAAACTTGGTGTAAAAATAGTTGGTATAATTGATCGCGTCGGCGGACTTATCAATCCGGAAGGATTTGGAGAGGAAGAGATTACCCGTTTGCTTTTAGAACGCAAAGGCAATGAGCTTTGTTCTCCGGATTTGATTTCTTTCGATCAGATACAGAAAGAAATATGGAGTCTGGAAACGGATATTTTTGTGCCTGCTGCGGCCTCCCGTTTAGTGTCAAAAGATCAGATCCAACAGCTGATAAATCATGGGCTTGAGGTGATCGCGTCAGGTGCCAATGTACCATTTGCAGATCAGGAGATATTTTATGGTCCTGTGATGGAATTCGCAGATCAGCATGTTGCGGTTATACCAGACTTTATTGCCAATTGTGGTATGGCGAGAGTATTTGCTTATTTAATGCAACGGAATATCGAAATCAGTGATGATGCAATTTTTTCGGATGTTTCCAGCGTAATTTTTGAAGCACTAAAGAAAATTAGGTCGGTTTCTTCTAAAAAGACTCATATTTCATCGAGAGCATACGAAATTGCATTAAAACAGTTGGTAGAAGCCGGAAATTAACCGTAAGAGGCTAAATTCTAATTTGCTTTTGCCGCAACACTATAAAAAAAACACTTGAAGCGGGGAACTTCAAGTGTTTTAACTAACCAATTATTAACCTAAATTTATGAATGCTTAAAACAGTGCAATACCTATGCCAAAACTTATTTTCTTAGCATGAACATATTGTCATTTTTTTGTTATTAAAATTTCTGCCTGAAATTCGATTTTTTTGAAGTTTAGTTGAGAGATCAAAACAGCGTAGACTAAAAAAAACTCGTTGTACAGTTTTCAAAAACTGATGCTCTGAATGATTTTTTTTGTTTTGTATTTGTCTTAACGTGTTGATAAACAAAAACTCCTGAAGCGGGGAGCAACAGGAGTCTTCCTAACCAATTATTAACCTAAATTTATGAAAAGTACCTATATAACGTAGTAAGTTCAAAAAATGTTTCAGCTGATTGTGTATTTTTTTAATTTTTAACATTTTTTGACTATTTACTGTTGAATTTCAATAAAGTGTACTACTATTTATTTTGTTTTCTTTTTAGGGGAAATAAAAAACCTGTTAGCGGGGACTAACAGGTTTTTTATAAACTAACTAAATTATTAACCTAAATTTATGAAACTATTGAACAATATTCAAGAAAGATGCCAATGTGCTGGATCCGTTGGCTGTTTAACGATTTTTAACAGCTGCTTTTCCGACAAGAAGGGGAGCCTCTAATTCTGCAGGACAATCCATTTAATTTTCAAACCTTTTATTGCTCATAAGCGTTTATCTAAGCAAAAGGGGCAGCAATCCATGCTGTCTATTTGACACAAACTGTTTAAAAAAAAAGGTACATGTCTTTAACATATCGCTATCAATTTGAAAATGACGATAGCCCATTTTGGGCTTTTGCCATTCATGATGGCCATCAGGTCGATGCGCATTTGATGCCCTACATGAATATTGCAGAAGAGGAACGATTACGCGAAGAGGATCCTTATACAGCTATTTTGGCGGAATTACCTTGTAATCGATTTGTATCTGGAACTTCCAGGTTTCAATTGGATCTTAATCGAAAACGAGAAGATGCTATTTATCTTTTGCCTGAGCAATCTTGGGGGATACAGGTATGGCGAAGAGATCTACCCAATGAACTAAAAGATCAGCTGTATGCTGCCTATGATAGCATGTATGAGGAAATAAGCCAAGCGATTCAGCGTACGATTGATCGTTATGGTTATTTTATCGTGTATGATATTCATAGTTATAATATGCGTCGCGGGGGACCTCAAACTAGTGTGAATAATGCCGCCGACCCTCAAATCAACATTGGGACACAACATAATCACGAAAAATGGCGAATGCTGACTGATCAGGTACTGGAAGTACTACAGACTGGAAAAGATGGACAAGTTTACGACGTACGCGAGAATGTGAAATTTAAAGGCGGATTCCTTTCTGCGTATTTGAATGATAAGTTTGGCGATAAGGGCTGTATTTTTTCTATCGAATTTCGGAAAGACTTCATGGACGAATGGACCGGAGAAGTATTTCCGCAAAAGCTTCAGGAGTATAAGCAACTTCTCTTGCACAGCATTGGAACACTGGAAAATTATTTTGCCTATGAAAGATAATGCGAAACAACTTGCTGGCATTTTAAAAATGATCAAAAATAAGGAGGTTTTCCACGTACAGATTCCCCCAAAAAACAAACTGGTCTTTAATCAAGTTGTTCCTTATCTGTTTTTATACAGACAGTTTTTCAGTCAAGACCCTATGCTGGCAGAGTTGGTTAAATCAGAACCAGCTTATTTTAGGGTAAGAGATCCGCAGATGAATGTTTCTGAATGGATCGCTCCAATCCTCAATCAACTTGTCGAAGAGTTTGGTGCTTGTTTGATTATTGAAGCTTGGGCCGCAGATCCGGCACAGGAGGAAGATATCCAAATTCATATTGCGCGGAAAAATGTACAGGCTATCGCTCAGTATCTAGGCAAGCAACTGCTCACAGAAGAATCGATTTCCAACGTGGAAATACTGACAGATTCCAAAACAAATGCAACGCAAAGTTTATCTCCTTCGAGCGTACAGTTGGATAACCTGAACACCAATATATTTTATATGGGGCTGGAGATAAAACCGAAATACCTTTTAGGGATAAATCAGCAAATTTTACCGATTGATCTGCGTCATTTCCGTGAGGCCATATCCAGGAGTCTGTCGAAAACATTCTTTGAATTCATTCGCATACATACCTTATCTAAACCTACAGCATTTAAAATAAGCCAGCCTAAAAAGATGCTTCCTTTAGCTTGGGAGATTGATCAGAAATTAGCACGGGAAAGCCAACGATTTGATTTTTTATTATTGGTTACGCCAACAAATTCGTATGATGCCTGGCAGCAATTCAAGAAAGGAAATTACCGAAAAACCCCTGTTTTTCGATATAGACCCATGCCCATTGATCCAGATATTATCAAGAGAAACCTCTATAACTTGCATATCGAAGATTTATTTGATCCTTCCATTGCTTATTTGTTTCGTGATAAACGCAAGGAGCTTGATCAGATGATGACCATGCTGAGTGAGCGGGGAAAAGAAGGATTTTTGTTGGGCAGCATGCAGGTCTTTGGTACTGTCAATGAAAAATTACTAGAAAAGGCACAAGCAATTTTGACAATTACAACAACGGATCGAGAAGTGAGAACGAAAGAAGAGGACATTGTCTATGCCGAGGAATTTGCCAAGCTTGCCCAGGAAGAATTCGATTATCTGAAAAACCAAGATCCAAGCTTTGGCACCACAGTGAGGCTACGGGATGATATTTATGGTGTGATGGTCAATCAAGGTGTACTCAATATAAGTAAGCAGTATAGTTTGCCGCGGAATAGGGTCAAGGCACTGATTCAACATGAGGTCGGTACACATATCGTTACGTACTATAACGGCAAGCAACAGCCGTTCAGTCTCTTTCGATTAGGAGTTCCCGGTTATGAAAAACTTCAGGAAGGCCTCGCCGTACTTGCTGAATATTTGGTAGGGGGCCTGACAAATAATAGACTACGTATTCTGGCAGGCCGAGTTATCGCTGTCCATCAGATGCAGCAAGGCGGTTCATTTATTGATACATTTTCCGTCTTGGTAGACAAGTATCAATTTTTGCCAGAAACAGCTTTTCAAATGACGATGAGGGTCTATCGAAGTGGCGGGCTTACCAAAGATGCATTATACTTGAGTGGTTTAATCGAATTGACCAATTATATCAAGAGTGGACGAGATCTATCCCTATTGACGATGGGTAAAATCCGCGAAGATTATATACCAATCGTAGAAGAACTTATGTTAAAGGGGGTATTGAAAGCCCCGACCCTAATCCCAAGGTATCTAATGGATCCATACAAGGATGCCTTGTTACATCTCAAAAAAAGTAATGGAATATTTCAAATGATTCAGTAATCAGATATTTTATATGAAGATAGCATTCGTGATCAACCAAACCCATAAAGAAACTGCTCGTTTCACGACAACCCTTTTGGCGTTGAAGGCCCATCAAATGGGGCATGAAATTTATTATATTGGCTTGGCCGATTTCTACTATGAGTCAGCCTATATTGCCGCCCATGTACGAAAAGTACTTCCTGATCAGATGCTTACTTCTGCTAATCAACTCATGGAGGTATTGCGCACAACGGAAAAAACTAAAATGATTTTGGAAGATATGGATGTGGTCTGGCTACGATTTGACCCAGTCCTGGATATGGTTAACCGACCTTGGGCTGCAGCATCGGCCCTACAATTTGCCGCTCTCCTAAAAGAAAAAGGTGTATGGGTTATCAATGATCCCGATAGCCTTAGTCGGGCTAGTAATAAGTTGTATCTTGAGGGATTTGATGAATCTATTCGACCGAAAACAATTGTAACCCGAAATTATACCGATGTCATTGAGTTTTTTGAACAACAGAATAAACTTATTATTTTAAAACCCTTGAAGGGCTCCGGCGGTAAAAACGTGTTTTTAATCAATAAAGATAATCAGCAAAACCTCAAGCAAACGGTAGAGGCTATTGCCCGGGATGGTTATGTGATTGGCCAGGAATATCTTCCGGAAGCTTCCCGCGGTGATATCAGATTCTTTTTATTAAATGGAGAACCTATTTCGATCAATGGTAAATATGCTGCTGTTCATCGTGTACAACAAGGGGACGAGATTCGGAGCAATGTGCATCAAGGCGCAAAGACCCAAGCAGCCATTATTTCACCGGAGTTATTGGTTATGGTCGATAAGATCCGAGATAAATTAGTTCAAGACGGAATGTATTTTGTCGGTTTGGATGTGGTGGGAGATCGTATTATGGAAATCAATGTGTTTAGTCCGGGGGCATTATGCCAGACGGAAGAAATTGTAAAAGAGGATTTTTCGGCGCTTATTATAAAAAAAATAGCGGAGAGGGTTGCTTTCAGGGAACGAGGTTGATGAGAGTTGACTTTAGGAAGACTGTGTTGTAGAAATCCGATGGAGTATTGTAATGGCGATTTTCAGTAATTATGAATTTGAAATGAATTACATGGATTAAATTCTTGTTATTTTTGAAAAAAGAAAAATATGCTGATTATCGATTCTCCATCCCACAACGCCTATTTTAACATCGCTTCAGAGGAATATTTATTGGGTAAATTTCCTAAAGAGGATATTTTTTTACTCTATGTAAATGACCCTTCAATTATCGTGGGTAAATTTCAGAATACCCTGGCCGAAATCAATCTTGATTATGTCAACGAGCATCAGATTAAGGTCGTGCGACGAATGTCTGGGGGTGGTGCCGTTTATCATGATGCTGGGAACTTAAATTTTTCTTTTCATACCTTATTGGGAGATCATGATTTTATGGATTTTTCAACCTTTACACAGCCGATTGTAACTATTTTGAACAAATTAGATATCCCTGCAAAATTAGAAGGAAGAAATGACCTCCTGGTAGATGGGAAGAAGTTTAGTGGAAATGCCAAGCTTGCAAAAAATGGGAAGATGATCCAACATGGTACGATATTGATTGATTCGCAGATGCAGGTATTAAGCGATGCTTTAAAGGTCAATCCATTGAAGTTTGTAGATAAGGCGGTAAGATCGAATCGCGCACGTGTCACAAACTTAATTGAATATCTACCTGCTGGTTTTACGACTGGATATTTTAAGGAATTGTTGATTAAAGAAATAAAATTTGAGAATCCGACAGCCAAAATGATTGAGTTTACCGCTTTGGATATTAAAAATATAGAAAAATTGGTCGAAGAGAAGTATGAAACATGGGATTGGAACTTCGGTTTTTCACCAAATTATAACTTTAAAAAAGCAATTAAGATCCCAGCAGGATTCATCGAGTTGCATTTGGATGTACATAAAGGATACATTGAAAGGGCTAAAATTTTCGGTGATTTTTTTGCATCCCGATCAATTCATGAACTTGAAAATTTATTGATTGGTGAAAAGCATGAAGTAGGAGAAATTGATAGCTTACTGAAATCAATTGATTTGACGGCGTATTTTGGTAAAGTTGAACCCGCAGAAATTCTTACCTTGTTTAAATAGAAAATGTAGTATTGCCCGATACGGGTGTTAATTAATAAATATATGCCTTGGAATCCAGTTGTATACAATCAATTTAAAGATATCCGTTTTAAACCGTTTTATGATTTATCTGAGCTAATTACTGCCGATAAAATGGAGCATGCAGTCGATTTAGGTTGCGGTACAGGTGAACAGACAGCTATCTTAAGCGAACAATTTTCTCAAGCGACCTTTCTTGGGGTAGATTCTTCTGCGGAAATGCTTTCTAAAAGTCATAAGTTGGAAACGGAACGTCTAAAATTTAGGCAAAGTTCCGTTGAGAACTTCATTGCAGAGCCAAAAACATGGGATCTTATATTCAGTAATGCTGCTTTACAATGGCTGGAAGATCATCAGGTTCTTTTCCCTCAAATTATTTCTAAGCTTAATGTTGGCGGGCAATTGGCGATACAAATGCCTTATCAGCCCGAAAATATACTCAATAAAATTTTATTCGAATTGGCGACGGAAGAACCCTATCGATCCTATTTAAGGGGCTGGAATAGGCCTTCTTCGGTATTGGATATTGATACTTATGCGCAATTGTTATTTGATAATGGCCTGGATCAATTAAACCTTTCTCTTCGTGTATATCCGCTCATTGCTGCTGATGCAGATATGCTTTACAATTTTATCGCTGGGTCTGCTTTGATTCCTTACATGGAACAATTGGAGGAAGATAAGAAGCCTATGTTTGTAACTGAATTTAAAACACGCATCAAAAAACATTTTACTAAATTTCCAGCGATCTATTCTTTCAAGCGCATTTTATTATATGGGCGTAAAGGGTAATTCACATATCGATCAGATCGGACCAATGGGCAGCTGTGATCGTAGCCAAGTCTGTTGGGGCTAAAATAATCTGAAGCCCCCTTTTTCCTGCGCTTACCGAAATCGCTGTCTCCAATTGTGCGGCCTCTTCAATAAAGGTTGGGAACCGTTTTTTCATGCCAATAGGTGAACAGCCACCACGAATATAGCCGGTCACCGTTAAAAGGTCTTTCATCGGGAGCATTTCGCAGTTTTTATTCCCAGAGGCCCTCGCTATTTTTTTTAGGTCGAGTTGTGCATTTCCGGGAACTACGGCGACAATGTATGGATCTTTGTTACCTTTTAATACCAAGGTTTTATAAAGGGTCTCGGGCGACAAACCTAGGGTTTCGGCGACATGCGCAGCGCTGACGTCCTGTTCGTCAACCTCATATGCTCTGAGTTCATACGTTATTTTTGCTGTGTCCAACAGGCGAACAGCATTTGTTTTACTCGACATTCCCTAGCCTTCTTATTTCTTATTAAAATAGTTCGTTATAGCATCTAGCGCGTATGCATTCAAACAGTTACTTGCTTGCAGACCACCCTTTTGCGCCACCAATACACCATATTGCATATCGTGTAATCCCTCGGTACGATGGGCATCGGGATTGATGGAAAGTAAAACTCCTTTTTCCACTGCATAACGGTGCCATCTCCAATCCAGATCTAATCGTAAAGGATTTGCATTTATCTCAATGACAACGCCATTTGCCGCACAAGCATCGATTACCCGTTTAAAATCTAAGGGATATCCGGCTCTACTTAATAATAGTCTTCCTGTTGGATGGCCTAAGATTGTTGTATACGGATTTTCGATCGCTTTGATTAGTCTTGTTGTGGCTTTGTCTTCGTCCATTTTCAGATTGGAGTGTACGGAGGCGACAACGAAGTCAAACTTAGCCAATACCTCATCGGGATAGTCTAATGAACCGTCACCTAGAATATCAGATTCAATTCCCCTGAAAATCTTGAATGGAGCCAATTTTTCGTTTAAGGTAGCAATCTCATTCCATTGTTGTTCCAATCGCTCAATGGAAAGGCCGTTGGCATAGACTGCAGTTCGCGAGTGATCGCATATACCCAAATATTCTAGCCCCAGGACATCTTTACAATGCACGGCCATTTGCTCGAGGCTATGTACGCCGTCACTATAGGTGGAGTGATTGTGGAGTGTTCCCCTGAGATCTTTGTATTGAATCAGTTTTGGCAATGTATGATTTTGGGCCTGCGCTATTTCATTCAGTCCCTCCCGCAATTCGGGCTCAATATAATCTAAACCTAAGTTGCGGTAAATTGCTTCCTCACTGGAAAGTGAAGGGAGATCTGGTAGAATATTAAATAGGAGGTCGAGATGTGCAGTGGATCCGGTACTAAGAATCAGGTCGCGATAAAAATCATTGATATTACTACTGAATACTTTGAAAGTAAAACCCAATTCATCGGTCAGTTCTATGGAGTTTTCTGTTTTTTCCACTAAAGTAAATCCATCGAGGAATTTTTCGACGTTGTCTATACTTTCCGATATTAAAAGATCTACGGTACTCAAAACCTCGCATTTTCTTCTGAAATCTCCTGTAAATGACAGCAGCGAAGAAGGGAAATGCAATTTCAATTCGTTGAAAAATTTTTCTGCCAGTGGAAGTACTTTCGCATATAAAAACCATCCTTTGTTGGAAATAGAAAACTCAATGGATTTTTTGATGTCTTCCTGCGTTTTAAGACCAAACCCTTTTGCTTCTACGAGACGGTTTTCATTACAGGCGTAAAGTAATTCGCCGACACTTTCAATCTCGAGTTCTTTCCAGATAATTTGAATCTTTTTAGGGCCAAGGCCCTTAATATTTAACATTTCAATAATACCGGATGGTGTGTTTTCAATAAGATCCTCAAGCTCTTTGAAAGTTCCCGTAGCAGCGACTTCTTTGGCTTTTTCAGCAGTGCTTTTTCCTATTCCAGGTTGTGCACTCAATTCTTCAAGACTGGCCTCTTCAATACGGAAAGGTAGCTTGTCCAACTTAAAAGATGCACTTGCAATGGATTTTGTTCGAAAAGGATTTTCGTTGTGAAGCTCCATCAATTGGCTACATAATTTGAAAATTTTTGAGATCGCTTTATTGTCCATCGTATTTGAATTGTTAAGCTACAAATATCTTAAATTTTAGGTCAAAATAACAATTCAAACGCGGATATTATAGCGTTAAATAATGTAAAAAAGCGACTTTGAATGCCTGTTTTTCTCTATTTCTTGAAATTAACAACAAAGTGACAAATGCATGTGCGCTTAACCAAACATTTTGGCTATGTTTGCCGTTTTTGGGTGTTAAAATTGGAGTTATTTTGTGACTATCCTTTAAAAAACATCCCTATTCAATAGTAAATTAACATGATAGCAGACATTAGTGACAAAGAAATCAGTGGACTTTATAAAACAGGTATTATTCAACAAACGGCTTATTGGTCTGCAGTAAAAAAAATGCAAGGTATACAATCGAAGGCATTTAATTTTAAATCCAAACAATCCGATCTGTATGTCGGAGTCGACGACGATACCTATTTTATCGGTGATCTATTAATTATTATACAAGCCATAGATCAGGAACATAGCATAGCCTATGTACCTTATGGACCTGAGATTGAACCTTCAGATGAAAACCAGGGCTATTTTTTAGAACAGTTGTCGGAAAGTTTACGTTCCCATCTGCCACCAAATTGTATAATGATACGCTATGATTTATCTTGGGAATCACATTGGGCTAAAGAGGATGATTGTTACGATCTTCATGGTAACTGGCTAGGGGTGCCGGAGAAACGGATTCAGGAAATGCGCTTTAATTTTAACACAGAAAACTGGAACTTTCATAAAGCCAATACGGACATACTTCCTTCAAACACGATTTTTATGGATCTTAGAAAAGGGGAGGACATCTTGCTTGGAAATATGAAATCTAAGACACGGTATAATATCAATTTAGCAGAACGAAAAGGCGTACGTGTGCGTTCGCTGGGGCTTGAAAGTTTGGCGGTTTGGTATGAGCTTTATCGGCAGACAGCTCTTCGAAATAACTTTTTCTTACATGATATAAGCTATTTTAAGATCGTTCTTTCTGCAAGGGCAAGTGATACATTATCTCCCGCAGATGTCTATCTTTTAGTGGCTGAAGTGGATAACCAGCCTTTGGCCGCTATGTTTTTGGTGATTGCGGCAAATCGGGGGACTTATCTATATGGAGCTTCTGCTTCCGAAAATCGTAATTATATGGCGACCTATGCTTTGCAATGGCGTGCTATGCAGCTTGCGAAAGAAAAAGGTTGTACAGAATATGATTTTTTTGGGGTATCGCCACAGGCAGATCCTTCACATCCTTTATATGGGCTTTATCGTTTCAAAACAGGATTTGGTGGTGAAATCTACCACCGTATGGGCTGTTGGGATTATCCCTTGGACAATAGGAAATATCAGTATTATGCTTCAATGGAGTTTAAAAATCAGCGCTATCATTTGAGTTAGTAATTAAAATACCTCACCCAAGGTGAGTCTAACACCGCGGTGGTTCTTACTGATACCATAGTCGATGCCGATGTTGGTGCCCGAGTTTTTATTAAACTTAATTCGCGCACCTGCACCAGTGCCGACGTTCCAGTCCTCGAACATGGAATTCTTTGGTCCATTTAATGTCGTAAAATTCATAAATGCTACGAATCCAAATAAGCCGTTTTGAGTGATATCACGACGATATTCCGTTTCTAAGTAATAAAGTGATTTGCCACGAAAACGGCTGACTGGAAAGCCTCTTCCCGAACTATTGTATGGATCCCATCCCAAATTAGGAAGATCGAGATAGGGTGCTTTACTATTAAATACGGTCCAGAAGAAACTCCTTATGGCAATCATATTTTGTCGGTTTCGGTCTTGGGTGAGCCTATGGTATCGTCTAACTTCAAGAAATAGCGATTTCCAATTCTGATCACTACCTAAAAATGTCGGATTTATACGGAACTGTAAATTGGCATAGTTACCCGACCAAGTATTGATCGAATTGGCCCGTGTATCGTAAATTAAATTGAAGCTTACTCCCGAAGACATGGTATTGTCTTTTAAATCTGTTCCATAAGGGTAGGACGTGTAGTCTTCGAGCTTGGTGTTGCTCGTAGACTTAATATTCATTCTATAATCTAAATCATAACCGATTCCCATAAAAAGTCCCCCATGAATTCTTTTTAATGCGTGTTGGTATAAACGAAAGTAGGTGTAGTCTAAATTAATCTGCTGATCGCCATAATGCTCTTTGCCAATTCCCCAAGTTTCGTGCGGGTATTTTAGTAGTCGGATATCGCCATCGATCACCCATGTATTCTCTTTTAACCAGATGTAAGAACGTATTGGCAGACCAAATCGTTTACCAAAATTTGTGTAAGGGGTAAATGTCATCTTGGACATATAGGTATCGGAACGATCTCCTAAATAAAATCCTGCTGTGGTACTTGTAATTAAGGCGTGTCCTCCTCCGGGAACATTTGTCGAAAACGGTAAAAAGGAAAAATAGATTTTCTTTCCTGTACTATCGACTGTTTGGGGTGGCTTGATATGTAATATTTCTTTTCCAATATCAATCAGGTCCCGTTGTCTACTTGTATCGGCGAGATGTTTGGTGGTTTCTATTTCATTGACAGGACGTTGTGCATATACAGTGTCGCCAAGTACAAGTAAAACCATCAAAATAGAACATTTAATATAAAAAAAATATACGCTATCGTAGTGTGTCATGAAAGAATGCAATCTAGCAGGAAATAGACAGAATAACAATATTCAAACCAATAATTTATTTATTCTGTCACGTTTTGGCTATACAGCGAATTGATTGGAAATTTCATTCGCCTAGAAAAAAATAGCATTTACCGATTTTAATGTAATGTTAATCTAAATGTAATGAAATCAATATATGAGTTGTCTTAACTTTGAATCAGAAAATAAATAAAAAAAGTACGCAACAAATTTATAGAGTAAGCGACAGTAAAATAAGAAAATATACTAATACATTATAAAATTGAAAAAGATATGAAAACTTTAGTAAAAACATTTGTAGCAGCGGCAATGATTGCAATCTCTACTTGCTCGATGGCTTCAGTTAAGCCAGAAGAACGCAATTTAATTACTGCTGATTTAGCCATCGATGAATACGTTGGTGCAATGACCGAAGGTCAAGTAGCTAATTTAGACAAGCTTTTTACAGCTGATTTTGATCAAAAGGTTTGTGGTAAACAAGATTTGAAACATAGCCGTCATGAGATGATTGAATTTTTGAAAAAACAAAAAGGAATTAAGATGAACTGCAGAACAACAACACAGATCGTTGAAGAATTACCTGATTATGCCATTGCGAAAGTTACGATGCAATTTGATGGTTTTGCTAAAACAGATCTGATCACACTGGTTAAAGAAAACGGAACCTGGAAAATTTCTAAATCTGTAAACTCTTATAAATAAGAATTTGCTGTCAAAATTGGTCGATTAAAAATAAGAAAAGGGTACTTAAGTACCCTTTTTTTGTGGAGCATATCAGATTCGAACTGATCACCTCTTCACTGCCAGCGAAGCGCTCTAGCCAAATGAGCTAATGCCCCTGCTTTATTTGGTGTCGCTAAGATAGTACTTTTTTGGATAAACAAAGCCTCTTTTTTATTTTTCTACTGTTTTTTGTAGGTCTGTTATCTAGTTGCTTCTTTTTTGACGACCTAAATGCATTATAATCAATGGTTTTATCTATTTGGTTCCTTACAGATATTTTTATCCTATTGAAAAACAAGAGAGTTTACCGGCATCCTTGGGGATAAAAGAAATGTATTAGTGTCCTTCAGTAAGCAGAGCTTCGGTTCGCTTTATCTGACCTTTATCTTTCCAGGCATCATGTCCAGGAATAACCATATTAATTTCGGGATATTTTGCCAATAACCTCGCTAGGGATGGCTTCCAGGATTTTATATCCCCATCTGCCGTAAATCCTAGATCTTGGGCTTCGGAGCTTTTTATAAAACAACCACCGTCTAGAATCTTATATTCAGGAAACCAGACAACAACATTGTCCATGGAGTGTCCGGCACCAAAAAAGTTCAGAACAAAAGATTGTCCGCCGACGCTGTAGGTTTTATTGGTGGAAACAAGATGAGTGGCCTGGGCTTTGTGATTTGCCTTTAGTAGGTCGTTCGTCATTTTCGTTGCGTAGGTTGGAATTCCAATACGGTTGTAATACGCAAAACCACCCGCACGGTCTTCGTGCCAGTGTGTTGCGTACACCGCAATGACGGGTAAATTATGTTTCTGTTTGATACTGTCCAATAAGGGTTGATATTGTGTGGAATCCCATGGTGTATCAAATAGAATAACGCCTTTTTTTGTTATTAAATAGACCGCATTAGCAGCATATTTGGTGCCTTCAAAATTATTAAAGGTGGTATAGAGGTATAGTTGCGAATTTATCTTCTCTATTAAAAGAGGTTTTTCTTGCGCTTGTAGAGATGGGGAAAGACCGAGTAAACCAATGCTCAGGCATACACCAGCAAATGTTGCGCGCATATGAGGAGAAAGAAGTGAGATCATATTTTTGAATGTTATTGCATTAACGTTAGAACAAAATGATTATTATTTTTTCAAGACCTTATCAATGCATTTTTACGTATACTGAACAAAGTCTTCGCGATAAGGAGTGAATGAATCGATCAGTTCACCCTCCTCGAGACATTCACATCCATGAACCAATTGCGAATAGATGATACAAGAGTCTCCTGCAGTTAGGATGCGATCAACACCGTCAATATGGTATCTGAATGTTCCAGCACTAACATAAGAAATCTGTGTATGGGGGTGTTGATGAAGTGCACCGATGGCCCCTTTTTTAAAACGAACTTTCATGAGCATGAGTTCATCATTAAAAACAAGTATTTTTCGCATCACACCTTCGCCCAAGTCTGTCCATTGCTGTTCGCTGTCGTGTAAGAATATTTCGCTCATCTAATTGTTGATTTATGGATGTTTCGATTGGAAAACGCTCTGTTTTTCAATTATAACAAAAAAAAATGAATTTACGGCTACATCCATTGCTTCCTTAGAAGGATATCGATTTGCTTTACAAAATTTGGCAAAGGATGAGATGAAATTAAAAACCAAATGGTCCAAATACGTGAAAAAACAGTTATTTTGTGCCTGAGCAATATATATATGACACGATGAATTATTTCGACGAGCTTATTACTTTATTACAAGAAGAGCAGCAATTTGATAAATTACAACATGAAAATTTGTTGTTGAAAAGTAGTTTGAATGAACGAAGAATGCAAGGTGTCACCTGGTTTCCGATTCAGATAACGGATATGGAGCTTGGAAGAGGAGACTATTTGTCCGTTAACTTAAACCGAACAAATCATTATGAGGTCGAACATAAGTTTCGCTTTGGTATGCCAGTTTGTCTGTTTTCAAATCACGATCCCGACCGAGATCGAATAGAGGGCATCATATCTTCGATCAATAGGGATGGGATGCGAATTTCATTTCGTGTCGATGAACTTCCAGAATGGAGCAGAAGAGGGAAGCTTGGTGTTGATTTGTTATTTGATGAGTATTCCTATCGGGAGATGTTTAATGCATTGGAGAAAGGAAAGGAATTGAGCCGTGATGCAAAGCAGGGTAGTTTAGTGAGAAGATTAATCGGTGAAGAGGTCATTCCGATTGCTTCTATTGGAGAATTCTTTGAGCATCCCAGCTTAAATATGGGGCAAAATAAAGCGATCCAACAGCTATTGGAAGCAAGTACCGTGGCTCTTTTGCATGGGCCGCCGGGGACAGGGAAAACAACAACATTGGTTCAGGCCGTGCAGGCACTCCTAAAACAATACAACAAGCAAGTATTGGTTGTTGCCCCGAGCAATACGGCCGTTGATCTGCTAACCGAACGTTTAGACGCTGCTGGCATTACAGTAACAAGAATAGGTAATCCTGTTAAGGTTTCGGAACATCTTCAAGAATTGACACTCGATGCAAAGATTGATCGACATCCCGCAAATAAGGATATTAAAACACTTCAAAAACAAGTGCGGACGTATACAGAGATGGCTCAAAAATATAAACGTAATTTTGGAAAGGCTGAGCGGGAGCAAAGAAAAGCATTGTTTGATGAGGCCCATCGAATCAGAAAAGATGTCGATAAAATTCAAGATTTTATCAGTGCAGATGTTTTGGATAAATCGCAGGTAATCACTGCAACTTTGGTTGGATCAAATCATGAGGTTATCCGCAATCGTAGCTATGAAACAGTCATTATTGATGAGGCCGCACAAGCATTAGAGCCTGCTTGCTGGATACCGATATTAAAGGCACATCGGCTTATTTTGGCCGGTGATCATAATCAATTACCTCCAACAGTAAAATCGAGTAAGGGATCTAACCATGGCCTGAGTCATACATTATTTGAAAAATTGGTAGACCGTAATCCACAATTAGTTTCTTTGCTAGATGTGCAGTATCGCATGAATGAACAAATTATGCATTACCCATCTGTAGCCTTATATAATGGTTCGTTAAGAGCAGATAGTACCGTGGCACAGTGGAGCTTAGCAGTGGATACTGAACCGGTGTTATTTATTGATACAGCAGGAGCGGGATTTGAAGAAACGGAAAGTGACGGCGCAATCTTCAATATGGGCGAAGCTCATTTTATTAAAGCTCATCTAAACGACCATATTGGGGCTTGGAAAGCTTCCTCGACCCTAAATGAAAGCCTGAGCATCGGGGTGATTGCACCTTATCGGAAACAGGCTACTTTCCTGAAGGAAGTATTGGAAGGGGAAGACGAGCTGCGACCTTTTAATGACTTGATTAAAATACAGACAATAGACAGTTTTCAGGGACAAGAGAAGGATGTTATTTATATCAGTTTGACCAGAAGTAACGCTGAACAGCAGATTGGTTTTTTGTCTGATGTCCGCCGGATGAATGTGGCAATGACTAGGGCTAAGAAGAAATTGGTTGTTATTGGAGATAGTGCTACAATAGGTTCACATCCGTTTTACCGAGAATTTATTGCCTATACCGAGTCGATAGGGCACTATCATAGTGTTTGGGAATGGGATATTTCAGCAATATAACGCAGGAGGCCACTTCATAGGAAGTGGCCTCTTGCGTTTATTGAAACTTACTGACTAGTTTGATTCCTGTAATCTCTCCTGATTAAGAAGTGAACTTCATCCAATCCGTGTTCTCGTCATAGTTCATAAGTGGTTCGGCATTATTGTTATTTGATAATTGGCCTACCAACATATAAATATCCATACTTACGTGTTGACGTGTTATTTCAGTCATCTTATCATTGAACCCGGCATTGTTAATTTCTAAAACATACTGAAAACAAATGACGCGGGCGATTACCTTTCCAAGTGTAACCAGTTCACGTTGTTTCGGCTGTAGCGGAAAGTCAAAATTCAAGATTGATGAGAAAAATGGTGCTGCAAATTCAGTTGAGCTATATTTTTTTAAGAAAGATAATAAGTTGCTTTCTTTGGTTTTGCGCATAAGTTTACCGATCGCTTCAGCAACTTGAGAATATAGCATTTCATTTGATCCCTCAAAGATTTGAAAAGGTCTACTGTCTATGAGGCCACGACCGGCAACATGGTCTAACCTGTAGCCATTTGCACCGGATAATTGCACACATATTTGCGCGGCTTCATGCATTAAGTCTGTCACAAATGCTTTCACACTATTGGCATCTACACCATAGGCTGAAAGGTCATTATGGATAGAGCTGATCGAGACACTGTATGAACACATTGCAGAACACAAGGTAAATGCAGCCTGTATGCGCGACAACTGAAATTTAACAGCGTCTAATTCAGTTAAACTAATACCTGCTACACGGCGTTCGGAACAATGTGTCATGGCCTCATCCAACATTCGTTTTATAAAACCCATGCCCATTCCTGGGAACTGTAATCTGCTGCGGTGGAGGGTATCTAACATCAATTTAATTCCTGTACTTTCCGGATTTAGTTTATGATCCGCGGGAACATTGATATCAATGTTGTTGACACCATAAGGAATTGCATAGAGACCGAGGCTATTGTATTTCTTTGTTACAACAATCTTTTGTTCTTCGACGGCGTTCTCTGTGACAAAGAAATCTATATCCCGCACCAGTTCTCCATTTTCATTTTTCTTGCGTGCCGTCACGAGCCAAAAGTCTGCAGCTCCAGTAAGACCTTGCCAGTGTTTTTCACCTTTTATATAGTACTTATCGTCCCTTTGTTCGTAAGATGTTCGCATATTGAGTGCGTCACTGCCGTAAGCCTGTTCGGTAATCATTAGTCCTCCCATTGCCTGATTTTCCAAAAATTGATGGAATACCCTCTCTTGAAGTAAGGTGTTGCCGTATTTGGCAAAAGGTTCCAAAAATAGTGCAATATTAATCCCGAAGATTAGCGATAACGATAGTGATTCATAAGAAGCTGCCGCCAGTACACCCAAACATTCTTTTACATGAAGACCACGACCACCGTGATGTTCGGGGATAGCAACCGACAATGGTTGCATTTTCATGATCTCTTTTAAAAACTCAGGCGGAAGCCCACGCGTTAAACTGAGCGAGTTGTAATCGTATTCCTTATTAAATAAGCTTGACAGCCTAGTTTTAAAATCTGCAATAAACAAATCGAAATCCTGGGTTATATTGTTGTCTTCTGAAACCTTAAGCATCTTTAAATATGTAATTAAATGATGGAACAATGTAAATTGAAACATCGAGAATAAAGAGTGCTACCGAACTGAAATTCTCTTTTGCTTCAATGACTTATACAAAAATAACTGCAATCAATTTGATTTTCTTGTGTACTTCAGTATAAAAGATAGGACAAATCGTGCATGTTGAAAATTTAAGTTGCTCTGTTTCGATAAGAAGTAGGAGAGACGCCAACTATTTTTTTGAAAAGTCGTGAGAAGTAAGACGGGTCAGAAAAATCCAATTCATAACAGATATCTGCAATGCTTTTAGTGGATTCAAACAGCAGAAATTGACTGTGCATAATCAGTACTTCTAGAATAAGTTCTTTGGAAGATTTTTTAAATACTGAAAATACACAGCGATTAAGGTAGTTTGTAGATACTGCAAGTTTGTCGGCGTAGAATGAAATATTTTTTTGCTTTTTGAAGTTTTTGTGCACAAGCTGTTTGAACATCATTGCAATTTCCTGCCGACGATTGAGGGCTTGATTGGAGGACGAAAGTTTGATGATTTTTAAAATTGCCGATTTTAACAAATTTTCAAACAGTTCTCGATAAGGGAATTCCGAAAGTAGTTCATTATAAAGTAATCTAAAAAGCTCCTGAAGATCACTACTATCTTGTGCAGTTAAGTTAAGTAAGGGCGAGATGTTAAAGATATTCAAAATCTCCTGTTCCCTGAATATGGACGTCATCGCATTGTCGTTGATCAAGACGCAATGCCCTTTCGAAGATTTATCGACAGACTTTATTGTTGAAATATTACCATAATTGCTGATAAGAATTGCTGGAGCCTGAACGACATATTCTTTGGCACCGATCTGATGTTTAAAATAACCTTCAGTTATATGGACGAGGAGGTTATAGCCCAAGAAAATAGGCGGAGTAGGGAATTTAATGTAAGGGGCGATTTCACTGAGCTGAAATATCTTGATCGGCGATTGCTGGTAGCGAAGGTGCTCCAAACTACCTGTCATAAAACGATCTACAAATTCGCCCGCATTTACCTGCTTTTCCATTATCAATTATTAGTATAAAATTTAGTATGCCACAGCTTCTGAATGTCATCTATTGTTTCATGTGCAAATCACGCTCCCAATAATATTCCAAAGGTAGCTGGATAAAACTTGTTTATCAATTTTAACAAATGATTTGCTAAAATAAAGCTTTATCCTTAGTTTAGTTTTTGCAATCGGATAAATAGCTTGATGCTCAGGGGCTATATTTTAATAGTATAAACCAAATGAATATGAAACCAGTGCTTATTTCTATCTTGATTCTATTCCTATTCACAAATGCAACTGCACAGATCTCGTTGAATTATTGTAATGATCGTATACAAACTGGAGCAGAACAAACCGAGCGTTACCTTCCTTATTTAATGAATAAACGCATTGCGATATTGGGCAATCCATCTACGGTTATTAAAGGGCGGCACCTTGTTGATAGTCTGCTTGCGCGCGGGGTTCAGATTGTGAGAATCTTTGGGCCTGAGCATGGATTTCGAGGGAATGCAAGTAATGGAACTGAAGTGGGGGATGAAGTCGATCCGACAACTAAAATTCCTATTGTCTCTTTATACGGGAATAAGAAAAAGCCAACAGCGAAGGATCTAAAAGATATCGATCTGTTTATTTATGATGTGCAGGATATGGGGGTGAGGTTTTATACCAACATTAATACCCTTCGGGATATTATGGAAGCTTGCGCCGAAAATGATAAGGAGCTCTTGATCTTAGATAGGCCCAATCCCAATGCTTATCTAATTGACGGTCCTATTTTGGAGGAAGAATATAAGTCGGGTATTGGGCAATTCCCTGTTCCTATTGCGCATGGGATGACTACTGCTGAATTTGCCCAGATGATCAACGGAGAAGGTTGGATGAATACTAAAAAGAAGTGTAAATTGAAGATTATTCCTGTAGCAGATTATGATCATAGTATGCTTTATAAGCTGCCAGTCAATCCTTCGCCCAATTTAAATACGGAACAAAGCATACTCATATATCCAAGTACCTGTCTTTTTGAAGGTGTAAAAGTAAATCATGGTAGAGGCACCGATTATCCCTTTGTTGTGATCGGTAGCCCAATCTATAAGGGTACATATGATTTCTCATTTGTCCCCGTCAGTAAAAAAGGGATGAGTGAATCGCCTCTCTTTATGAATGAAGAATGTTATGGAATAGACCTGCGTAAATATGATCTGCAGCAGCTTGTCGATAGCAAAAAAATAAACCTATCCTGGATGATAGCGCTTTATCGGAATTCTCCGGAAAAAGATAAGTTTTTTGATCAATCATTTTCGAAACAGATTGGCAGTATCGAAAAGCTCGTCGGCGTAGGTTTATTTCGGAAGCAAATTGAAGCCGGTGTTTCGGAAGAAGAAATCCGAAAAAGCTGGGAGCCGGGCCTAAGTAATTATAGAAAAACTAGGGAAAAATACCTTATCTATCAATAATATAACCTGAATAGAAGTACAGCGATGTTTGGACTAAAATATGATTGGCGCCCAATTATTATCCTATTTATTGCAGTGGGATGTTTTTGTCAATTACGGGCGCAGCATCTGGCTAGAGACCTAGATCGCCAAAATTATACAGCACAATCCAATATTAGGTTAAATCCCGCGTTGAAATGGAAATTCAAAACAGAGGGAAGGCTGTTTTCTTCGCCCGTCGTTTGGAAGGATATCGTTTTTGTCGGGTCTTGCGACAGTAATCTTTACGCATTGAATAAAACGAGCGGTAATATACTTTGGAAGTATAAAACTACCGGCGAAATTCGGTCGACGGTTGCTCTTGATGGCGGAAAAGTGTATTTTTTAAGCACTGATGGCTACTTGTATGCCCTGGATGCCCAAACAGGTCGAAAATTATGGCAGTTTTCAACCGATGGTGAAAAGAGTTATGATATATGGGACTATTTCCTCTCATCTCCTGCGGTTGCAGATGGTGTAGTTTATTTTGGATCTGGGGATCATCATGTCTATGCCGTAGATGCTAAATCGGGAAAACTTGTTTGGAAATTCCTGACTGGGGGCATTGTGCATGCAGCCCCAACGCTGACACAAGAACGTGTTTTCATTGGTAGTTTTGATGGTTATTTTTATTGTTTGAAAAAAGATGGTACCCTACATTGGAAGTTTAAAACGGTTGGTGAACGTTATTTTCCAAAAGGCGAGATTCAGTTCCATGCAGCAGTCGCCGACAGTACAGTCTATTTTGGTGCTCGTGACTTTAATGTATATGCGCTTAATGCCGCGAATGGAAGTGGCTTTTGGGTATATCATCAACCAGGGAGCTGGACGAGTGTTCCTAGTATTTTTGACGATAAGCTTGTCGTAACCATGTCGGATTCCTATAGTATACTTGTTTTAAATAGAATGGACGGCGTGAAAATAGTTGAACCTAAAGTGCCTTTAAATACATTTAGCAGTGCCACTATCGTAAGTAATGAGGCCTTTTTTGGAACGCTGGATGGTGTAATTTATAGATTGGATATAAAAAACGGAGGGGTTGTGCCTATTTTTCAAACGGAGTCAAGTAAAAAGAATAGGCAATTGTTTATAAATGATGAAAATGTGCTGCGAGCCGATCTGCAACAAAAATATGAGGATGATATTACAAGACTGTTTGCAGACTACCTGCAGATGGGAAGTATCTTTTCAACAATATGGATCGATGAAAATCGGCTTTATTTTAGCTCCGCAGATGGTGCCATCTATGCATTGGAATAGTAAGTACGCGCTATTTACGAATCGTAGCAGAGTTTACTTTCTCAAAATTTTTTCCATGGGTTTCCCTTTGGCCAGTTCATCAATTAATTTATCGAGATAGCGAACTTTCTGAACCAGCGGATCTTCAATATCTTCAATGCGATAGCCACAGATTACACCCGTGATCTTCGAAACATTCGGGTTTAAACTTGGTGCTTGTTTAAAGAAATGTTCAAAGTCAGTTTTATTTTCAACTACTTGCTGTAGCGATATGGGACTATAGCCGGTAAGCCAGAAAATGATTTCGTCAACCTCTTCTTTTGTACGTCCTTTTCTTTCGGCTTTTTGTATATAAAGCGGGTATACACCAGCAAATGACATGCGATATATTCTTGTATTATCCATTTTTACACGTTGATTTTATTAAAGGTATTCATTTTGAATCAAAATAAAAACAAAAGATAGGTGGCTAAATTAAGCAAAATCGCCGCTAATTTGTACTACGCAACTATGAAATTTACTTAGCAATTTCTTTAATAATAATATAAATTATAATTCTATCTTTATGTGATACAAAATTATTGAGAGATTATATATGGATTTGAGGTATATTCGAAATAACATACATATTAAAGAAGAGGATCAACAACATATCAAAGACTTTCCGGTGTTAATAGGAGGTTGTGGAATAGGAAGTTACATTGCCGAGTGCTTATTGCGTATGGGTTTCGAAAATTTGACAATTGCCGATGGAGATGTTGTCGAATTGACAAATTTAAACAGACAAAATTATACAAACAAGGATATTGGTATTAAGAAAGTATTTGCTTTGCAGGAACGTTTGCATTCAATTAACCCGCAAGCCAAAATAACAGTGTTTTCTGAATTTATTAACCAAGATAATTTATATAATATCGATATTAATCATAAGGTTGCCATTAATGCGTTGGATTTTTCTTCTGATATTCCTTTTGTCTTTGACCAGTATATGGCAAAACGAAATATACCGGTAGTACATCCTTATAATTTGGGCTGGGCAGGATTTTTAACGGTTCTTCCTCCTGAAGGCCTTAATCTTCATTCATTGGAAAAGGCCCACAAGACATTTGAATTAAATGTCGGTAAATTTATTGTTGACAGTTTAAAAACAAAAGGAATGGAAACGAAATGGTTTGAGGAATTTTTGGCAGAATATGGTAAAATCGCGCTGACGTCTTCTCCTCCGCAATTATCATTAGGTTTGTATTTATTATCGGGTATGGTTAGTCATATTGTATTTAATTTAGCGACATCTAAACCTGTAAAATTCTTTCCAGATTCCTATTATTTATCAATGATTGGTTGAACTTAATATAGTTGAAAAAAACATCCGTTTCATTACACTTTTGTGTAGTAAATTTGTCTCTGTGGGAATTTAAACGAAAAGTCTTTATTTTTATAATTGCATATCGAATAACATTTGCATGAACTGGACGCCTGAAAACCATTATTTTACCAAGCTTAATAAAAACGAACTTCCTGAACTTATTCATTTTTATTTAGTAACGACTCAGCAGCATTACAAACTGGATAGTTATTCCGAAGAGGAATATGCGTTTGACTTTGAGTCATTGATAGGAGAGGATCAGATTTTTTTTGATCGTTCCATTTATTATGTGCTTCGAAGTAAGCTTGATAACTGTATTCAGGCATCCATTAGAATTACATTTTGGGATAAGGAAACGAGTTTGCCGATTCAAAAATTATTTGATATCGAGACAGAAAGTTTGTTAATTCCAGATGTAAAGAATTTTTGGCACATTGGACGTTTCGTAATTTCTGGAAAGATAATAGGTAATCGCATTAATATTCTGAAAAAGATGCTTTTTGACGCATTCTATGGTCCGTACAGCCTTGGTAGTGGATTGGTTATAGCTGAATGTGATCGAAAAGTGGTCAATACGCTTCGAAAATTGGAGATAGAATCTTTTCAACTTGGTGATCCAATCATCTACCTCTATTCTGAGACATTACCGATCTATATTAAATCGGAATGGCTGGAGACTTTTATTGAAAAAAATAAATATTCCCAGTTTAGTATAGGAAATCATGCCGATATTCAAAAATTTGTTGAGATGTCAAAACTAATGCTATTATGTTCAAAAAATAATGAATAAGATTAAAAAAGAGATAGTTCAATGGCTAATGCTGTAGCCTCTGTAATACTTTTGACTTTCAGTTTTGAAAATATCTGTTTTTTATGAAATTTTACCGTATCAATCGATACATAAAGTCGATCTGCTATTTGATCCATAGTAAGACCCTGTGCGGAAAAAAGAAGAATGTCCTTTTCACGGGGTTTCAATTTAATTCGCGGAGTTTCTACCCAAATATCTTTATCCAAGTCATATTCAAACTGTTTTCCGTCCTCATCAGATTTAAATCTAATGTTTCCTGAGTTAGCATGTGAGGACATGGAAACTAAGCATAGGGCGATCCAGGGGTTAGAAAATTTATCCAGGAGCAGAGGTTTTAGTTTATGGTTTACTAACAGTGGCTTATTTCCCGGTTGTTTTAAATGAAAATCATAAGATATGGAGTATTTTAAGCGATCTTCGGCATCTAAATTTCCAAAAAAGTCAAAACCAACGTCATTGATCTTTTTTAATAAATGTAAATCACTCTCAGGTACATTATTAACATAGTGATAATACCCTTCTCGCATGACTTCCCCAGGCGTGCTTCCACACAGAAAGATTGGATTATCAGACACAAATAGAAAGCTTTTCTTTGAATAGTCAATTAAATATATACTCTGATAGGTTAATCTGCTTAAGGACTTGGCAAAATTTATAAAGGCTTCGACAATCTCATAATCATCTTTGCTAAAGTCGTCTTTAACTTGTACCGGCTTGAAAAAATCTTCAATCTTAATTTTCATAGTGTAAAATACAAAGATGATCCGCAATCGCTTTTGAATACCACGTAAAATCGATGTTGTCCTGGCGTGCAAGTTACAAAAATAAGGACGTAATCTCAATTTATACGCTAATAATAGACTTTTTTTACCTTCCTATCCTTACCTCGTAATCATTGTCAACGTTTATAGTTGAACTTGTTCAAACATTGCATCTCTATCCAGCAATGAAATAAGTTTCTACACAAATGGGTAGAATATCGTTTATAATGATAATACAAAAGATAATACTCTTATCTTTAAGGTTTCAAAGCAAATAATTGTATAAATATAACTTATTAGATCCAAATAGCCAATAGTAATTATTGCTTTACTTGAGTTTTGACAAAGTTTTAATCCTAAAATAATGGACTCTAGGCAAATATTGCAATGAGAAAACTTCTATTAAGTTTTTTTATCATAAATAATCTGTAGAAACACTTTTCTAAGTAAAGGCAATTTTTCCCCGAAAACTGGAAAATGCGGTGGATATTGCGCAAACTACAAATTGATATAACTTTCCTCTCTAAGAATCAAAACCTTTCATTTTCGCTAACTTGTGTCAATAAATTCATTTTGTTTCTTTCTTTTTATATGTATATACATTTTGCTGTTTTTCATTTGATATTTGTTTTTTTTGTAGTAATATTGTGCATAAAGTTTTGCTTTTAAACGTTTTTGTAAGTTATTAATGTATGTACAATGTAATGTGTTTTGTGAATTGTTTTGTGCAGTTTATGAGGAAAGCAACTGATGTAATTAAAAATTATAAAATCTGATACTTATGAAATTACGTTTCTCACTTTCTTTTGTCGCCGGTCTGTTGTTCATGTGTGCTCAGTCTGTTGTTGGCCAGGAGCACACAATATGGCAATTGGGAAATTCAGACGGTTCAAGCAGCGAATTTGCCTTGTCCCCGAATGGATATAAGAAATTTTTGGAACATGATTTCGGTTATGAAGACAATGCGTTTATTATCGGCCAATCTTCTTTAACAAGGGATTTACCCTATGTATTGCCCGGTCCGGCCAATGAATGGGGCGGGACTGGAGGAACCTCTGGTCTGAGAACACATTTTTTGAATTTATACTATGTGTTAAACAATAGTATAAAAAATGGTCAGTGTACACTTCAGGTTAAATTGGCCAATAGTGACCCTAAAAATAAACCTACACTACAGATCGTAATCAATGGCAAGCCCTATAATTTTGAGGTGGAGGGGGGAGCAGGAAATGGTGAGCCGTTAGAGAATCCTTTAAAATCTGGAAATTCTACGATAAATATACCATTACCAGCTGATCTCATTAAGAAAGGCGGAAATCAGATTACAATGACTGTCATAAAGGGAGGATGGGTAGAATTTGATTCCTTTAAACTGCTGGGGCCACAGCAAGTAAAGCTAATAGCCAATCGTTCTGTAATTGTTAAAAATGTACAGCAAGCTGAATTTGAGATCTTAAATGCAGGGAAACCCGTCCAAAATATGCTGGTTGATCTCTTGAAATTGAAAGATGATGAACAATTGAAAGTAGTCTTAGATGGAAAGAAAATTTATGAGAAAACACTTGAAAAAGGTGCAGCGAAATTGGAAATACCAATGCCTTATGTCGCTAAGGATATATGGAGTAAGTATGAAATTTATAGTAATGGGCAATTAATACAGTCTTCAACAATCAAGCGGGGCCCAAAAAGACTAGGTGGAGTTTCAGATTATGTGAACACGATGATGGGGGCAGCACATTCCAGATGGATGATAGCCCCGGGACCATGGATGCCTTTTGGCATGGTAAAGATAAGTCCAGATAACCAAAATATTGGCTGGCAGGCAGGTTATGAACCTTCTATCGAATCTATTGGTACTTTTAGCCATATCCATGAATGGACAATGGCTGGATTGGGTACATTTCCGACAGCAGGTCAATTGAAGACTCGGGTCGGAGATCAGTACAGTAAAAATTCAGGATATCGATCAGCGATAGATAAAACCAGTGAAAAGGCACCATTGGGATATTATGCTGTTCATCTGCTTGATCACGATATCGATGTGAAATTGACGGCTGGTACACGTTCCAGTTTTCAACAATATACCTACCATAAGTCGGACACAGGACGTATTATGATTGATCTTAAGGTTAACGGAGAATATGATTATAAAATTAAAGTCTTCTCGCTAAAAAAGGTTTCTGACTATAAGGTCGTAGGATATAGTAATCAATTATCTGAAAACGTTTGGTCCACGGATGCAAAACAGGATTATGTCGTATACTTTGTGATGGAGTTTGACAAACCTATCATAAACTATGGCACATGGCATAACGATCGGTTGACTGAACGGGCTGATTTGGTTGCTGATAGCGCTCAATTTGCGGGAATGTACGTGGAATTTGATGTGCATAAAGATAAGGCTGTACAACTGCGCACAGGGATTTCTTATGTGAGCTTAGCCAATGCGGAGGAGAATCTAAAAACGGAACTGTCGGAGCCATTCGGATGGTCGATTGATCGGGTCGTGGAAAACCAACATAAAGTTTGGGATGAACTTTTAAGTAGATTGGCGATAAAGTCTTCAGACTATTTTGAAAAAGAGAAATTCTATACAAATATGTATCGCACTTTGGCAAGCCGAAACACATTTAGTGATGTGAATGGTCAATGGAGATCTTCGGATGAAGTGATACGAACTTTAGCCCATAAAGGGGATCTCGCTTTAGGCTGTGATGCTTTCTGGAATACCTTTTGGAATTTAAATCAGTTTTGGAACTTGGTTACGCCGGAATGGTCCAATAAATGGGTCAGATCGCAACTTGCGATGTATGACGCAAATGGCTGGTTGGCGAAAGGACCGGCTGGAATGGAGTATATTCCCGTCATGGTTGCAGAACATGAAATACCGTTAATTGTTGGGGCATACCAGATGGGGATTAGAGACTACGATACTGAAAAGGCATTTGAAGCTGTTAAAAAAATGCAGACAACAAGTCCATTGAAATTTGAAGGTGGTTTTGCAGGTAATCGTGATTTGGATGTCTATTTAAAATATAAGTACGTTCCTTATGATTTGGGCCGGTTTTCCAATTCAATGGAATATAGTTTTGACGACTGGACAGTTGGGCAGTTCGCAAAATCGTTAGGAAAGGAGCAGGAGTACAACTATTTCAATGATCGCGGAAAATGGTGGAGAAACGCGATAGATGTCAGTAGTGGCTATGCCCGGATGAAGGATTCAAAAGGAGAATGGTATAAAGATTTTGATCCTTTTAAATCGGGAGCTAACCATCATTATGTAGAAGGAAATGCATGGCAACTGACCTTTTTTGTGCCACAGGATATTCCTGGGTTAGCTAAAATGATCGGACAGGATGTGTTTTTAAAACGATTGGAATGGGGATTTCCGGAAAGTGAGAAATGGCGCTACAATGGTCCCAATGATCAATATTGGGATTATCCTGTTGTTCAGGGAAATCAGCAATCGATGCATTTTGCCTATATTTTTAATTGGTTGAATAAGCCTTGGTTGACGCAAAAATGGAGTCGCTCCATAGGTGAACGCTATTATGGCCAAGGGGTTTCAAATGCTTATTTGGGAGATGAAGACCAAGGGCAAATGAGTGCTTGGTATATTATGAATGCTATTGGTTTATTTCAGATAGATGGCGGGACAAGAGTCAAGCCAATTTATGAAATTGGAAGCCCTCTCTTTGAGGAAGTGAAGATTAAATTGGGCGGTAAATACGGTAGAGGTGAACAATTTATTATCATAGCGAAAAATGCAAATAAGAAAAATATGTATATACAACGTGCTACATTAAATGGAAAACCGCTTAATACGTTTTATTTTGATGCTTCGGAACTTCTGAAAGGAGGTGAGCTTGTTTTAGAAATGGGCGCTACACCGAATAAGCAATGGGGACTGTATCAATAAAATATATTTATTGCTGGACCAAACCTGATGCGCATTGAATGATAACAACGATTTGTTAAAATTTGGTTAAACCATTCGGCCTAACATAAGAAACTCGTTTTTGATGACGTTATATCAGTAGTTTCATAATTTAGGTTAATAATTGGTTAGTTAGTAAAAGCCTGAAGTTCCCCACTTCAGGCTTTTGTTGTTATTGACCATCATAAATCTCTTTGCTTAATATGTATAGTTTTGCTAAATCCTATTAACAAACGTAAAATCATCGATATAACGACAAGTACGATTTGTAAATCTTTGCGATTATCTGTAGTATTGTAGGTACACGCTAAAATGCGCGGCCTATGGTGTTTGCTTGAATGAAAGCAATTAACAATGTCGTCTATCAAGATTATATGATCAAATCTATTCGTTTTTTACTTTTAGGATTATTTCTTTGGGAGAACGTTTCTGCCCAAAAGCTTCCTACAGACTATGTCAACCCGTTTATTGGTACCAGTAATTATGGAACAACTAATCCGGGTGCTCAGGTTCCCAACGGCTTGATGAATGTTTCTCCGTTTAATGTAATGGGATCATCACTTAATGCATTTGATAAGGATGCAAGATGGTGGTCTACTCCCTATGAACATAGCAATAGTTATTTTACAGGTTTTTCTCATGTTAATTTAAGTGGGGTAGGATGTCCAGATATGGGAAGTCTGTTGTTGATGCCAACTTCGGGGAAATTGGAGGTTGATTATCATCAATATGGGAGTACCTATACACAAGAGGTTGCCCATCCGGGATATTATAGCAATATATTAAAGAAATACGGTATCAAGACAGAAGTTTCAGCGACAACCCGTGTAGGTGTGTCGAAATTTACTTTTCCAAAAGGACAGGCAAATATCCTACTTAATCTAGGCGAAGGGTTAACAAATGAAACGGGAGCAACAGTTCGTTATGTAAGTGACACCGAAATAGAAGGATCTAAATTGTTGGGCTCTTTCTGTTACACGAACAATCAGGCTGTTTATCCCATCTTCTTTGTTATGCGTGTCAATAAAAAACCGTCAAAAAGAGGATATTGGAAATTCCAGCGTGCCGGAGAAAAATGGGAAAACGATTGGAATAAAGATGCCGGAAAATATAAAATTTTTACGGACTATACCGATCAGCTTTCAGGCGATGATCTTGGTGCGTATTTTAGTTTTGACGTCAAAGAAAATGAAAGCTTAGAAGTACAGCTGGCCGTATCATTTGTGAGTGTTGAAAATGCGCGTAAAAATCTAGACGCTGAGCAAGCAGACTTTAGCTTTGAAAAAACGCAAAAGCACGCAGCTTCACTTTGGAATAATGCATTGTCAAAGATACAGGTCGAAGGTGGTACAGAGGACCAAAAAACAGTGTTCTATACGGCATTATATCATGCTATGATTCATCCAAATATCTTGCAGGATGTAAATGGAGAATATCCGGCAATGGAAACCCGGAAGACGCTCGTTGCAGATCACAATCGTTACACCGTGTTTTCGCTATGGGATACGTACCGAAATGTTCAGCCTCTAATGTCACTGGTTTATCCTGATAAGCAGGTGGGTATGATACGTTCCATGATCGATATTTATAAGGAAAGCGGTTGGATGCCCAAATGGGAGTTGTATAGTCGAGAAAGCTATACCATGGATGGCGATCCGGCAGTTCCAGTGATCGTTGATGCATGGATGAAAGGCATTCGGGATTTTGACGTTAATACAGCTTACAAAGCGTTTCTGAAATCGGCTACGACTACGGATTCGACAAATAAAATTAGACCAGACAATGCGGACTATGTGAAGTATGGGTATGTTCCACTGCGCGATTCATTCGATAATTCGGTATCTCATGCCATTGAATATTATGTTGCCGATTGGAACCTAGCCCAACTGGCCGCCTCATTGGGGAAAACTAAAGATGCTCAGCTTTTTGCTAAGCGAGCACAGGGGTATAAACACTATTATTCTTCGGAGTATGGGACTTTCAGGCCTATTCTTCCTAACGGCGAGTTTTTAAGTCCATTTAGCCCATTGATGGGCGCCAATTTTGAACCAAATCATGGTTTCCATGAAGGTAACGCTTGGAACTATAGCTTTGCCATACCATTTGATATACCTGGTTTGGTGAAGTTGATGGGCGGAAAGCAAAAATTTGTGGATAGACTGCAGGCAACGTTTGATAAAGGGTATTTTGATGTTACCAACGAACCAGATATGCTGTATCCACATGTGTTTTCGGAAATCAAAGGAGAAGAATGGCGTACCCAAAAGCTGGTTAAGGAAATTTTAGAAAAACATTTTACGAATAGCCCTGGGGGTATACCGGGAAATGACGATACGGGAACAATGTCCACATGGGCTTTAATGAACATGATCGGCATCTATCCTTTTTGTCCAGGTAGACCAGATTATACTGTTGTAACACCTGTTTTCGACAAAGTGACCATTCAACTCGATAAAAAATATTATCCAAATGGCGACAAAGTGACAATAAGACGTCAAAAAGAGGGTGCCGGAGATTATATAAAAAAGATCTTTATCGATGGAAAACCATTCAATGGATTTAAAATCAACCATCAGACTTTGGTCAATAGCAAGGATATTCTAATCGTTACTGGAAATAGATAATTAGGCAAACTAAATTGAAAAACTGATCTACACGATGAAATATATTAATTACGCGGTCTGTGCAGGCCTTTTGTCCTTAATGGGTTGCGCTTCACTAAAAAACTCCGATGAGACTTCTTATGCTGGGTATGTAAATCCTTTTATCGGAACGGATTTTATGGGGAATACATATCCTGGAGCACAGTCACCTTTTGGAATGGTACAGCTTAGCCCAGATAATGGACTGCCTGGCTGGGACCGTATTTCCGGATACTTTTATCCTGACAGTACGATTGCTGGTTTTAGCCATACACATTTAAGTGGAACCGGAGCCGGCGACTTGTACGACATATCTTATATGCCGGTTACCTTACCTTATCATGAAGCCCCGGCTCCCTTAGGTATACATTCTAAATTTTCGCATAAAGACGAAAAGGCTCACGCCGGATACTATCAGGTAAAACTTACTGATTACGATATAAATGTAGAGCTGACAGCAACGGCACGCTGCGGTATTCAACGTTATACGTTTCCAAAAGCCGAGTCTGCAGTATTTTTAGACTTAAAGAAAGCAATGAATTGGGATGCTACAACAGATTCACACATCGAAGTGGTTGATTCTGTTACTATCCGTGGTTACCGTTTTTCGGAGGGCTGGGCAAGAGGCCAACGCGTTTATTTTGAAACTCGGTTTTCTAAGCCTTTTATGGCCGTTCATATCGATAGTTCAGCAATATTATCCAGTGCTGATACAACGGCAAAAAGTGCAAAACGTATTGGTACAGCATTCAAAGCACGTTTTGATTTCAAGACAGCAGCTGGAGAACAAGTGACTTTAAGTACGGCCCTTTCGGGAGTAAGTATGGAAGGCGCTTCAAAGAACTTAAAAGCAGAAGTTCCAAATGATGATTTTGATTATTATTTAAAAGAGGCCGAACAAAATTGGAACCATGAATTGGGGCGGGTAGCAATCGAGACCAAAGACAAAGAGGAACAGGTTAAATTCTATACAGCACTATACCATTCGATGTTGGCACCGACAATTTTCAGTGATGTTGATGGTGCTTACATGGGGGCGGACCGGAAGGTACATCAGGCTGAAGGTTGGACCAATTATAGCACGTTCTCACTTTGGGACACCTATAGAGCTTCGCATCCATTATTTACCTATATAGACCCTAGTCGAGTAAATGATATGATTAAGTCCTTCATTGCCTTTTATGAACAGCATGGCCGACTACCGGTATGGAATATTTATGGGAGTGAAACGGATATGATGATTGGCAATCATGCCATTCCTGTCATTGTAGATGCATATTTAAAAGGAATTGGTGATTTTGATGCAATAAAAGCGTTAGAAGCCTGTGTTGCCACAGCTAATATTGATAATTACCGGGGTATAGGTCTTTATAAAAAATTAGGCTATGTGCCCTATGACGTAAAAGATGAATACAATGCCGAAAACTGGTCCTTATCACGAACACTTGAATATGCCTATGACGATCATTGTATCGCAATGATGGCCGATAAGATGGAAAGGAAAGATATTGCAGGAGCGTTTTTTGCGAGAGCTCAAAATTATAAAAATGTGTATAATCCGGCTACTTCATTTATGCAACCTCGAGATAGCCATGGTAAATTTATTACCCCGTTTGATGCGGAGGAATATAGTGCACATATCTGTGAAAGTAATGCATGGCAATATTTTTGGTCTGTACAACATGATATTCCTGGATTGATTAAACTTGTTGGTGGGCAAGAGCGCTTTGGACAGAAGCTAGATAGCATGTTTACATTTCATCCTTCCGACACCAGCAAGCTGCCAATTTTTAGTACAGGAATGATTGGGCAGTATGCACATGGTAACGAGCCGAGCCATCATGCACTCTATTTATTTAATGCGGTTGGACAGCCTTGGAAAACGCAGCAATATGCAGCCGAGGTAATGAACAAACTTTACTTGAATACACCTTCGGGATTAAGTGGAAATGATGACTGCGGGCAGATGTCGGCTTGGTATGTATTCAGCGCATTGGGATTTTATCCTGTAGATCCCATAAGTGGAAAATACGAAATCGGTACACCTTTATTTGAAAAAGCTGAATTGAAGTTGTCCAATGGAAAGAAATTTACCGTGAAAGCTAACCATGTCAGTAAAGCCAATATTTATATCCAAGCCATTACGATTGATGGTAAGCCTCTTGAAACAAGTTATATCACACACGAACAAATTATGTCCGGAGCGACATTGGTGTTAGAAATGGGCGAAAAACCGGGACCGATATGGTACAAAAATAAATAGGATCTATAAGTATATGGAGATTCATATGTGAAGCTCCCAAATAATTAAGAGAAGCCTCCAAATGAATATTAATCGATTTGGGGGCTTTTATTTTATTGGCAGAATTAAGTTTTTGTAGAAATATGTCGTGCTACACAATGTTCCATTCGGGAAGAGCGCATAATTTGGGATATCGCCGACTTTCGTCCAGCCACATTTTTGATACATAATATAAGCCGGGCTATCGGTTACAGTATCTAGTACCAATAGTGTCTTATTTAGATCAATAGCTATATTTTCAATGTGTTGAAGTAAATTTTGTGCAATGCCCATTCTTCGAAAGTCAGTATGGACTAACATTTTGGCTACATCTGCACGATGTATTTGATTTGAGGGGAGGTCGATTTGGAGTTGAACGGTTCCTGCGATTCGATGCGTAGAAGCATCTTTTGCAATAATCAATATTGTTTTTTGCTGCTTGACCTTGTTCAGTACTTCAGTCCAAAATCTTTTTGCCTGCTCAACTGTTAGATCTTCCATAAAGCCTACAGAGGCACCTCCTTGGACAATATTAAAAGTCAGGTCTACTAATTCAGAAATTAAGGTAATGCTGGATTCGTTGACTTCTTCAACGACAAAATCTGTATTGGAAATAGGTGAGGAACTCATGTGTTTGATTGCGGATGAGATATAGAAAAGGAATTGATCGCTGTGTTATGTAAGAAAAGACATTCTGCTAATGATCGGCTTGGCTCTTCTGGTGAGAATTATAGTTAAAAATCGTTACTCGTTGCGGGTGAATGCATAATAGATGACGTATAACCAACCGAGTATCCCATGAATTAAAGCCCATAGTATGGATTTGTTGCGATCCCATGAGGTGACAACGGCAATGACAGAACCCAGCCCAATACCCGATTGGGTGATCGTCTGTGTCGTTGATTTACTTATCTCTTGGCCAAATACAATATCCGAGATGAAAAGAAAGAATATGAATAATGCGAGGTGTTTCATGATGGGTTTATTGAGCTCCTCTTATTTTGAGTTCTTCATTGATTTCTTTTATTCTTTTAAAATTGAGAATAACAATAGGAGATAAGGCGAAGGGAATCGCCATTAGTGCGCTGAATCCTTTGTTAATTGAAGTATAGATCCCCATGCCTAATAGAATAAAGAGCATGGTGGTGAGCATCCATGTAATTACCAGCGCATTTTTTTTGTTGGTTTGAAGCTCTTCGTCAGTCATTCCGTTTAAAGGTCTGTTATTCATATTTCGGTGGTTTATAGTCTCTAAGTTCCGTAATTTTTTTTAAGAAACAAAGAATTTTGCCTTAAATGATGTGTGATTCTTAAATAAATATAGCTTTTTTTTCTGATTTTTTAAAAAATGATTAATTAAATGGCTAATATAGTAGGTTTCGAAGGACCTTTTTTACAATAATGCAGTATAAGGTGATTTTTATGGATTCCCTGTTTAGAAGAGTAGGCTTTTCATCTCTCAAAGAAATAAATAGTTTGTGCAAAGTAAGGATAAGCGTATTGCTTTTTAGCGAGCAGGTTGTACGGAAAATAACGAATCTTAAAACAACGACCACGAATATTAAACGAGACGGATAGGCTGGTTTAAAAAACTGTTATTTGTAAAAAAAATTAAGAAATGAGAATGCTAGCTTTAATCTTTATGCTATTTACCATGTGTTCCTGTAGGGGTAATTTGGATTTGGGGTACAATGAGAAAATGGCTAAGCTCTTTCATAGCTGTCGAGAAAAAATGGATGAGAGCTATGGAAAATTGCTAGAAGGGGAATATGATGTCGATAAATCAGACTATTCCTATCACATGAAATTGAATGAGGCACGCGCTTTGAGTAGTTACATCAAAGGATTAAAATGCGAAGCCTCTCAACTGAAATACAGTAAAACTGCCGAAAGTTTTCACATCGCTTCAGTTGGTTACATGACAGAGATCGTTGATGGATATGGTATTTTATTAATTAAATATATTGATGAACAGAAAAAAGGGACTCGGAAAAGTCTGTTGCGGGAGATTACTGATGAAAAAGAGAAAATTGAAGCCTTAGCTGAGTCGTGTTTAGGACATCAAATAGCCTTCATGAATCAAGCTGGAATAAAAGTAGATAGTCAAACAGGAAAGTAGTTGAAATATATTTTAATTTTATAACCATGTTAATACGAAAAAATATGTGGTATTTGCTTATCATTTTACCTATGATGGCATTGTCCTGTAAGAGCAAAATAGCAGCGCATCAGTCAATACCCCCGTATTCATTAGCTGATACTGTGAAACCCGATTGGTATCGTGAATACTATGGTCGGGTTGTAATGATCGACAATGATTTTGTAACGCAGAAAGATGGCAATTATTTAGTAGATCTTCCTTTGCAGATCGTTCCGGATTCCACTTACGTTTTCTTTTTGAGTACTAAAATTCCAGTGGAGTTACTAAAAAAATCCAATGAATTCTATCCCGATCTTCAACATTTTGTACTGATTGTTCCCGATTGGAAGTTTTATGGTGAAGTCGCCGAAGAAGCTTCGAAAAATGGGATGTGTATAGAACCTGCGACAACCAATTTTTATTATTCCATAAAAAGAGAGGACGGTATGGTTAAAGTCGACAGTCTCCGGCTTTCTGGTCTTGATAACCCTAGATTAGATTTTGTTAAACCAATTTCAGCTAAAGGCATGCTTACAATTTATCGAAGAGACAGTTACGGATCGGTTTGTTGCCCGCGTGACCCGAAATGGGATAATGCAGACAAGGATGAGCTTTTCCTACGTGATTTTGAACACCGCAGTCACCTGAAAGTAACTAAAGGGCGGTATGTGCAGATGGAAGGTAAAGAAGGCGAAAAAAGTATCTATTATACCTTACCGGGATTATCTTCAGCACAGCGATTGGAATTTTTAGCAAATAAATATGCGCAATGGATTGCCAATAAGGATACGGGGACAAGGACGATTATACCACAGTTATTTGCACCACAAATTATACCGATGGTAACTGAGGGCTTTAACAAAATGAAAGAATTACCATAAAGTCAAAAATAGTGCGATTTGGTTCTTTCCGGAACAGCATGTTGTTTTTTTTGATGGAGATAAAGCTATTCTGTTAGCTTTATCTCGAACATTTTATCCCAGTTTTTACCGGTAACAAAGAAGGTGTTTGATCTTTTATTGTAAGCGATACCATTTAATACATCTAAATCCACATGCTGTGTTACATGCTCACGTAATTTGGATAGATCGACTAAAGCCTCCACTGTACCTGTTTTAGGGTCTATTCGTCCAATGACATCCTCCATAAAGAAATTTGCATAGATTTTCCCTTTTACCCATTCCATTTCATTGATTTGATCCACGATGGCCGTGTTCGTTGCTGCACGGATATAATCCACTTTTGAGAAATCATTTGGATTAAGTGTATAGATATAATCAGAACCATTCGACATGAATAAGTTTTTACCGTCAGAAGTTAAGCCCCAACCTTCCATTGGCTGAAAGTAAGGAAGTGTCTTAATAACAGAAAGACTGTTTATATCGTAGAGGTAGGCTAGATTGTTTTTATAGGTTAATTGATATAATTTTCCATTTAGGACGGTAGCACCTTCGCCAAAAATTGAATCATCCAATTCATTTTTTTTGATGGGCTGACCCGTTTTAGGATTAACAATACGGATACTCGATTTCCCCTTATTTCCACTTGGACCAACCCCATTCCCAGTACTTTCGATCAAATTATCACCGTAAAACTCCAGTCCTTGTGTGAAAGCTTTGGCATCATGTGGATAAATATTCACAATGCTATAACTTAGCAAAAGCGGAGGGTTAGAGGCGAATAGATCGATGTTGACCGAATTTTCTTCTCGCTTTCCATTACTAAATACGACAGCTTTAATAATTTGCTTACCAAATTTCTCCTGTTTTAATGAATAATTGAAGGGCTCATTTCCGACGACCTGGCCAATCTTTTTATCGTTTATAGCGTAAATAACAGAGTCTATTTTGGATGTGTTTTTGCTATACATCTTTAATATCAGATCCTCACCCCGCGTATAGTGCTGTTTAATATTGTCAAAGGTAAATGTCGGATTTTCATCAGCATGTTCGGACTGGGAACTTAAAGTTGTATTGGTATTGTTGCTTTTATTTCCGGTACAACTGCCCAAAATGGCGCCAATAATGAAACAAATGAGGTACGATTTTTTTTGCATTGATATAGTGTGCTTGATTAATTATCCACTAATAAACTAGAAAACAAGTTGCTTAAAAATAGCTGTTGCTGTACTACTTGTTTCTCAAACTTAGATAAATTGTTTTTTATATGCAATTCAATTGCAGACCAATACAAAGGATAATTCGTCTATGAAAGAAAAAATGAACCATTGCATGCTGCTCGATTGTTATAAGGGTATGGAAAAATCATATTTTACTGGAACGAGCGGTATCCTTTTACCTTACAAGAATAAAAGTTATTATCCTGAGGAGTTACAGGATAAAAGTCGATTGGCTGTATACAGTTTACTATTTAACTCATTGGAAGTAAACAGTTCTTTTTATAAAATTCCCAGAGAAGAAACAGTCAGAAGATGGTCCGAAGAGACGACCGATGATTTTCGTTTCACCTTTAAACTATGGAAGGGAATTACGCATCAAAAAGAACTTAAGTTTGATCCACAGGATGTCGCTAGATTTCTATCTGTTATTGACGCTATCGGCCAAAAGAAAGGGTGCTTGCTCATACAATTACCACCATCTTTTAAATTTGCTTCTATTGGAATGCTTGTTGAACTGCTGGATTGTATTGCCCAGGATAAGAGAAGTGAAAAATGGCAGGTATGTGTAGAATTTAGGGACCTTTCCTGGTATAGAGAAGAAACTTTCGAACTTTTAAAATCCTATGAAATGCATCTGGTTATTCATGATAAGGATATGCAAGGTATGCGTCTTCAATATGCGGATGCAAAGATAATCTATATGCGCTTTCATGGCCCAAATGGTGACTATAAGGGAAGCTATTCGGACAGCCTATTGTTGGAATACAGTACCTATATTAACGAATGGATTGCAGCGGGAAAAGAAGTCTATACTTATTTTAATAATACAATAGGAGCGGCACTTCCTAATCTAAAGACATTAGCCTCGTATATCACTGCGAACAAAATATTTCCTGCTTAAAAGGTGTCTTTTTTTAAAGTACACTGCCACGGATATATTCATTTCCCATATAGCCGTCCCAGCCTTCATGTTCACGCATAATCCGCTGATAAGCAGTGGTCAATGCTTGAGTTTTCGTAAATAAGGGAATACCTCTCCGGATGCAGTCGTGATCAGCGTAAGTCCCAGCATTATCGTGCCATTGTAGCCAAGCAAGTAATTCTTGTCTTTTCATCAGCATTAATCTATCGAATAGTGTCTTATCTTTTAAGTTCATGAGCTGATAACGCCAATCTGTGCGATGCGATTCCATAGCTAGAATTTTTGGAAGCTGATGCGCTATGATCTGTTTAATAAAAGACTCCATAATCTGAAATTTTAGTTGTTAAAGATGAGTTGTGCGTGTGTATTCGAAAAGGCATTGTATCTTCTTTTCATGTGGATGCGCAGGATTTCTTTATGGATATACGCGACAGCCTTTAATTTGGAAAGCTGCTGCACGCCATTTTCAATACATTTACGATCGGTATAGTTTCCTTTTGGATCATGCCATTGTAGCCAATCAAGGAGTATTTCTCTTTCTAGATTCTCGAGTCTCTGATGTAAGCCGATTAATTCACTTTCCCGGAGTTGTTCTCGCCAGTCAGACCAGATCGGACCTGACACCATCCCTCGCTTCTCTTTGAATTTATTTTCCATATTTTACGTCGAATTTGAAGATCTAAAATTTGTTAGATGACTAGCTTACTGATAATAGCATTGCCAAGTTTACTTTTCATAAATAACTCAATTTGTTTCAGCAATTCTGGACTTACTTCGGGGACTCTTTCTAAATCTCGTATAAACCACTTCTGAATGACAGGTGTTTGTTTGGAACGTTGGTCAAATTTAACCACTTCAGCCCGTGATGATTTTCCAGCCGGATCGTAGTATGACCATAGTACAATGAAAATCGTATTTGGATCCTCATCGGGATGGGGGGTATGAAAGCGAACGATGTCACCTACGTGTAAATCCTTATTGTCATATGCTGCGCTGTGTTCCATAAAAGCATTGTCTAAAACTGATATTCAAATATACTAAAAATATTAGTATAAAAAAGTTTTTGCTAAAAATTTTATACTTCATCTAACAGGCTGTTGTTTTTTTATAGTTGGAGGCATGTCTTAGTGATTTGTGCTTTTACTTCGATTTTATTGTTTTTATGAATCTGAATTTCAGTTCCTTTTCTTGTGGGTAGAAAAGATGGACAAATATAAAGGGGAACTATTCGAAGGGAATTTTGTGAAGGCTGCGCATAGAATAATAGCTAGGTGAAAAGTAGATGTGTCAGCGCGAGTTTTATGCTTAAGAATTTCACTTGTTGTAACATTTTTTTCAAAATTTCGGTAATTTGACCTTAAAGACATAAAATGGCAACTCTACCTTGTCAGCTCCCTTATTCCATTGCGGGTCTTTAAAGAGCTGTGCACAAGAGAAATAGAGGTGTCCATCTCCGCTGATACCCATAGAATCGGGCCATAGTATTCGGGAGTCCCTTACCAGGGTATTCACATTTCCCTCAGGATTTAAATATTTAATACTATAATCTATTGACGATGTGAGATAAATATTTCCATCAATGTCTGCTAGTAAGCCATGCGTGATTCCGACTTCTCCTTTGTCTTCCACTTTTGCCTCCAATTCTTGATCCGTCAGCCCTGCGTCGGCTAAAAATTCTGTTGCAATACAGTACAAATGGGTCTGATTGATGGCTTTGAAATATAAATATTTAAAGTCGTGACTCAATGCTATGCCATTCACGTTGGAAGAAAAAGGCTTTCCATTTTCACTACGCATTTCAATACCATTATAGCTTAATAATACATCAGGATCAGCCAGCGTAAAACGGCTTCCAGTTAAAGCCTTTCTAGTCAGTCCAGTTTTAAGGTCTAAAATAATGATGGCCGCTTGGCCGGGATCGGAGAGATAGGCTAAATTTCGCTTGTGATCAATACGCATATCATTTAGACCTGATTTGGTTTTATCAAGGTCGTCGAAACGATAAATATGTTCAATTTGATTTGTATTTGTATTGATTTTTAATAATTTAAACTGGCCTTGATTTGATTTTTCATCTTTGCCAAAAATTGATCCAGCAGCAGATGGTTTAGAATCCAATACCCAGAGATTGTCCTCGGTATCGACAAATATATCCTGAACATTTACAAAGTGGGAATTCTCTTTTCCTTCTAAATTCCATTCTTCATTTGGATAAGGAACAGGTTTTCCATTGATGATTTCAGTAAGTGCATACTGATAATTTTTAGCTTGTTTTGGGAAGGAAACAAATAATCGATTGTTGGAGCTAGCGCTCACACCGATCGGACGGTACGGGCCTAAAGCTGCTGCGACCTCCAATTTCGGGGCTGTAGTATCATTAACTTGTGCCAGCATAGTGAGAAAAAAGATGTGACAGAATAAAAAACTTAATATGAGCCGTGTTCGCATATTCTTGTTATAATTTAACCTTACTATATTACTTTGGACTGGTCCCATTAAGCAATAAACAGCGATTTTTTAGTTACGTAAAGAGACCGCGCTCTCATAGAAGAACCTTCTATTCTCAATTATTGTTTGTCCTTTTCTTCAAATAATACTTTTTTACACTGCTCAGCATATCGTGTGTTTCATGTCGATACGAATCCGCTTGGATTTAATTTTCTGAGCGACTAGAAAAGTTGGGATTGGTCTCGGTGATTAAAAGGAGGTGATTTACAAGCAGATTTCTTGCAAGAGCTTTTCAACCTTCTGGGCATGGGTGACTGTCATAAAATGTCCCGCACCCCTAATGATAAAGTTGGGCTTTACATTTTTGATGGGGATAATATGATCTCTACTACCATGTATATGAATTAAATTGTCCGGAACCGAATTGTTTTTCCATTGCAGAATTTGATGTATTGCCCAGTTCATAAAGATGGGGTCTGTATCGTATAAAATCTGTTTTAGCAAGCGGGAATCTTCTTTGTTACGTATGCCAAAAAAGTAATCTGATAGAAAACAATGGAACTTTAGTAACGGACTAGGAACCAGTTTGTTGATTTTGAGTCTGCCTGCTAAGCGATACAGTTTGGGTAATTCATGCCGTCCTTTGGCTGAAGCAAGCAGGATAATTTGTTTTGTTTCGATAATCTTGGCAATTTCTATTGCAAGCATTCCTCCAAAGGAAAGCCCAACGAGGATGGGGTTCTTTGCAGTAATTTTAGTCGATATTCTTTTTGCATAAATAGACAGTGGTTCATTGGGGCTTGGTGTAATCCAATCTAGATAGGTTAGATCAAGCGAGCCAAAGTCTATTTTGCTGAATACACGTTGATCTACACCCAATCCGCTGATGACATATATTTTGGTTGCGGTGATTTTCATTTAATCAAGTGTCTGTATCCATTTGCGGAGACAAGGTACTGAATTATCGTTACAAAACAGGGCAAAAATTGCTTCGAAAGTGAATTTTTGCCCCTGTTTATACTATTGAATAACGTAAATATTAAATAACGTAATTTTAATCCACCTAATCGCTCGAGCTTACTAAGATAAGCTCGCCAAACTCTTCGCTTCAAAAGTCGATAATTCGTTGTATTTTTCGGCTTGCACTTTTTTCACCCAATTCGGATCTTGCAAGATCGCCCTGCCTACAGCTACAAGGTCAAAATCGCCACGTTCGTAACGACGAACCAGTTCATCCAGTGAAGCGGGAGAGGACTTGAACTCCGAATTTGTAAATACATCGCCAAAATCTTTGTCAAGACCTACGGATCCAACCGTGATTGTGGGTTGTCCTGAAATTTTTTTGAGCCATCCAGCGAAATTTAAGTCGCTACCTTCAAATTCCGGCTCCCAATAACGACGTTGGCTTCCATGAAAAATGTCGACACCGGCATCTGTCAATGGTAGGATCCAGTCTTCCATCGCTGCGGGGGTGGGAGCAAGCTTGGCTGTGTAGTCTTGCTGCTTCCATTGTGATAGACGTAGAATGATTACAAAATCAGGTCCAACCGCTTTTCGCATTGCTTTGACGACCTCAACCGCAAATTTAGAGCGCTCCTTAATTGTTTTTCCACCAAATTCGTCTGTTCTGTGGTTCATTCCTTCCCAGAAAAATTGGTCGATCAGATAGCCATGGGCGCCATGGATTTCAAAAGCATCAAAACCGAGGTCTTTTGCAGATTTAGCAGCGTCAGCGTAAGCTTGTATCGTGGCCTCTATATCCGCTAATGTCATTGTATCTGGGCTTTCAAACGCAGCGGGCGGAGTCCATTGCATAGGAGTATAACCAACATGCCATAGTTGAGGGGCTATTTTTCCGCCTTTTTCGTGCACTGCATCCACGATATTTTTCCAGCCGGCCAGTGCTTGGTCACCGTAAAAGTTTGGGATATCCTTTAAATTCTTTGATGAAGGTCGTTCGATAACGGTACCTTCCGTCAAAATTAAACCGACATCTCCCGCGGCACGACGCTCGTAATATCCCGCTACAGCGCTGTCGGGAATTCCATCCGTCGAAAATGCTCTCGTCATTGGCGCCATTACAAAGCGGTTTTTGAGTGTTAGATTTTTGTACTCAAATGGATTAAAAAGTGTTTGTATGCTCATTTTTCTCGTTTTAAATCGTGAATCTTCACAAATATATTTTAAATAGTATATATTTGTAACTATTATTAGTATAAACTAGTTACCTTCGCGTAACTATTTTGAATATATTCAAATGAAAAGGACTGAATTTAAAAGTTGTTCCTGTGCCATGCAGCGTTCCATGGCAATTTTAGGTACCCGGTGGAAGCCTGTGATTATCTATACTTTGCGCGATCGAAAAGCCCGATTTGGTCAATTGGATGCGCTCATCGAACATATTTCTCGAAAGGTTTTGACCAGTTCATTAAAAGAATTGGAAGAGGATGGCGTTATTTTGAGAGAAGAGTACAAGGAGCTCCCACCACGCGTAGAGTACTCTTTGACAGAAAAGGGCAAGGCTTTAATACCTATTATGTGCCAATTGGCAAAATGGAATGAAGCCTACTATGAAGAGTCTGTATCACCAGAATTGATCGCGTAGAAATTATAATCTAAATACATCGATCTTGCTTCGCTTTTACGCTATCGCTGCCGAATGGAATAGTATTGTGTCAACCGGTTTGGCCTGTCCGTTTTCTATTGCTTGCCAGCGCGGGACTGTTGATCACAATAAATGAAATTTTCATATTTATTTAAAATTTAAGTAATATTGAATTGTGAAAAACAAGGTAAACCAAGAATTTAGCAAGCAAGATTTTTTAAAATCTTTTCGGGAGGGCAGAAGGGATGGTTTACAGTTTCTGTACAAAACTTTCTATAGTCCAATGTGCTATTTTTTAGAAAAGATGAATCTTGATAAAGGTACCATCGAAGAAATCGTGCAGGATGTATTCTTAAAGCTTTGGGAGCGCCGGATAGATTTTGATCATGTTGAATCAATCCGAGGTTTTCTCTACACAAGTTGTAGAAACGCCGCTTTAAACAGGATCCAACAAGAAAATAGAATTCAACAAAAAACCAATTTTTATACGTCACAGGTCGATCTGGTCGATTTACCGATCAGCCATCAAATGATCTATTTGGAGACGCTTCGAACGATCCATGATGCCATTGATACCCTGCCTGAGCAATGTAAGCAAGTGATGCGTAAGTTGATTGTTGAAGATTTAAGCCCACAGGAAGCAGCGATCTCCTTAGGACTAACCACTAGTACGATTTACAATCAAAAGAAAAGGGGAATTGAACTTTTGAGATTAAGACTCAAGCCTGACCAGTTTTTTTGCCTACTTTTGCTTTTACTCTATTATTAGAAAATTTATACTTCTGATACATAGGTTTTTGTGAAAATATCTACCACCTCTTTAGAGAAACGAAATCAAAATATTGTTTTAAGTATATAGAGCAATATGGAGCAAATACCCCAACATATCATTTATTTACTGAGCAAATCCAAGCTGGAAGGATTGCGCGATGACGAAAAATTACAGTTGGACTTATGGCGGTCCGAAACTGATGCAAATAAGGGGCTATGTGATCTGATTGACAACAAAGATCAAATGCAAGCGGATTTAGACGGGATAGCCCGTTATGATTGGGAGGAATCATTTGCCCTCTTTGAACAAGATTACCTCAATACCTCATACACTAAACCTTTTTATAAACGTATGTTGTCCTATGGTATCGCCGCGGCGTTGATTGGATTACTCGTGTTGTTTTTTATACATAATCTTTCGGATACGGTCTATCAGGAGACTCCGGATAAAGATATTCAACCCGCTCAAATGACAGGGGTAGTACGTCTAGGAAATGGAAATTCAATTTCGATGGCTCCAGCAGATACTTTATTATCGTTTGTATCACCCGTTAAAAATAAAGCGGCACGAGTGAATAATTTATTCGCTGCGACACCCAAGGGTGGGAAAATGACCATGCTATTACCTGATGGAACCAAAGTATGGATGAATGCCAAAACGCAGTTGGATTATTATGAAGTAGATAGTATGCGGGAGGTTCGTTTGGTGGGGGAGGCTTATTTTGAAGTTGCCAAAAAATATTTACCATGGGAAGGTGAGGTTCCAAAACTGAAACCTTTCGTGGTACAAGCAGGGAAGATCAATATCTCCGTATTGGGGACACATTTTTATGTGAAATCAACCAAGAATATAGAAGACTTTAAAACGACATTATACGAAGGTAAAGTTAGGGTTCGACAGGGCGACAGGCAGATTATACTGTTGCCAGGGGAAGAATCGTATATCAAACTCGGTCAAATTGAACGACGAATAATTGATCTTGACGCGCGCAATGCATTGAAAGACGGATATTTCGTGTTCAATTCGGAGACTTTAGGGGGTATTATGGATGAGTTAGCGTCTTGGTATAATGTAGATGTCGTCTATCTCGATAACCAAATAAAATCGGAAAAATTTGAAGCGATGTTGTCTCGTAACAGCAGTCTGAAAGATATCATCAACGTACTGGAGAGTACCGGGAAAATTAAGTTTAAATTTAAAGGAAAGACCATTTATGTAGACAAAACAACCTAAATGAAAAGACGAAACCCTAAACGCTTGCAACATTTAGGGCTTCAGATCAAGTAATTCTAACTGTAACAGAATTTTAATTCTTAACCTAAAACAAATGTATAAAAATTATGCACAACTTGGTCGTGCCCTATACGATCAAACGCAACAAATGAAAAACAGCGATCGCCCAGATATTTGGGGTAGGCCGCAATGGAGGGGAAACATTATGCGCATATCGCTTACAACCATACTAATGTCTTGTTGTCTGCTTCATGTTGGAGCTAAAACGTATGGACAGGACGTATCGATACAGGAGAAATCAGTGTCGTTGAGAAAGGTTTTTTCAGAGATCAATAAGCAGACTGGCTATTCTTATGTATGGGCGGCCACAACTATTGATCCAGATACAAAGGTTAACTTAACCGTTAAAAAAGAATCGTTGGGAAATGCTCTTGGGAAGTTATTGGACGATTTGGATCTCGATTTTGAGATCAAGGGGAAGATTATTGTCGTACACGAAAAATCTCAACAGACTCAACGATCGATCACTAATCAGTTAATGACGGTAAAAGGTTTTATTGTCGATTATAACAACAGACCACTTCAAGGTGCAACGATTCGTGTAAAAGGTGTTCCAAAAGGAACCGTTACAGATCAGCATGGTCATTTTGAAATTAATGGCGTTAGTTTAAATAGCTTTTTGGACATTACCATGGTCGGATTTGCTCCACTTACGATTGCAGCTAAGTCCGATTTGGGTACGATTACCTTAAGAGCCTTGGATGAGCAATTGCAGGAAGTGAACATTACGGTCAATACAGGATACCAAAAAATAAGCAAAGAAAGAGCAGCAGGCTCAATTGCTCAGGTGACAGCCAAAGACATGGAAGGACGGCTTCAACCTAATTTATTGGACCGGATCGATGGATTGTTGCCCGGGCTAAATTTGGTGCGAAATACTTCAAGTCCACAGAATTCGAAAAATAACCTGGGTATCGAGGTTCGTGGACGCTCCACCATCAACGCACAGGCTGCTCCGCTAATCGTTGTTGACGGTATGCCTTTTGAAGGTGACTTAACAGCTATTAATCCCAATGATATTGCTTCCATAACCGTTTTGAAAGATGCTTCGGCAGCCTCCATTTATGGCGTTCGTTCCTCTAACGGTGTTATTGTTATTGCGACAAAAATAGGCTCCGCAGGCAAAACAAAGATTGATTATAGCAATACGCTTTCTTTTAGAGGACTTCCAAGCCGTAGCTACCTCAATCAGATGAGTAGCGCTGAACTGGTCAACTTTCAAAAGGAAATGTTTAATTACCGTTCGGGAGATTATGCAGTTATTGACCCGAGAAAAGCGATGAACGACGTTTATCGAATTTTGTACGATCGCAAAGGTGGAGTAATTTCGGAAGAAGAGATGGAAAAGCGGCTGGATGTATATCGAAATCGTGATCGCTTTAGTCAAATGGATAAATTTCTGAATACGACCCGATTCGATCAGCAGCATAATCTCGCTATTTCGGGCGGATCCGATCGTTATACATACCATTATTCCCTCAATTATACGCAGCCGGGAGATTACAATAAGGGACGGGCGACAAACAAGGAGCTGGGATTTAGTCTGAAAAATAATTTTAAGTTTACCGACTGGTTTAGTTTACGCGCAAATGTATTGGGGAAAAACCAAAATAGAGAGGGTGATATTGGCTTCAATTTCTACGATAACTATATGGGAGGCAAAGCATCCTATTATCTGCTTGAAAATGAGGATTTTTCTCCAGCGCAATGGTATAGTTCAAAATCTCAGTTTGAGATTGATCGCTTGAATGCGCTGGGACTGGAAGATGAGACCTACATTCCTTTAAAGCATGTAGCAGCGATCCACGAAAAGTTCTATAATAAATACCTTAACTTAAATTTTGCTGCAAATTTTAAGATTATCAAAGGACTGGACTTCGATCTGTCCTATCAAAGTGAACGGACCGAAGGGTATAATGGCACATTGAATAGGAAAAATGCCCAATCGGTTGTAGGTATGGTGAATGACGCTACCCAAATCGGAAAGGACGGGGCAATCAAGCGCAATATTCCGCAAGGGGGACAATTTGCTGAACAACGTAATGATGTCAATAGCTATACCTTACGTGGCCAATTTAATTATCAAAATAATATTCAGGGAAAACATGAAATTGTCGCAATCGCCGGTGCTGAACGTAGACAGATCAATAACCGATATACGAATATTTACAAGTATGGTTACGATGAAAATAGCCTAGTCTACAAAGGAATTAATGAAGAGCTTTTTGGTATTCAGATCCAAAACACACAGGCGCTTTTTAATAGCTATACTATTTCGAAAAAAGAGACTGGATTTAAGGATCTAGTCGATAGATTTGTTTCCTTCTATGCCAATGGATCTTATACCTATGATCGTAAGTTGACTTTGAGTGGAAGCATCCGGATGGATCAATCTAATTTGTTTGGAACAAATATCAAAAATCAATACAAACCTCTTTGGTCCATAGGCGCTTTATATCATCTGCCAAGAATTGATTGGGAACCATTAGATCGTTGGTCGGTACGTGCGACTTATGGTGTAAATGGAAATGTCCCAAAGGATAATGGACCATATTTGATTTCGAGGGTGAATAACAATCTGAACTACTTTAACGGTGAAATGCAAGCCTATATTGATTCTCCGCCTAATCCATTGTTGCGATGGGAGCGAACAAAAGTATTCAATGTTGGTTTTGATTTCTCACTATTTAAAGATAGACTTACAGCTACTCTTGATATCTACAATAAGAAAACTTCTGATTTATTGGGGAATACGCCGTTGGATCCAACTTTGGGATGGGATATGGTGTTGCTTAATTATGCTGATATGCAGAATAGCGGGATCGAGTTGGGGCTGAATGGTAAGGTGATTCAACGTGAAAACTTCAGCTGGAACAGCACAGTGAATTTTAGTTACAACAAAAATAAGATTACCAATCTATATGTTGAACAGAATACCCCATACTATTACTATTATGCTCCCCAAAATCGGGTTGGAATCCCAATGGGTAGTTTATATAGCATAGATTATGCGGGATTAAATGATAAGGGACGACCTTTGGCACGAAAGGCTGATGGTAGTCTGGTCGAGACCACGCAAAAATTGACTGTCGATGATTTAATCTATGAAGGTACGACAGTACCTCCCTACACTGTTTCTTTCAGAAATGGATTTAAGTATAAAGATTTGACGCTTTCCTTTATGTTTATTTTCAATGGTGGCCATGTGATGCGGGGAGTTCATCCAGAGTTCTTGAGTAAATACGCGGAGCTTAACTACAATAATAACTTCGACAAATTATGGTTGAACTATTGGAAGAACCCAGGTGATGAAAGTAACCCTGATATTGCTCCCGCATTTGTTTCTGCTGCTTCAGGCAATATTTCCGATATTTTCAATGCTGCACATAAATTTGTTCAGAAGGCTGACTATATTAAATTGCGCGATATTTCATTATCCTACAACCTTCCTGCACAATGGATTGCACCGACAAATCTTTCTTATGTGCGTCTAACAGGACAGGTATTGAATTCATGGCGTTGGGTCGCTAACAAGGATAATCTTGATCCCGAGGTTTGGGCTGGGTATAGTACGGTAACGAGTCCAAGTAGAGGGATACAAGCACCAATAATTTACAATTTAGGTGTATCTGTAGGATTTTAATAAGAAAATATCATGAGAAAAATATATATAGGATTGCTATTCGGTTTATTGACATTGAATAGCTGTAACAAATACTTGGATATTAAACCAAAAGGTTTTACAATTCCAGAGAATCTGAATGATTACAAATTGCTTCTAAACGATCAATCTTTAGTAAGGGCTTCCGCTGTTTATCCGAACTATTTAGTAGATAATTTACAGTCCGGAGATCCTCAGGATGTACAATCGGCAGCAAGCTATGACTATTATGACTATGTAAAAAAACAACTCTATAGCTTTGCTCACGGTGCGATATTTGAAGATGGCCAGTATGATCCATACTGGGAATCGGCTTATAGCCACATATTCACTTACAATGTTGTTATTAACAATGTATTGGCAGCAACAGAGGGATCGGAAGCCGAAAAGAAAAGGGTTTGGGCTGAGGCTAAGGTCGGTCGTGCATTTGAATACCTTAGTCTAGTGAATATCTATGCCGCTCATTATAATCCTGCAAGTGCAACAAAAGATCTAGGGGTACCTTTGGTGCTGAAAGAGGATATCAATCAAAAATACGAACGTGTATCTGTTCAGGCGATCTATGATCAGGTAGTTAGCGATCTTAATGACGCGTTGCCAAATTTGAGTACAGTGCAGTCAAATAGATTTCAAGCAGTACGTTCCGTCGGTTTCTCTTTTCTAAGTCGGGTTTATCTCTATCAGGGAAAATACAAAGAGGCCCTTGAGAATGCAAAACAAGCACTTGCTGTGAATAAAACGCTCATTGATTATAGTTTATATACCAATAAAGACAAGACGACTTGGGGACGAGTTTGTCTTAAAACAGATAATTCGGTTCAATTTCCCGATTCCAGAACGAATATGGAGGCTGTATGGTCTCGATTGGGAACAAGTTCCCTAGTTAGCCCCAATGCCGAATTTTATGCCTCTAAAGAGCTGATAGAAACTTACGCCAAAGATTTGCCAGCAGGTGCAACCGACAAACGTTATGAATTATTTTTCTGTCGCGATCAGGCTTCTTTAGGTGCTACTATTGTAAAATTTCCAGGACGGGTTCTTTTTGCTCCCTACGTCGAATTTAGCACAGGATTTAATACGCCTGAATTGTTTTTGATTGCTGCGGAAGCAGCTGTTCGGACGGGTAATACGGCGGAGGCACTAAGCTTCTTGAATACATTAAGAAATAGCCGAATAGAGAATAATAAAGCGTTAACCTCAACGGATCCAAAAATTGTTTTACAGACGGTACTTGACGAAAGACGTCGTGAAATGCCCTTTATGGCATCCGATAGGCTGATTGATTTGAAACGACTCGCTATAGCAGACAATTTTAAGAAGTCAATCCAACATCCATTGGCAGGGAAAGTTTTCGAAATGGAATCCACGGATGCCCGGATGATACTTCCGGTTCCCCCAAAGGTACTTTCGTTGAATCCGGGAATTCCCCAATACGAACGCTAAAAAATTAGATGTAGACCACTCATTCCTAATCAATTTCTATCAACATGGAAATTGATTAGGTTCTTAATAAAAAAATATGAAAAAGATACTATTGACAGCACTGGCTTTTACACAGTCGATGCTATTGCTCGCACAAGAACATATACAGTTTCAGAAGATCACTTTTGGCCAGGCAAAGGAATTGGCCAAGCAAGAAAATAAACTGATTTTCCTGGATGGATTTACCTCCTGGTGCGCTCCCTGTAAATGGATGGAAGGAAATGTGTTTTCACAACCTGAAGTCGCTCGTTATTTTAATAGCAGGTTTATCAATACTAAATTTGACTGCGAGATAGGAGAGGGCGTAGATATTGCTAAATTATACCAAATCAGAAGTTTTCCCACGTATTTATTTTTAGATGGGCAGGGGACATTGATCTATAGAACCCAGTCTCGCATGGAAGCCGATCTTTTCCTGAAGCAGGCAGAGCAAGCTAATGATCCCAATTTTCAGATCCCCAATTTGCGTAAATCGTATGATTTGGGTATGCGGGAGTCGAATTTCCTGATCCGCTATATTAAAGTGATGGAACAAACCGATAGTCAAGCAGCAAATGCAGCGAAAAAAGCATTGGACAGCGTGGCTACCGATGAATTTTTGAAGAGCCCAAATGGATGGGAGACCATAAAAATGATGGCACAAAGCCTAGATGATCGCTACGGAAAATTTTTTGAGTCGAACAAATCTTATTTTAAAAACATAGCGGTGCCGGCAGATTTTGCGAAAAAAGAGGTACAGTTGCTACGTTATGCTATGTATGGCTATATTAGAGATCATAAAGTAGATGAATTTAATGCTGGCCTAGCCTATTTTGAAGGCCTAAAAGATCCAGAACAAAAAATAGAAGCCGCACTGTATAAAGTAGAATGGACTGCTGCACATGGTACCGATAAGGAGTTTGTTACCCTCACGAATGTATTGAGGAAAGGCCTGCTCAAAAATGAAGACGAGAGATTGAGTTTTATAGCCCGCCGCAATGCCAATGCAAAAGGAAATGTTGCGAATCCAATCGTACTAAAACAATGCTATGTGCTGGCCAAACAGGCCGTCGAATTGAATCCCTCAAGTTATTCCAATCAAGGTACATTGGCCGATATTTGTATCGCATTGAAAAAAAAGAAGGAAGCTGTTCAAGCTGCGGAAGCTGCGCGTGGCTTGGCTGAACTGGAAACTTCAAAAATTATTAAACTGGCCGATGCTCTTGTGGCACGTGCTAAAGCACTGTAATAATCAACATGAAAAAAATAGCTATATCAATATTTTTGGTTTTAAGTTGTCTTGGGACAGTATTGGCTCAAGGACAGCGTTTTCAATTAACAATAAAGGGAAAACAATTTCCCGCAAAATCTAAAGCATTTGTTCGCTACATCGTGGACAGAAAACTGACAATTGACTCTATTAATTTTGGACCCAATGATGTGATCTATAAAGGGGAAATCATGGAACCAACGCAAGTCATGTTATTTTATTCCAAAGATGGAGCTTCCTTCTTTAACCGCAAAGGTGGTCCGATGGAGCGTCTTACATTTTATGTAGATCCTGTGGAACCCAATACGCAAATCACTGTTCAACGTCCTTTCGAGTCTTCCTTGGTGAAAGGCGGTAAACTGCAGGTAGCCTATAAGCAGTATCAAGATTATTTAAACTCCTATGAGAAAAAGCTTATGGTTCAGCAGTCTAAAAGAGCTGATTTGTATCAGGAAAAAAATCGTGACGAGAATGCGCTCAACCAAATTGCGCAAGAAATAGACAAGATCGAAACAGAACGTAAGAAGGCGCAGCGAAATTTTATCGTCAATAATCCAGACAATTACTTCAGTTTGTTGGCCTTGCAGGAAGTTGCCAGCTACGATGATAATGTAGTTACCACCGAACTTTTGTTTTTCAATTTGTCATCGAGATTAAGGCAAACAGCTATCGGAAAAAAATTGAATGCAGATATTCAACTCGCAAAAAAACTAGGAATTGGACAGCCGGCTTTAGATTTTGAACAGGAAACTCCTGAAGGTAAAGCGTTAAAACTTTCGGATTTTAAAGGTAAATACGTGCTTTTGGATTTTTGGGCCTCATGGTGCGGTCCTTGTCGTGCAGAGAACCCTAATCTGGTGAAAGCCTATCAAAAATTTAAAGGATCAAAATTTGAGATACTGGGTGTTTCACTCGATAAACCTGGTAAAAAAGATAACTGGATAAAGGCAATTGAACAAGATGGGTTAACCTGGCCTCAGGTGTCTGATCTGAATGGTTGGCAAAATCAAGCGGCTCAATTGTACGGTATTCAGGCTATTCCGCAAAATTACCTCATCTCTCCCGAAGGTAAGATTGTTGGAATCAACTTAAAAGGAGTAAAGTTGATAGAGAAACTCGAAGAGCTCCTTAAATAAATTTTAAGGAGGGGTAAATCACCCCTCCTTAATTATGAACCTTTAACAGTTGCTATCGTTAGGGGTCTGTTTTCTATTATAGCACCGCTCTTTGGGGCGCTAAGGTAAGGGCTTGCAGCTTATTCGCTATTTCTCTGCTATTCCGTTGCTATTTCTTTGGGACACCTAGGGGATTGACTCGCTTCTTCTTTGGTATTCCTTTGCTGTTTCTTTGGTAAAGAAGTAACAAAATACTAGAGAAACAGTAAGCAAAAGGGTAAGAATAAGCAAAGAAAAGCCAAGCCAGTATGTAGCTTGGCCTTGCAAAATAACCTTAAAAAGCTTTTCCAGCAGGTTCACTGCATCGAAGTAATCCATACAAAGCCCAGAAAAATGACACTGGATTTTGACGTTAGGAAGAAATCTGTTCCTTAAAGCCCGCTATTTTTTCCCTCAGACTATTGAGGTGTTCTGGATTGATTACGCCATTATCCTGATCAAAATTTTCGTAAAATTTGGGAAGCGAGAATGTTTCTTTAATGATAGCGCCAAACTGCGGAAAGAATTTCTGCGCTTCGGCCATTACATTTCCACCACCGTAACCTCCCGGTGAAGTTGTCATAAGCAACATGGGTTTATCTTGGAAAACTTTAACATTAATTCTAGATGCCCAGTCGAATACATTTTTAAATGCTACGCTATAGGAACGATTATTCTCCGCCAGGGAGCAAATGATAACGTCACTGGAGGCAATATGATCTAGAAAAAGCTGCGCTTCCTGTGGGAAGCCATTCTTTTCTAGGTCAACAGAAAAGACAGGCATGTTATAGTCATTCAGGTCGATCAAATTAATCTCGTGCCCCTCGAAGCTTTTAAGTACAAATTTGACCAATTGTTTGTTAATTGATGTGGAAGAATTACTCCCAGCGAATGCAAATATTTTCATGTTTTATCCTTTATGATTATCGGTTGCTTAAATTTAGTCAATTTCACGAAACAATTGGAGATTTATACTTGACTTGTCGTTTCTGATAAGTTTTGATGATATGGTATAATTTTTTGAAATCCTCGCTCTGCATATTTCGTTCATTTATTATCATGGTTAAATTATCTGTTGCCTGAAGTTTTATGGTTCTGAATTTAAAATATTTTTCCTCCTTACTGAATAACTTTATGATATTAACCGGATTCCGAAAGTGATTCATATCAATCACTTTTTTTGTATATCTGGTTATATGACACATATTTAAATCCTTTCGATATAATCCAGCTAAGTTTACTTTGGTAAGTGTATCTCCAGATATTTCGAAGTGCTCAAATCTCCAAAGGCCTGTAAGTATGATGAGTCCGCAGCAAGTCTCCCCTATTATCCTTAACAGAGACAGGGAATACTTTGAAATTATTATTGGGGATATAGCAATACAACCAAAGAGAAGAATAAGTGTAGGAAATGTATGATCACAGTGCAACCTGATATTCTTTTTATCCATGAGAAATTGCTGTTTTATTTTTCCGTTCTAAAAATGGAATATAATGGAATATCGTAATACCGGCCATCTTTCTTTAAATGTTGTTTTAGCAGGGCTTCTTTTTTCATGCCTATTTTTTCCATGACTTTTCCAGAGGCTGGATTATGTGGGAAGTAGGTCGCAAAAATTTTATTGAAGTTTAGTTCTTTAAAACCAAACTCAATGATTGCTTTTGCAGCTTCAGTGACATAACCATTATTCCAGTAAGGAATAGCGATCCAGTATCCCAACTCGGCCTTATCCGAGCCTTCATCGTGCAGACCAATAGCTCCGATCAGCTTTTTATCTTTATTTCGAATAGCAAAAGTGAATCCTTTACGATTGGCAAACGCTTCTTCGGCTAATTTAAGCCAATATTCAGCATCTTCTTTTCGGTATGGGTAGGGAATATTTGAGGTAAAGTCCGAATAAACCTTGTCTTGCAGATAGTCTACAATCTGTGGAATATCGGTCGTGTCAATGGCGTTGAGAATAAGTCGTTCTGTGACTAATTGTGGGAAATCTTTCATTTGATTAAGTCTTCAATATGGCTAAAATGAAATTATGGGTTACTTAGTTTTATAAATGTAGGGAAGTTTTATGGGATTCTTTTCTTTATATTTTTTCGGGTGTAATAGGTATAAATTCCGGTAACAGTGATTAAGATCAATGTTATCAATAAGGCTATATATAGATTGAAGAATTTATGGACCAGTGTAAAGCCGATAAGTCCAATCAGGATTTCTAAAAAAGCTTCCCTTATGCGAGATGGAGGATTTAAATCTTCAAGGTATCTGGTATACTCTTCTACAATTGGTCGATCGGTATCTGTCCAGTCAAAATGCAATAGTTCTGCGGGGGAAACCCATAATGCTTGAACATATTTTTGAAAGGCAACTTCGCCAGAACAAAAGGTGCAGAGAACAGGATAGAGACAAGGTGCTGGACTTGTATAGTCTTGTTGCGTCATCTTTAACGGCCTTCCGACAAGAATATCTATATTAAGCTCTTCCCTGATTTTGAGCGACAAATTTGCTTTCATTGGTTTGTGGGACTCGGTAATGCGACCAGGAAATTCCCACTTTAAGGCATGCGTCACCGATGCTGCACGCTGACAGATGAGTACCTTATCGTCCTCCCTTATAATCGCACAAGTCAAATAATGCATAACGGTTTAAAGAATAGATATTAAGAGCTAGATTCTTTGCTTTCAATTTGATGACTTTCTAACAGCTCGATACGACCTTCGATAATCAGCAAATAAAAGTTTTCAAAGCAATCCTGATAGATTTTTTGCTCCAATGATTTTATTTCCTCAAAGAGACGTTCTTTCGCGACCGCAGGGTAACAAAGCTCATTTTTTGATGATACTCTCGTTTCTTGGCAAGGCGTATCGTGAAGCTGTTTGTACAGGTCGCCTAAATCTGAAATGTCTTCACTGCGGTGGTAGAAGGGGTGAAACCATACCCAAAAGTCTTCTTGATTTTTATAGGGATGAGGTAATAATTGAACCGACGTATTTCTAAATAGATCTCCCGGATGCTTCTTATAACGGAAATGAGTGGCTGTGGTCTTTAAACTATTCATAAAGCTAATTTGTCTGTAGGTTTACAAAAAACAATTCAAGAATAAAGATATCATCTTAAATATCGGTATTTTTTTTTAGTATTAAAAATTTACTACTGTTAACGCTAATTGGGTCGTGATAGGATACAGAATGACCACAATGACGAAGCTCCACCGATCTATTCTGCTAAAAGAATAAATGGATTCAATATTATACTATCAGCCCCAGAGAATTTTGATGAGAACGGATATTGTGAATACAAATAATCCGATATAGAATATGTTTATCCCATGTTTTCTGTCATGATCAGAATAAGAAAATATCCGTTCGCCATTCGGTAGGCTCTTTTTAGAACTAAACAACATATACCCGATTACAATTCCTAAAAGACCACCTAGAAGGGCTGAAATATAGCCAAAAATAATCCAATACTTCTGTTGTGGTTCAGGTTCCCGTAATTTCATGAGCCGCTCCTTCTTCAAAAGATCAAGCTTTTCCTGATCAATATCTTTCCCTCTTTTTAATAAAATTTCTCTGGCAAGCGCATAGTCCAATTTGTTCCATTCATCGGGTTTTTGCAGGATTTCGAAGAGCTCTTCGTCGGAAAATTGGTACAGGTAGTGGTCATCTCCAACCAGTGGGAGAGACTGCATTTCCTGCTCTTCTAAAGTAGATTCTGCATTTGCGAAATCGGCGGGGTCTATTTGAATCTCATATTGGTGTCCTACCGTATTTCCAGAAAATGTAATATCCACAGGGGGTAGATTATCAGCCAACCGCGTTTTTACACCTCTATCCGAAAGTAGCTGATGACATTCCTGAGCTTCTTCTAAACTAGTAAACCTTTTTAATACGATATAGTTATCCATATGATCAATTATTTTTTAAAACCTGTATTTATGACCATTCGACAGCCCAATGCCTTTGTGCAATCTTCGCTATTTGCCGTAACAGTTGCCGCAAAAATCGGAAGTGAATGTGTGAAACAGTGGATTAATTATGTAGTGTTTTTTTGAATAAAGTTAATAAAGCTGGTTTGATACTTTTCAGCTTAAAGATAGTAAAATCAAATGCTATTTTATAAGAACAACAATAGAATCCCAGCTATAAGATGAAGAAAATTTGATTCATCACATTTTTGGTGGTATTCGTCACATTTTTCTGTGTTATGTTTTCATTTCAGTTAATATTGTCTTATCAAAACCAATAACATGAAATTGAAAGACGTAAGAAAAATGGAATTTTGGATGGCAACTGTCGTATTTGTCGCTGTTCTTTATGCTTTGCTTGTTGATACAAACAATCGGGATGATAGTGGTATGCATAACTATTTCATTGGTCAGAAAATAAACTACTCTTATTTTTTTAATTTTTTTGTACCCAAGTTTAGCTATTATCTGCTTCTATATTTGATGTTTCTCGCATTAAATTTTGTTCTTATTCCTGCGCTCATCAATAGAAAACGGGAGCTGTTGAATTATTCATTACTAGCTGCTCTGATCTTGATATCCGGACTGATTTTAGGTGTATGCCGGACCTATAGCCATACCTATGAGCTTATGGATTTTGATAGTATTCAAAGAGGCTACAATAGCATGTTTTTTAAGTCCTTAACACAAGCAGTTCTATGGACAATCGTAATTTCTCTATACACCTGCATGCAATTTTTGATCAGCTATCTGCTTAAAAACAGGGTTGAAAACCCGGCTATACAAAAGCAGCTAAAAATGGATTTGGCCTTTGGAATTGGCTTTTGGTTTATCGGATTGTTTTTTTTGATCATATCTCACTCGCATTACCAACTTTCGGTGTTATGGACTTTGGTCGTGTTGTCTGCGGTTGGTATCGTAATCTATTCCTTATACTATTTGTTGCCAAAATTACATGAAAAACAAAAGAAATTCCGCGACTTCTTTTGGATTATCGCTGCGGTGAGTTTGGTTTTAATTATACCATTAAGCATATTGGCCCTATTCTTCTTTAACCGGACCAGTGAAGTGATCTTTATTGTTGCGATGTTTCATTTACCCACGCAATTATTGGTTAGCGTTCCGCTTTCCTGGTTTCTCTTTAAAAAACGTCTAATGCGTAACAACGAAATTGCCTCCTTACGTACGGAGCTCGGTCAGTCGGACGCTAATCTGACTTTTCTGAAATCCCAAATAAACCCACACTTTTTATTTAATGCCTTAAACACATTGTATGGCACGGCATTACAGGAAAAAGCCGAACGGACAGGGGAGGGAATTCAGCGATTGGGCGATATGATGCGGTTTATGCTCCATGAAAATACGCAAGATAAAATCTCGTTGACGCGTGAAATAGAATACCTGAATAATTACATCGCTTTACAGACCCTGCGGACTTCGATGTCAGAAAAAATTACCATTATAACGGAAATAGAGGAGCAGTTTGAAAATTATCAAATTACCCCTATGTTGCTGATCCCTTTCGTCGAGAACGCATTTAAGCATGGTATAAGCCTTCAGAAATCCTCTTATATTAAAATATCTTTGCAAGTGCGAGACCAGGTTTTGTTTTTCGATGTGAGTAATAGCATTAATCCGAAAAGTGATCGTGATCCCGAAAAACTAAAAAGTGGTGTCGGTTTGGAGAATGTACGCCAACGTCTTTCATTGCTATATCGAGATCGACATGAACTGATGATACGTGAAAATGCCAATGAATTTTTTATCCATTTAACTTTACATATTTAAAGATGGCTAGTGTTATTTAAATCTAACTAGTTCCATTATCTTTTAATCAATTATTCACCTGATTTATTGGTTCCTTAATTAACAGCAATGAAAAAAATACTTGTTTTTTTGCTTATGACCGTGTATTGTCTAAGCAGTCATGCTCAATTTAAATTGAGCGGTAAGATTTGGAATTATGATCCAAACAAGGCCTTGGAAATTAATATTCCTCTTGTTTTTGGTTTTTATAAAGAAAATTCGCAACAGATAACCGTTGCCAGCGATGGCACATTTGAGGTCGCACTGCCAATAACAGCTCGAAAATCCGCGACTCTAAATTACAGCAGTGTATTTCAAACCTTGTTATTAAGCCCCGGTAAAGATCTTATCCTGAATTTAACCGACACTACGATCGTATTTACAGACGGTAGTGCTTTGACAGAAAACAAAATTATACAGCAAATAAAACACGATGAAGTGCCTTTTTTTATGAAGGCCCCGAACGTAAATAATCTTGCTCAATGCTCTTTGGCTCAGTTGAGACAGCAAGTTTTAATTCCCTGTTTAGCGGATTGCAATCAAATCAATAAAGTGATCCAAACTAGTCCATTGTCTTCCTCACTAAAAAACTATATACGTACTGAGTTTTACGCGCAACGGATGAACCATCTGAACGATTTTGCCCGTATCGCTGAATTGCCAAAGTCTACCGCAGATAGTTTGGTTCTAGAGCTGTTTGGAAAAGCACTTATTAATTTACAGGACGACTTTGGAGGCCCTTCTCTTTATTCTTTCCTTGACAATTACCTGCGTTATCTGGAAACGAAGGCATTTGTTAAGATTCGGGCCGAGAAAATTGCGTCTAGTGAACCAATCCCTTATTTCGGGATAAGCTTAGACAGTGCAAATAGATTAATGAACATCTATAGTAAAGATTATTGGCGGTTTATCGGTGCTTTAAATAATTTCTCCAAGCCTATCGTAGAAAAATACAATTTTCAACAATTGGTCAATCTATATCATGACAAGGACTTAACGCATTTAAAAGCATTGGCAGGAGCACATTGGAATATATTTCCAAAAGATAAGCATACGCCGCTTGTTGAAAGCTATATTGCCGATCTTGACGCTCTTTTGGTGGCGAATAAACACAACAAACAGATTCGGTTGATTGAAGATGATCAACCTATCTCATCGATCGACGACCTGATTGCTGAATTGAAAGGAAAAGTGGTCTATTTGGATGTTTGGGGAACCTGGTGTGGTCCCTGCAAGTTTGAATTGAAGTATACACCTGAACTGAAGAAAAGATACATGGATAAAGATATTGCCTTCGTTTATTTGGATATGGATGAAGACCATCGCGATCAGGACTGGAAAGACTTTATACGCGTCAACAATTTAACCGGAATCCATTTACGTAAAAATAGGAAACAGATTGAGCCCTTTTGGAAGGAATTACTGCTAAATGCAAAAGACAAAGCCGAATATTATCCGCAATATTTTATATTTGATAAAACAGGAAAATTAGTTGTGGAAAAGGCTCTTCGACCAAGTAATGGAAAACAACTGTATGACCAAATAGATCAGATTTTAAATCAATAATTGTTATGATAGCCATCGCGATAGATGATGAACCTGTGGCACTGCAGGTTATTGAACACCATATAGCTAAAGTCCCTTTTATTGAATTAAAAAGTACATTTACGGATGCGTTTATGGCGATTGATTATCTCCAGAAGGAGCAGGTGGACCTTATCTTTTTAGATATAAAAATGCCAGATATTTCAGGAATAGAATTTCTGCGCAGTTTGAATACTTCGCCAATGGTGATTTTTACGACGGCTTATTCCGAGCATGCGCTATTGAGTTTCGAGCTCGACGCCATCGATTACTTGCTTAAACCATTTTCTATGAGCAGGTTTTTGAAAGCCTGCAACAAGGCGAGCGAATTGTATAGCCTTCGGGCAAAAAAGCTACAGCATAACAAAGACTATCTGTTCGTCAAAGATGGTTATGAACATGTTAAAGTTGAATTCGACCGTATCCTGTATATTGAAGCATCAGGCAATTACACCCAAATACATTTGAACGATAATAAATGCGTTAGTTCTAGAATTACCATTAGCGAGCTGCTGGAACTGCTCCCGAAGGGCGAATTTGTTCGTTGTCACAGAGCATTTATCGTCGCACGAAGTAAAATGATGAAGTTCGACAAAACCCAAATTTGGGTAGCAGACAGGGTTATTCCCATTGGAACGACATACACTGAATTGAAATTATATTAATTGACGCGTTTTTTGACTAATCAAGGCTGATTAGAAAGTAGGGAAGGCGGTGTGTTGTCCAAAAATCAAAGGGAGCGTATTTATGTTTTTAAAATAAATTGTATACTTTTGTAGCAACAGATCATTTGTGTTGTCAATTTTTAAAATTTAAAGTCATGTAATGCATTGTCGATATTTAGGAAGAAAGTAAACAACGGGATTTACCCGATTTGTTTACCCAATGCCTATGTCTTCAATTTTTTAGTATGGATTTAAATTTTAAAAATGGAATCAACAAAATATGGTCGTACCTATCATTTCCCATTTTCGCCAGGGACAAGCAGCGACGATCGTTTTAATCAATATTATTGGAAGGATATGCAATCTTTCCATCAACTGTTATTTACAGAAAAATTAGATGGCGAGAATAATTGCCTTTCACGGCGTGGAGTATTTGCACGATCTCATGCAGCTCCAACCACGTCGCCATGGACGGCCCAGCTTCGGGAGCATTGGTCCAGATTAAAAAACGATCTGGGTGATTTGGAGTTTTTTGGTGAAAATCTTTATGCTGTGCATTCGATCGAGTATATGCAACTTGAGCACTATTATTATGTTTTTGCTGCTCGAATTAAAGATCAGTGGCTTTCATGGGAAGAAGTTACTTTTTATGCCAGTTTATTTGATTTGCCTACTGTGCCTGTTTTAAAACTCGACATGGTAAAGGATTTGACTGAGTTAGAACTTCGGCGTTCAGTCGAAAATTTGGCCATGCAGTCTTCTATATTTGGATCGGTTGATCCTAAAACTGAAGAAGCATGTACGATGGAGGGGTTAGTCTGCAGGAATGCTGATGCATATGCCGTCAGCGAATTTCAGCACAATGTTTTTAAATATGTTAGAAAAGGACATGTGCAGACCGACGAACATTGGACAAAATCATGGCGAAGAGCAAAAATGATTTGGGAAAGGAGGGATTATTCATGGAATGGACAATAGCAATAAATAAGGATTGGTCGGCTTTAGCGAAACAATTTTCTTGGGTCAGGGATATGGAACAGGTACAACAGGATCCTTTACATCATGCCGAAGGGAATGTCGCGATTCATACCCAAATGGTATTACAGCAGCTGGAAGCATTGCCTGAATATCGGAATCTGGATGAACAAAAGCAGGAGCTCCTCTGGGCTTCCGCTTTATTGCATGATGTCGAGAAGAGATCGACGACAGTTGTCGCTGCCGATGGTCGTATCAGTTCACCAAATCATGCCAAAAAAGGAGCACAGACCACACGGGAGATTTTATTTCGTGATGTGGAGACCCCTTTTGCATTACGGGAGGAAATTGTCGCATTGGTACGCTATCATGGGTTGCCATTATGGTTGATGGAAAAAGCCGATCCGATGAAGAGCGCCTTGGAAGCGTCACTATGTGTCAAAATGAGTCAACTTAAGTTGTTGGCCGAAGCTGATACTAAAGGAAGGTATTGTGGCGATTTGGATAATTTGCTCTATGCATTGGATATGTTCGAACTGTATAGTAAAGAGATTGGCTGCTGGGATGCCACGCGTTCTTTTTTGTCTGAAAATGCACGATTTACATATTTTAACGGAAACGATAGTTATGTTGGTTATGTGCCTTTTGATATATTCAAATCCACGGTGACTGTACTTTCAGGTTTGCCGGGAATGGGCAAAGATTATCAGATTTTAGCAATGAATACCGACCTCCCCGTTATTAGTCTGGACGACATCAGACGCAAGTATCGCATTGATCCGACCGATAAAAAGAGAAACGGATGGGTTGTACAGGAAGCAAAAGAGCAGGCAAAAAAATACTTACGCTGCGGACAGGATTTTATCTGGAATGCCACTAATATAACTTCCCAGATGCGAAAACAATTGATCGATCTTTTTGTCAGCTATCAAGCCTACGTGAAATTGTTGTACGTTGAAAAACCCTACAAGATTTGGCGCACGCAGAATAACGATCGGGAATATCCACTGCCAGATGTTGTATTGGATAAAATGCTTCATAATTTGGAAGTTCCGCAGTTGACAGAGGCGCATGAGGTTCACTACATTACGGAATAGATGGCGCTTTTTAGCAGGAGATTGCGGCTTTGTAGATTGGTTTTACGGATTAAGTAAATAAAGTACGAAAAGTTCGAATTTTACGTTAGTATAGTAAGGTTGTTTTCTGATAAACCGTATTGGATACCATAAATGCGAATCAGCCCGCCTATTTTAATGGCGGGCTGATTTTCTGTTAGAATCCTTTTTAGGAACACTAGTCACAATGTGCTGTCATTCCTTCAATTTTGGTGTTAACATGGACATGAGGTCCTTTTCTTTGATATCGATGACATCCATTACTTGATTTTATTTTCCCAGCCTTGCTCTTCGAGCTTATTTGAAATGGTGCCGCATGTATTTTTTATGATAAAATGAATGAGTAGCTTTGTCTGTACAAAAAATTGACAGACTGTTGGAAAAACTGAAAGAACATATAAAGAAATTTGTCGCTATCGATCCGGTCGAATTAGAAGAAATATTGTATTACTTTAAGACCAAAACGGTCGCGAAAAAAGAAAATATACTGGAGGAGGGCCAAGTGTGTAGATACCATTTTTTTGTATTGGAAGGTATTCTCCGTAAATTCTTTGTTAATGAAAAGGGAGTCGAACAAACGACTGAATTTGCCATAGAAAATTGGTGGATTACGGACAATATGGCTTTCGAACATAAGCTTGTTACGTCATTTTACATTCAGGCCGTAGAGACCTCAGATTTAGTTTATATCAGTCAAGAAAATCAAGAAAAATTGGTAGCTGCATTTCCGATCATGGAGCGTTATTTTCGATTTGTCTACCAAAGGGCTTATGCTGCTGCGCAAATGCGGGTTAAATATCTATTCTCTAAATCTAAAGAAGAATTCTACCATGATATGCTCCGTAAATATCCGCAGTTTGTACAACGTGTTCCGCAATACCTGATTGCTTCGTATCTGGGATTTACGCCAGAATATTTAAGTGAAATCCGTAAAAAAATACTTCCCTGAATCTCTTGCTATAATTTCATTGCAATTGAAGGCTAATAGCATTGGTCCGAATCTGCAATGCGAAAAGGGCTAATTTGAAATTGAAGCTTGTGTTCTTTTGCATAGTCTTGTGCTAATTTTTCGAATTTTTCCATTGCCTTTTCCTCAGAAGCAGCAAAACAGTGCAGGTTTAATTCCAAGGGTTTCTCTGAGGTGGCCGGATCGATACGCAATTGTTCAACTTCGGAGAGGACAACAGCAAAAGAAGTTTTACAGATCTCAACTTCTAAATGCGGCCCTATTAATTGAGATGATATGCTATAATAAGAATCATTATTTTGGATTTCTTCCTGAAAGGGGTCTAAATAGGTCGTAACAATAGATCGATAACCATATTTAGCATTACCAAAGAAGTGATCAATATATTCCTGTGCTTTTTCATATGTTGAGAAGACACCTTCCAGATTGGTGAATAAATCTGGATCTTCTTTTACTTCTTTTGAAACTACTGTATATACCTTAATGGGGTTGGTTGTCATATTTTGTATGCTACTGTTTGTACATTAAGTAAAAGTAAGTTTTTCTGCAAAAAAACTAATTTAGACTTTTATCTATGAGCGATTCTAAGATAAAATCCTCGTTTTAAAATAAAAAATTTCCTTTGTTAACTTGTAGCCTGTTTAGAGCAGGTGTTTGTGCTTTAAAGTTGTATATAATTTTCGTATTCTCCAAATTTTTTACTGATTGTTTTTATTTACTTTTCTAAAATAATACGAATTGCGTACACGACCCTGTCGTTGAGCCCTTTTTATGACCATCGTATCATCAAGTTCCTCCTGCAAATAACGTGAGCCTATGTTGAGGCTAACTTTTTTAGTTGTTTTCACTGTGAAGTTACCTAGATTATACGGCCTAGGTGGGGCAATGTTAAAAGTAAGCTAATGAGAAGGGCGGGCATGTAGAATTGGAGATTAATCTAATTACTTCTAATGCCCAATGATGGAGACCTGTTTTGGCTAACTCATCAACGATATGGTTTTGTCCCAAACTTCGATCCTTTCATTTGACCTGACGTAAATAATGTATGTGACTTTTGTTTCCCTGACCATAAAAAAAATTCTAGGTCATGTCGGTTTTGTATTTAGTAAAGTTTGTATTATTTATTTCGTTAAATTTAATTTATTTTAAATTTGTTTTAATTTAAAATATAGTGAAATTATAGTTTAAAAAGATGTCATTTTTTATCAAAACTATGCTCTTTTGTCTCAATTTATTTTTAAATTTTATTTGTTTTAAAGCCTATGAAGGGCTTTTTGTTTGCTATATATTATTTTTTAGCCTGAGGTTTGATCTATCCTCTTTATTTTGTTGGGATGCCGTGATTTGTTTTTTATAGGCATTCAAACGTTTTCGTAAATAAATGAATTAAAAAGGTTTGATTGTATTTTCTTAATTAATACTATTGTTTTGTGTTGATTAAATAATAACCAATTGATATGAACGACTAAAAGGTCTTGTTGTTAGTCTTTTTATAGTTTTATTTATTAATAACCAATAAATCTTGATCTATGAGAAAATTTAATCATTTAATTTTCGTTAGTTTTTCTTTTTTGTGTATGCTATTGCTATCGACAGGAACCGTTCATTCACAAGGAACTGGAAGAGAATTAACGGGCGTCGTCAAAACTAATGATGGACGTTTTTTGGAAAAAGTCACCGTTTTGGTGAAGGGAACTTCAACGGGTACTGTAACAGATAGCTACGGTCGCTTTAGTTTAAAATTACAGCATAATTCTGCTAAGGTTGTTTTAAGTTTTACCCATACGGGATACTCGTCTAAACAACTTGAAGTAGAAGTGGGTAAGGAAATAGAGATTACTCTTTCTGAATCTACAGAGAATCTAGATGAAGTTGTCGTTATTGGCTACGGAACCGCCAAGCGGAAAGATGTGACCGGCGCAATCGTTTCTGTTCAGACCGAAAAGCTTGAGAAGGAGGCGCCCAGGTCAGTTCAGGATCTCCTGCGGGGAAATGCAGCTGGATTGGTGATTGGACAGGGAAATTCGGCAAAGGGGGATGCAAGCTTACAGGTAAGGGGAAAGGGAACATTGAAAGCTGGTAGTAGCCCCTTAAATGTTGTGGATGGTGTTATTTTTGACGGAACATTTGCTGATATTAATCCCAATGATATTCAGTCAATAGATATTTTAAAAGATGCCAGTGCAACTGCTGTATACGGTGCAAAAGCTGCCAACGGCGTTATCTTAATTACGACAAAAAGAGGTAAAAAAGGAAAACCGTCCATTACTTTCAATGGAAATTTTGGTATGGTGGAAAGTGCAGGTATACCTGCAGTGATGAATGCTGGTGAGTTTTTGAAATATCGCTATGACTTTGAAGTAGGTCGTCGGACAGACGACTATCTTAAAGCTCACCCCGAAATGTTCGTGGACCCAAGATTGCTCAATGGAACCAATCAATTGGACTGGTATAATTACGATCAAAAGACCCCCGTTACAAATGTAACAGAGGATCAGTTGATCAGGTCTTGGCTTTCTCGATTAGAGCTTAAGACGCCGGAGATTGAAAATTACATGAACAATAAGATTACGGATTGGCAGGATTTGATTTTTCAAAAGGGGATCCAGCAGGATTATGCTGTTGCTGTATCGAATAGTAATGAGAACACTAACTACTATTTTTCCTTAAACCATGTTGATCGGGAGGGAGTAGTGGTTGGAAGTCGGTTTAAAAATTTCAGAACACGACTAAATCTCGAAACTAGAATTACATCCTATCTAAAAGTCGGGGCGAATACAAATTTCGCCGTTCGAAATGAGGGCTTTCTAAAATCCGATTGGAAACAATCAGCAGTGATTTCTCCCTTCGGATCTAATAATCTTGATGATCCTTCTAGTATTTATCAAAGACTGCCGACAGGCGATGTCACTCCCGTAAACCCATTCTTTGACAATCAATTTAGAGATCGAAAAAATAATTATAATACATTGAATTCCAGTTTGTACGGTGTGATTACTTTGCCATTTGGGATAGAATTGCAATCCAATTTTACCCCTTCATTTATCTGGCACGAGTATTATAACCACGATTCTTCAAAAAATCCCGAGTGGAAGGCAAAAGGTGGAAGTAGCGAACGCTCATTTGAAAAAACATACAATTGGCAGTTAGATAATGTATTGCGTTGGAAGCGGCGTTTTGATGTACATAATTTTGAAGTGACATTGCTTCAAAATGCAGAGAAAGGGCAGTTTTGGCGAACCAAGGCCACAGCTTCTCAGTTTGTACCTTCTGATATTCTGGGCTGGCATCGATTACAGGCCGGTACAATTCCATTGAACGAAAGCGAAGACAAATATCAAACCGGAGATGCCTTAATGGCTCGCTTGTTTTATTCGTTTAAAGATCGCTATATGCTGACTGCTTCTGTACGACGCGACGGATATTCAGCCTTTGGCGCTCAAAATCCAAGGGCAACCTTTCCAGCCCTGGCTTTTGCCTGGGATTTTACAGCGGAAGGTTTTATGAAAAATACCAAATCTTGGTTGGATTATGGTAAGCTGCGACTTTCTTGGGGAAGAAATGGTAATCGTGATATTGAGCTTTACGAAGCGCTTTCCGACATGACCTCTGGGTTACATCCCTATATTGATGCGAGTGGAAACCTCTATCTTTCGTCTCAGTTATACGTAAATAGAATGGCCAATTTGGGCTTGAAATGGGAGAGTAAAAGTTCGTATAATGCCGATTTGGACTTTTCAGTCTTCCATGGCCGTCTCAGTGGTGCACTGGATTTTTATACGGCAACAACCCAGGATTTATTGGTAGATCGCGCATTGCCAGAAATTATCGGATTTAGCAGTGTTGCTGCCAATCTTGGTGAGCTCTCCAATAAAGGTTTTGATATTACCTTAAATAGTAACATCATGAATAGGGGCGATTTTAGTTGGAATGCGATGGCGATCTTTATGTTGAACCGGAGAAAAATTGTGAAGTTGTATGGCGATATGGTGGATGTAAAAGATAGTGAAGGAAATGTCGTCGGCCAAAAGGAAGCGGACGATGTTAAAAATAGATGGTTTATTGGACAGGATCCCGACCGGATATGGGCCTACCAACGAAATGGAATCTGGCAACTAGGGGAAGAGGAAATGGCTGCAAAATATGGTAACCAACCTGGCGATTTTAAATATGTAGATCAAAATGGAGATGGGGTCTTAACGGATGCCGACCGTGTATTTCAGGGGTATACAACACCGCGTTTTAGGTGGTCGTTTCGAAATGAATTGCGTTATAAAGAGCTGAGTTTTTCATTTTTAATTTATTCCAATTGGGGGCATTATGGAGACTTTAATCAGGCTGCAAACAACAGTAATTTTGCAGATCGGAGTACCGACTATGCACTACAGCGTTGGACGCCAGAAAATCCGATCAACGATTACGCGCGTATAGGATCAAAAAATAATGGTACAAACTACGTCAACATGTCCTTTATGCGTTTGGACAACATGGTGCTTTCTTACAGTCTGCCAAAATTTATCTTGCAATCGTTAAGAATTCAGCAGCTTCGTATTTCAGCTTCGATTAGAAATGTAGCATACTTGACAAAAGATTTTAAATTTGGAGACCCCGAAAGAAGCTGGAAAAGCGATGCATTGGCAGATGTTGGCGACCCAGCCCCCCGCACATATAATTTAAGTTTAAACTTTACCCTTTAATCACTAGATCATGAAGTTGAAAAAAAATATATTATATAGTTTATGTATTGGTTCAATGGCTGTTTTTACATTTTCGTGCAGTAAGGATTGGCTTAAACCGAAACCCCTGTCTTTCTATGAGCCCGATGTTGCGCTAGCCGATGCGCAAGGGATGTACTCCGCTTTAACGGCCTGTGAAAGAAATATGCGGCATGAGTTTTTTGGCGATGCTGCGCCCATTTTGACCGAGATTATCCAATCTGAAGTAGCCGTTGAGGGGACAACAGATAAAGCTGGTCCACAAATGGATATGGATATTGCACTGCTCCCTGATGCAGATCTCAATCACAACGATAGAACTAAAGTGGGATGGTATTGGTACGAAGGATTTAAGGGAATAAAATATGCTAATCTTATTATTTCAAGAATAGATGCCGGAACTTTTAAAGACGAAAATGAAAAAAACGCGATTTTAGGAGCAGCTTATTTTCAACGTGCCTACCGTTATTTCAAATTAGTGCATCAGTTTGGTGATGTGCCCTTCATTGATAAAGAAATAAATGAACCGAAATATGATTTCTATAGCTACGATCGTTGGAGTATTCTCGGGAAATTACGAAAAGACCTGGAATTTGCCTATCAATGGGTGCCCGAAAGAGTAGACCGTGGACGTACCTCCAAATCTGCCTGCGGTGTATTGTTGATGAAGGTCTGTATGGCTTTGGCAGATTTTGATCGGGCAATCGCCATCGGCAAAGAAATTGTTGCTATTCATCCACTTATGAAAAGTAGATTTACGGTGAATAAAAGTAGACCAAATACCAATCTGATGTTTGACCTTCATAGTGTTGAAGCAAAATTAGATGGTGCCAATACCGAAGGTTTAATGTATGTGGTTTCTTATCCAGGGGTTGATGGCTCTGATCGTATCAGAACAATGCGTAATGGTGTTCCTTTCTGGAATAACGGCGGTATAAAAACACCAGACGGAAAAACGGGGGCCGGATTATCATTGGCAGCAGATGAAACTGATCTTTCATTGGATTTAAATAAGAACTATGGTCGTGGTATAGGGCGATTGCGTCCAACCTGGTATTTTACAAATCAGATTTGGAGGCCTGGCAAAGAAGATAATGATTTGCGGGGGATCTTTAACCGGGATAGTTGGCGAAAGATGGAAGATTTGAAATACAATGAGCCCAACTTAAAAAAGACGGGCAATCCCTGGTATGGAAAAAATCTGGTTAAACCGGTGGGAATGAGTGTGGAGGATTCCATTCGGCTATGGTTCTCTTGGCCGCATTACAAATTATTTGTGCCGGATCCATTGCAGACACAATGGGAAGGCGGGGAGACCCCGTGGTATATTTACCGTTCTGCAGAAGTCTATTTATTGTTGGCCGAAAGTTGCTATTGGAAAAATGATCTTGGTCAGGCTGCTATGGCTATTAACGAAGTCCGTCAACGCGCCGGTGCATCGCAGCTAACAGCAGATGAAATCAATATCGGTGAGCTATTAGATGAGCGTGCACGTGAGTTGTATTACGAAGAAAACAGACATATTGAGCTCGTAAGGATTGCCTATACCTATGCAAAGACCCGAAAACCATGCGAAATTTTTGGTGGTCGTGTCTATGATTTAAAACAGATTAGCGGCCCAGGCGGAACGAATGCGAACATTAAACAAACTGGAGTTAATTTCTGGTACGATAGAGTGGTTGCTAAAAGTAATTTCTATAATAAAGGGGTAAAACATAAGTGGGCCGAATATAAAATTAGTGTGCACCATATCTTATGGCCTGTGCCCGCTAATGCGATTAATACCAATATTAAAGGTGTTATCAATCAAAATATAGGTTACCCAGGTGCGGAGAAAAATAAAACGCCATTACTTGTTGAAGATAAGTAATAGGTATTTTCAAACGTTTTCGTAAATAAATCAGATCATTTGATTCATTTCGCTTATATTAATTGATATATTGTTCTACTAAGTCAATTGAATCAATAACCGATAAGTAAATATGGGCCTGTCTGGTTAGAAAGTTACATGTAGCGTTGGCTCCAGGCTTTCGATGGGATGGTCCCGATCTTGTTATGATTGACGAACCAATGATGAATAATTGAACCGGGTCGATAGACTCAAGATTAAATTTTACAATGAAAAGAAATACACTATTTAAATCTGTTTTAATGGCAGCGATGGTTGGCAATGCTGTTATGTCGTATGCCCAGACAGATAAGAGTAATGAGAAAGGTTGGACGAACCTTTTTGATGGAAAAACGCTAAATGGCTGGAAATCTGTCGGCGGAAAAGCACCTTATTCTATTGAGGGCGATGCTATCGTAGGTCGAATGACAAAAGGTACACCCAATTCTTTTTTGATCACTGAAAAAGAATATGGTGATTTCATATTGGAGCTGGATGTTAAACTTGAAGGTAATGAAACAAACTCAGGTATTCAGACACGGAGCCATCTTGATCCAAAGGCTAATGATGGACGCGGACGTGTATATGGAAGGCAAGTAGAAATAGACCCCTCTGCCCGTGCTTGGACAGGTGGAATCTATGATGAGGCGCGTCGTGGATGGATTTATCCACTCGATTTAAATGAAAATGCTAAAAAAGCCTATAAAGTAGAGGAATTCAATCATATTCGAATTGAAGCCATTGGTGATGAGCTGCGCACTTGGATCAATGATATTCCTGTTGCTTATGTCGTTGATACGATCGATAGATCTGGCTTTATCGGGTTGCAGGTGCATGGTATTCCACCTAAATTGGATGGAAAGAAAGTGTACTTTAAGAATATTAAAATAAAAACAACCGACCTTAAATCAAAAGGTTTTCCAAAAGATCTTTATATCGTGAACTTGAAGCCAAACGACTTGGCTGACGCCGAAAAGAAGAAGGGTGTTAAGCTTTTGTTTGACGGTAAAACCAATAAGGGCTGGCGGAGTATACATGGCGATAAATTTCCGGAACGCGGTTGGGAAGTTAAGGATGGCCAAATGACTGTGCTAAAATCTGACGGGGGTGAATCGACCAATGGTGGCGATATCGTCACAAAAGATAAATACGCGGTGTTTGATCTTTCATTTGAATTTAAGCTTAGTCCGGGAGCCAATAGTGGTGTTAAGTATTTTGTGACTTTAAAAGAAAAATCAAAAGGATCGGCTATTGGTTTGGAATATCAAGTGCTGGATGATGCTTTACACCCTGACGCGAAGTTGGGACGTGACGGAAATCGTACCTTGGCATCGCTTTACGATCTCATTACATCCAATCGTGATGATCGCGCGCGCAGACCGATCGGCGAGTGGAATAGAGGTCGAGTTGTTGTTACAGCTGATAACAAGGTCGAACATTATTTAAATGGCATTAAGATGTTGTCTTATGAGCGGGGATCCAAAGCGTTTAAAGATTTAGTTCAGATCAGCAAATACAAAGATTGGGAAAACTTTGGCGAAGCGAAGGAAGGTTTTATTCTTCTCCAGGACCATGGTGATCGTGTTTCATTTCGCAGCATAAAAATTAATACACCGAATTAAGCCTATCTCTTATGAATCATTATTTATCGCGCAGAAGCTTTGTTAAACAGTCCGTCATCGCTGCAGGAGCGGTTATGCTGTCCAATAGTGTATTGGGGAATGTTAACTTGGCCAAACCAAATGAACGTGTCAACTTAGCCTGTGTAGGCTTGGGAAACAGGGCTGCCGACATCATTAAAGAACTCTATAAAACCGGACTCTGTAATATTGTTGCGCTGTGTGATGTCGATCTTGGTGCGAAACATACGCAGGAAATTTTGGGTTTGTTTCCCGATGCACCGAAGTTTAAGGATTTTAGGATAATGTTTGACAAAATGGGAAATCAGATTGATGCTGTAAGTATCGGAACTCCTGATTTTTCGCATTTTGCCATAACGATGCTTGCACTGGATTTAGGTAAACATGTCTACGTGGAAAAACCAATGGCAAGAACATTCCTTGAAGTCGAACTAATGGCAAATAAAGCTCGGAAAAACCCTAAGCTTGCTACCCAAATGGGAAATCAGGGGCACTCCGAAGCAAATTACTTTCAGTTTAAAGCCTGGAAGGATGCCGGCATTATTAAGGATGTGACACGCATCGATGCGCACATGAATATGCCGCGTAGATGGCATGGCTGGGATGTAAATATAAAGGGTTTTCCTGCCGCAGAAATGATCCCCGAAACATTAGATTGGGATCTTTGGCAAATGCAGACTATTGGCCATAATTATAATAAGGATTTTGTGAATGGTCAATGGCGCTGTTGGTATGATTTTGGAATGGGGGCTCTAGGCGATTGGGGGGCACATATATTGGATACAGCACATGAATTTTTAGATTTGGGGCTGCCTACAGAAGTGTCTGCTGTGAAGCTTGATGGGCATAATTCCTATTTTTTCCCCATGTCTTCAACCTTGAAATTTCATTTCCCAAAAAGGAAAAAGATGCCAGCAGTCGATATCAATTGGTATGATGGACTGGATAATTTGCCACCTATACCCGAAGGCTATGGTGTATCCGGACTGGATCCTAATATTCCTGCACCTAGTACAGGGAAATTGGAACCCGCCAAACTAAATCCTGGGAAAATTATTTATAGCAAGGATTTGATATTTAAAGGTGGCTCACATGCCAGTACCTTGCAGATTATTCCAGCAGCGAAAGCTAAGGAAATGGAATCTAGGTTGCCGGAAGTGCCAAAATCACCGTCAAACCACTTTGCTAATTTCTTAAAAGGTTGTAAAGGTGAAGAAAAGACCCGCTCGGCTTTTGAAATTGCAGGTCCTCTGAGCCAAGTATTTTGCTTGGGTGTAATTGCACAACGCTTGAATAGTAAGTTGATATTGAACACACAGACAAAAGAAGTGACCAATGATAAGTTTGCCAACGCACTCTTAGCCGGACCTCCACCAGCAAGAGGTTGGGAGCAATATTATAAGATGTAAAGGCCATTAAATGGGTATATAAAAGAAAGGGCAATGTTTACATTGCCCTTTTTATGTTTGAAATGAAAAGCCTTTATAACCTATCCTACTATTATTGGGAAGATGGGCCTGCTTTTTTCTCGATTCCATGAGATGATAAAGGATGATGGAAGATTATAATTTTTTCAGTCATTTATAAAAAAAAGGCTTTCAAACGGGGAGAATGAAAACCTTAAATAACCAATTATAAACCTAAATTATGATGATACAAATGTAAGTGTATTTACTACACTATGCAAATTTATTTTAAAAAATAATTGAATCGATTTTAAACAAGCTATATGAAGTAGCTAATTTTATAGGAGTAAACTGTATTTTTGACGAAACGGACTGCTATCTGCATTCTTTTTAAACGCTGTAGCTTTATGGATTTTAAAAAGCATCCGCGTAGACTTTTAGCTATTTTAAAAGCATGGAAAATTTAGAAGTATGGATGCGTGGACCTATTGAAGGAGTTCCCGCTCTTCTCCAACCTGTTGCGCACGCACTTTTACAAGTTGAAGAAGATGTTTTGAAGTATACCGCACAAATATCCTCAGCGCAGCTTTGGACAAAACCGGGTGGCAACGCCAGTATAGGTTTTCACCTGCAACATATTCGTGGAGTAATCGATCGCATGTTTACTTATGCCGAAAATAAATCCTTAACGGATAAACAATTTGACGACCTCCGTCAGGAAGGTCTAGAAGATAGTGCTTTGAGCGTGATATCGCTTGTAGAAAACTTACATCGGCAGATTCAGCAATCTTTACAAAAACTGGCGTTAATTGATCCGGACACCCTGACTGAAGTGCGTTTTTTGGGTAGAAAACGGATCCCTACGACGTTGATTGGTTTGTTGTTCCACGCTGCAGAGCATGCACAGCGTCATGTCGGCCAATTACTGGTAACAGCACGATGTATGAACTAAAAACAACCTTTAGTTCTGTCAGCTAAAGTCTAAGATTTTTGAACCTGTTGTAACTTCTCTCCCCATTTCCCTAGTTCTCGAATAATTGGTTTGAGTTCATATCCCAGTGCAGTCAGCTCATAAAGTACACGTGCCGGGACTTCTGCATGTACAGTACGTTTAATAATGTTATCATCTTCTAGCTTGCGCAATTGTAAGGTGAGCATACGTTCAGTGATATCCGGTAAACATTTTTTGATTTCAGAATAACGTAGCGCGCCATTGATGAGATAGCAGCATATGGCTAGAGCCCATTGACCACCAATCACATTAGCGGCAAAAACTTCGGGGCAATTATGCTCAAGTTGCTTTTTATTTGAAAAGTTAGTGGAGCTCGTCTTGATTTTAGTCATACGCACATTTTTTATAGTACCTAACATTGGGTTACAGATAAGCCAAAATAGGAATTATGTCGCTATTTTTAAATCATAGTCCTGTCGTTTATTAAAACTGCCGCTACGAATCGGCTAAATGTGGTGACTTGTGCATATCTAGATACATAAATAAAAAAAATGAAAACATTAATAGTCGTTATTCACCCCAATTTTGCTGCTTCCGTCGTAAATAAAAGTTGGGTTAAGGCCTTGGAAAATCAACCTGAGTTGTATGACATCCATCAATTGCACCAAGTCTATGCTGATGGTAAAATTGATGTCTTGGCCGAGCAGCAGATGATAGAGAAATATGATAAAATTGTCTTTCAATTTCCCTTTTATTGGTTTAATTGTCCGCCGTTTTTCAAGCAATGGCTGGATGAAGTGCTTACCTATGGATGGGCTTATGGTAAGAACAGTGGCTACAAATTGGAAGGAAAGAAAATTGCATTAGCAATTTCTGCTGGGATAGACGAGCAGGAGTATAGGGAGACAGGAAAGTATAAATATAGCATGGATCAATTAACAAGTCCTTTTGAAATTACTTTTGATTATGTTAAAGCGGATTATCAAAAACCTTTCGTCTTTTATGGAATTGAAAAAGAGTCATCTACCGCATGGGTAGAAGAGGGCGTCACGCGCTATCTCCGTTTTTTGGAGCAACTCTAGTTAATAAATATCAGGGCTTGTTTATTGTTGCTTAGCTTTTGTGATATACGAATCAATCCAAAGAAATAGGCTTATCAAGAAAGCATCTTTCTCAAGATGCTTTCTCTTTGTTGTTTTACCGTGTTGTATAACCACCATTGGCAAAAATGGTCTGCCCCGTTATCCACCAACCATCGGTGACCAAGAATTCCACCAAAGGCGCAATGTCTTTTATATCGGTTAGCCCACCTAATGCTGAAGCAGATTTATGGTAAGCAACAGCGTCTTCGCTTTCCTGTCCATAGAAAAATGGCGTATCCATTGGCCCCGGGGCTACAGCAGTAACCGAAATTCCCCGTTCTCCAAATTCTTTTGAAGCAGCTCGCGTAAAATGCTCTACTGGAGCTTTCAGTCCTTCATAAGTAGAGTATAATCCCGTATAGGCCGCCAATAATGAGGTAACAATCGTACAGATTTTGCCATTTGCATTCAGTTTTTTACCCGCCTCCCGAATAAAGAAATAAGCAACTTTTGAATTGATGTCACTCATGCTGTCATATTCTTCGACCGTGGTATCCACAATTGGCTTTTTCAATACTTTACCGACCGTATTAATGGCGATATCTACGCCACCAAACTTCTCAATTGCGACATCAAAAAGTTTCGTGATATGCTCAATTTTTGTCAGGTCCGCCTGCACTAATATTGCTTCTGCCCCCGCGGATTTGACAGCTTCCAGAGTTTGTTCAGCGTCTGCTTTGGTATTTTCACTATTGTAATGGATCACCAGCTTTGCCCCTTGAGCCGCAAAATCCCGACTTAACAATCCGCCAAGGTTTTTTGCACCACCAGCGATAAGGACAACTTTTCCTTTTACATCATTTCTTGCCATAATAATTTAAATTTTGATTATAGCAAATCTCACAAATGTTAAGGAACCTCTTATGGTGAACTTTTCGCTTTTTTCAATTGACGAAATTGTGATGGCGACATGCCTTCATATTTTTTAAAAAATTTGGTGAAGTTGGACGGGTCGTATGTCAGCATCTGTGCAATTTTCGCAATGGTCAGATCGCTATTAATGAGTAGGTCTTTGATACAAGCTAATATTTTTTGTACATAAAAATAGCAGGGGTGATTTCCGGAAGTTTCCTGTATAATCTTGATAAGATGCTTTTGTGAAACACAGAGTATGTTGGCGATATCCTGAAGCTCCATCATATCTATGCTGTCTCCACGAACCAATTCCGCTAAATGACGATCTAAAAAGTTAAAATATTGAATCGTAATCTCTTCACTTCTTTTTCTATTGGAGAGCAATGCTGTGTTCATTTTAATTCCTTTCCGAATTGTTAGGTTAAATATAAACAAATAATACTGGACGTAATATTTTTTACCTGAATAATCGAGAATTCCGCATAATGGACTCGTCAACGTTATAGACAAAGATTTTTATCCTCGACACTGCTCTTGATCACCCGAACGATTAATTTGTAAATTCGTATACTTGTAGAATTCTAAGAGAAATTCGTAATTTTTATAATCCCGCATAAAAATAAACTGAGTATATGCAGATACTTTTAGTAGAAGACGATCGCCGTATTAGCAGCTTTGTTGTTAAAGGTCTAGAAGAGATGGGCCACAAGGTCATTTTGGTTGAATCTGCGGAAGCGGCACGTGAATGGATCAATGCGGATTCATTGGACATTGTCGTACTTGATATTATGTTGCCCGGAATAGATGGTATACAATTTACGAAGATGATCCGATATCGAAAAAATCATATTCCAATATTGATTTTAAGTGCCTTAGGAGAAGTTGAAGATAAAGTCGAGGCCTTGGAAAGTGGTGCTGATGATTTTCTTGTCAAACCCTTTTCCTTTAAGGAATTGGTTAGCCGTATCAAAGCCTTGGTACGCCGCGACAATTATAAAAACGTACCAAAGGATAGCTGCGTAGAAATTCATGATTTAAAAGTGGATCTTGAACGGTATGAAGTCCATAAGAATGGTAAAAATATCGATCTATCACCTAAAGAATTTAAACTGTTGAAGTATCTGATCGAAAATCGCAATAAAACCCTTTCAAGAACAGCGATCTTACAGGCCGTCTGGGGAATTGATTTTGATAATAATACCAATGTTGTCGATGTATACGTTTCTTATTTAAGAGGTAAGATTGATGCGGGGAGTGATACCTCCATTATCAAAACGGTGAAAGGGGTAGGTTATATGCTCACAACGGACTGACCATGAATTTAAAGATTCGACTCACACTCTTTTCTACCTTGGTATTCACCATCATTTTTGGGCTTGCAACGCTAGTCATCTACTGGATATTTTATAATTCTTCTGAACGACATCTGATAAGCTCGCTGGAAAAAAATGCGAAGATAGCCGGTATTTATTACCTTGAAGCGGACGAACAGAGCCCGCTAAAGCACATGGAATCCAAAAATCAATATGAAAGTCTGGTCAAGCGCGCGATGGTAGCCGTTTATAACGCAGCGGGGAAGGTGAGTTATGGTGGTATGCGGTTTGATAATCAAATTAATACAGATTTGCTGAACCAGCTGAAAACAGACAAAACGGTTTATTTTAAAACAGCCGATAGCTTTTATTTTGGTTTGTATTATCCCGATAATCAGGGCGATTTCTTTGTGTTTGTCAAAGAGTCCAGCGCAGATTTTGATCATCAGTTGAACCGTTTACTCATTACGCTTGTCTTTGTTTTTCTCATTGCATTGATTAGTATTGCCTTGTTGTCGGTCTGGCTGAGTAAGTATGCTTATCTGCCCATTCGTAAAGTGATCCAAGAAATTCAGCATAAAGATTTAAGTACCATTCAGGAGCCCTTGACCGCCATAAAAACCAAGGATGAACTCCAGGATCTGATTGAAAGTTATAATGCACTCCTACGTCGGATCAGTGAAAATATGATTATCAGAAAGAACTTTGTAAGTTATGTTTCCCACGAGTTCCGAACGCCTTTAGCGGGTATCCTGGGCTCAATGGAGGTCTTCGGCGCAAAAGTTAGAACGGAGGAAGAATACCGTGAACTGGCCGAAACCATTACCGAGCATGTGAATTTTCTGAATCAGCTTATTGGTAATTTTCTATTACTGACCGAAGATCAGGCCCTGAAACGTTCCCTGGAAACCTTTCGTATCGATGAGATCGTGTGGGACCTTGTACCTAAATTTTCGAGATCATTTGCCGTACCCCTGAAAGTCGATATAGAGGTCGACGAGCCACAATACTTTAATTTTCGGGGCAACAAGATGCTCGTCTCCCTTTCGATCTCTAATTTAATCGAAAACGCACTGAAATATGCAAATGGGCAAGAAGTGCTTATCCGAATGACCAGTGCAGCTGGCAGACTGTCTTTACAAATTATAGATCACGGCATCGGTATCCCAAAGGCCGAACTGGAGTCAGTGAAACAGACTTTTTATCGTGGATCAAATGTCGGTCAGGTGAAGGGTAGCGGCATCGGTCTCTCATTTGCGCAAATCGTTTTTAAGGATCAGGGCGTAGACTTTGATATTCGCTCGAACCATCTGGGAACTACCGTATCACTGCTATTCCCTAAATTCTAATCCTTTTCTAATCTCTTCTAATTAAACTTTAATTTAACCTAAAGTTGCCTGTAATCTCTGTCCGTTAGTTTTGTGGAAATTCAAAATTAAGTGAGAAAGCTACGTATTACATTATTTTTACTTCTTGGCCTGAGTAGCAAACTATTTTCGCAGGAAGCGGTTGAAAGCCGTTTACGAAAATCGGAGATTGAACAGGTGTTCCTTGCGCATAACCTGAGCTTAATGGCACAACGTTTTCATATACAACAGGCTGATGCAGCAGTACTTCAGGCAAAGCTCTGGCCCAATCCAACGATCTCAATCTCAGAGGTCAATCTTTGGAAAAATTCCAGCAGCGAATCCTTTCCTGCGCTGATCGGTCATTATGGTAAATATCAGCAGCTGGCTGTTGAGCTGGAGCAGACGATCGAAATGGCCGGGAAACGGAAAAAAAGGGTGCAATTGCAGCTTTTGGAAAAAGAGAATGCCCGGCTTCAATTTGAAGAATTATTGCGGAATTTGAAATATGATCTCCGGAGCCAATGCCTCGAACTACAGATCTTACAGGAAAAAGAACAATTATACAGTAGTCAGGTCGATATTTTTCAGACCCTAGCGAAGTCCTTTCAAAATCAATGGAAAGAAGGCAATGTGAGTGAAATGGACTATCTCAGGATTGAAAGTGAGTCGATAGCATTTGGGAATAAACTCAATGAAATCCAGCAGGAAAAAATTGCAAAAATGAATGCAGTTGCAAGCTATCTAGGAGATAAGGGGGCTGCACTTTACATTTCGGATACGATAGGTATGCCGCTTTTTCTCCTGGGGACGAAACAGGAATGGAAAATGATGGCCCTGGAAAGCCGAAGCGACTATAAAATCATCCACAATAACTGGAAGAAAAGTAATGCGCAGTTGGAAATCGAAAAAGCAGAACGTACACCAGATCTCAAAGTATCGATGAATTATGACCGGGGCGGAAATATCATGCGCGATTTTATAGGCCTGGGTGTTGCTATGGATCTTCCTTTATTTAATCGAAACCAGGGCAATATCAAAGTTGCTCAACTGGAACTTGAGAAAAACAAAGTTGAAATCGCACAATTTCGTATCGATATTGAACGAGAGATCGAGTTCCTTTCGGCGCGTTTGAGCAATCTCGAATCGAGCTTGAAAACGATGGATACAGGCTTTGATCGTAAACTGGATGTCGCGCTTGAACGCTATGTCCGCAATTTTCAAGAACGACGGTTGACCATCGTTGAATTTATAGACTTTATCAATAATTACATGGAAAACAAAGAATCAATATTGGAGCGCAGGGCAAAATACCTTCAGTATAAGGAAGAATTGACGTATTTAATCGGAAAGGACATTGTCTAATGAAAGGGAACTTTTTAATGCCACTGACACTCCTGTCCATATGTTTATTGTGGAGCTGTCAATCAACGAAAAATGAAGAGCAGGTTACGCCGCCAACTAAAGGTTTTTGCCTTAGCGCAGATTTCAAAAACCAAATTAAAATTGATTCGATTCAGAAGCGGGCGGTATTTGAACAGATCGCTTTAAATGGGGTCATTCAATACGATCAGGATGAGCTTGCTGCACTAAAGAGCCCGATACCCGGTATCGTGCAGTCTGTCTCCGTCAAGATGGGTGATTATGTGGAGAAGGGACAGATTCTCGTATCGCTTAAAGGGACCTCGGTCAATGATTTAGGAAAGGAGCTGCGTGAGCTGGAGAATAGCAAGCGCTTGGTGGAGAGTAAATTGGCAAGTCTTCGCAGTCTACTGAAAGATGGTATGGCTTCCCAACGGGAACTAGAAGAGATGGAAAGCGAATTGAAAGCCACACAAATCGGAATACGTCATGTAAAGGCCAATATGAACCTGCTCAATGGATCATCAGAAAATGGTCTATTTTACATCCGTGCACCCAAAGCGGGTTATATAGTTGATAAAAAGGTGAGCCCTGGTATGACAGTGGGTGATGATGCCGAATTACTTTCAGTAAGTAAACTGAATGAAGTATGGGTTTCGGTCAATATTTATGCAAATAATTTACCTTTTGTGAAAAATGGTGCGCCTGTCAAAATCACCACGTTAGCCTATAAAGGGGAATCTTTTGATGGCTATATTGATCAGGTAGCCAATTTCTTCGATCCTGAAGAACGTGTCGTCAAGGCGCGTGTAAAGTTGTTGAACAAAGACCTGAGGTTAAAGCCGGGCATGAGTGTGGATGTATTGGTGGAAAAAGCTGTTTCAGGACAAGAACAGCAGATGCTGGCTATTCCCAAAGATGCCATCATTCTGCATAATAACCAGAATTTCGTGGTGCTGTACAAAAATGACTGTGATCTGTCCGTAAAGCCTGTGGATATTGTTGCTGAGAATGAAACCTATGCTTTTGTCAAAACAGGAATAGCCGAGGGAGATCAGGTGCTGACAGAGAATGAGCTGATTGTATTTGATGAATTGATAAATAGATAGGATGAAGAAAGTTGTACAAAATATTGTTTCGTTTTCATTGAAACACTCCTTGGTCGTCCTATTTTTTACGTTGGCATTATTATTCGGCGGGATATACGCCTACCTGCATACACCGATTGAAGCTTTCCCCGACGTCACCAATACACGGGTCAGGATTATCACACAATGGCCGGGACGTAGTGCTGAAGAAATCGAGAAGTTCGTCACATTACCGGTAACCAAAGAGATGAATACCATCCCAAAGAAAACGGATGTTCGTTCGATCTCCTTGTTTGGCTTATCCGTTGTAACGATCCAATTTGAGGATGGTGTAGAGGACTTTTATGCCCAGCAGTATGCGGGTAATAAGATGCGTTCCATCGATTTGCCGGACGGCGCGGAAAGCTCCATCGAACCACCTTCGGGTGCTACCGGAGAAATTTTTCGCTATGTACTGAAGAGCAATCTTCCGATTAAAGAAGTTTCTGCCATTCAAGATTGGGTGATCGAAAGGGAACTTGTGGGGGTGCCAGGTGTGGCGGACGTCGTGAGTTTTGGGGGGGAGGAAAAGATCTATGAAATAAAGATCAACCCAACAGAGCTGGCGAATTATAACTTGTCGCCACTGGACGTATATGAAGCCGTATCGCGTTCGAATATCAACGTCGGTGGGGATGTGATCCAGAAAGGAAATCAAGCCTATGTCGTTCGTGGGGTAGGTTTATTGGATAAGATCGACGATATTGGTAATATTTTGATCAAGGTGGTCGGCAATACACCGATTCTAGTCAAACATGTAGCCGAAATAGAACTGGGCGCAAAGCCACGACTTGGCCAAGTGGGACTCAATCAGGAAGATGATCTTGTACAGGGAATAGTCATTATGCTGCGGGGAGAAAATCCTTCGGCTGTCGTCACAAGGCTAAAGGCAAAAATCGAAGAGCTAAACCAACGTATTTTACCCGAAAATGTCAAGATTGAACCCGTTATAGATCGTACTAAACTGGTGAATAATACCGTGCATACGGTTTCCAAAAACCTGATAGAAGGGGTTATTCTGGTTTCGATTATTGTCTTTATCTTTTTGAACAACTGGAAGACAACCTTTATTGTTGCCTCGGTCATTCCACTGGCTTTCCTCTTTGCGATTATATTATTGAAAATACAAGGTTTGCCGGCCAATCTGATTTCAATGGGGGCGTTGGACTTTGGACTCTTGCTCGAAGGAACATTGGTAATCGTCGAGACTGTTTTTGTCTCTTTGGAAAAAGAGGCCCATCGGCTTGGAACGGAACGCTTTAATAAAATCTCCAAGCTAGGGATCATTAAGAAAAGTGCGGGTTCCGTAGCGGGGTATATCTTTTTTGCGCTATTGATTTTAATTGTCGCACTGACTCCTATTTTCTCTTTTCAAAAGGTGGAAGGAAAAATGTTCTCACCATTAGCCTTTACGCTCGGTTACGCCTTATTGGGATCCTTGATCCTAAGTTTGACCTATGTGCCCGCGATGTGTAAATACTTATTAAAAAAGAACATCAAAGATGATGAAAATAAGATCACTAAAGTCAGCCGTAATGCCATTTTTAAAGGTTTTAAAAAGGCTTTTGACCATCCAAAATGGACATTGTCTATTTTTATGGTTGTCTTGTTCGTCTGTATGTTCCGGTTTAGCCATTATGGTTCCGAGTTTCTTCCAAAATTGAATGAGGGTGCAATCTATGTTCGCGCAACCTTACCCAATAGTGTCAACCTAGAAGAATCGGTGAAGCTGACCAAAACAATGAAAACAAAACTGATGAATCAGTTTGACGAGATCGACTTTATAATGACACAGACAGGCCGTCCCAATGATGGCACGGATCCAACAGGCTTTTTTAATATTGAATTTAATATTGAATTGAAGCCCGAGGGGGAGTGGAAACGTAAACTTTCCAAAGAGAAATTGATCAGTCAGATGCGGGATAGCCTGCAGACTTTTCCTGGAATCAACTTTGGCTTTAGCCAGCCGATTCAGGATAATGTGGAGGAGTATGTGGCCGGGGTAAAAAGTCCACTAGTTATCAAAATCTTTGGTGAAAACTTACAAGATTTAGAGAATAAGGCCAATAAGTTTGCAGAGTCACTAAAAAAGGTCAATGGCATTACGGATGTCAATGTTTTTAAAAATATAGGTTTGCCAGAACTCCGCATTCAACTGCATGATTCAAAAATGGCTAAATATGGCGTTTCAACCAAAGATGTGCAGTCCGTGATCGAAATGACTATCGGGGGGCAATCTGTGACACATTTCTACGAAAATGAGCGGATCTTTGATGTTCGCCTGCGCTTCCAAAAATCATACCGCGACAACCCCGAGAAGATCGGAAATATCATTATTCCGACGATGAATGATCAGAAAGTACCCCTACGGGAGATCGCAACAATAGATTATCATACCGGGCCGGCATTTATTTACAGAGAAGGGAATTCCCGCTATATTGGTGTTGGCTTCAATATTGAAGGTCGAGATTTGGGAAGCACAATTGCCGATGCGAAAAAACAGATAGAAAGAGATGTGAAACTGTCCAAATCCTATAAGGTCGTCTGGGCTGGTGAATTCGAAAGCAAGGAACGGGCAACAAAACAACTGATGAATGTTGTGCCAATTTCGTTGATTTTGATCTTACTCTTGCTGTATGCCAATTTTGGTAATGGCAAAGATACGCTGATTTCTTCACTGACCCTCGCCTTTGCTTTTATTGGTGGATTCATTTCCTTGTGGATTACTGGAACGACATTTGGAATTTCGGCCGGTATCGGATTTATTATTCTCTTTGGCGTAGCCACGATTGATGGTATTGTCTTAATCGGGATTATGAAAGAAAATCTGTTGAATAAAATGCGCTTGAAACCTGCTATTTATGAAGCTGTCAAAAGCCGGATCAGACCCATCTTAATGATTGCATTAATGGGGGCGATGGGCTTATTGCCAGCTGCACTTTCAAACGGTATGGGGTCTGAAATTCAAAAACCCCTGGCGATTATGATTGTTGGTGGATTGATTATTTGTATGATTCTCTCGTTTTCAGTACTACCTATTGTTTTTTACTTCGCTTATAAGAAGGAGAACCGCGATTAGTTACCCATTTTTAATTATTATATACGATACAAAGGTTGCCTGTCCGACAGTGCAACCTTTGTTATTTTTAACATGCAGCTGTACGTTTCGTAATAGCGATCCAAAGTTGAAGCGAATAGCGATATATCGTTTACATGCTATTTTGTGTAAATCTTGTTATAAATGTTGAATTTACATTTAAGTTCCTTAAATTAAGCCTCAACATAAAAAGCACTTCGTTGAAGTTTTGCCGAGATAAGTTATAAAGCTGTATTTAAAATTAGAAAAAACATTCTTTTGAATCCTCGTGAGTTGTATTTACGAGAAAAGGTCAATATTAGGTCAGTGTTGATTAATTCATAAGAAGACTGAACGTACTATTCCAGATAGATTTGTGATAAAGAAATATTAAAATAATACGCTATGGCACAATTTAAATGGGAAGGAATATATCCTGCAATGTTATCACCATTTGATGAAAATGGAAATTTGGATTTTGATATGTTTGGTAAAAACATTGAAGCACAATTGGATGGAGGTGTTCACGGTTTGATTATCGCTGGATCATTGGGGGAAGCAAGTGTTTTGACTACAGAAGAAAAGTATGATTTATTGACCTATGCGTTGAAACTTGTTGGTGGTCGTGTACCCGTATTGCTAAATATTGCAGAAAATACAACTGCTGCTGCGATCAAAGTGGCGCAGACCAGTGAGGAATTGGGAGCCGATGGTTTGATGTTATTGCCACCAATGCGCTATAGAGCCGATGATAGAGAAGCTGTCGCTTATTTTCGTGCTGTTGCACAAAGTACCAAACTGCCAATTTTAATCTATAATAACCCTGTTGACTATAGTACTTATGTATCGTTGGATATGTTTGAGGAACTCTTATTGGAACCAAATATCCAGGCAGTGAAAGAATCTACACGAGATTTAACCAATATCACGCGTTTGAAAAATCGTTTTGGTGATCGATTAAAGATTATGGCCGGTGTAGATACCTTGGGGCTCGAGTCTTTAATGTTAGGGGCTGATGGGTTAGTCGCTGGATTGGTGGACGCATTCCCAAGAGAAACAGTGGTTATGTATAATCTTGTGAAAGCTGGTGAATATAAAAAAGCGGTAGAAATATACCGTTGGTTTATGCCTTTGTTGGAATTGGATATTCATCCTAAATTGGTCCAATACATTAAATTGGCCGCTACAGCTGAAGGAATTTCAACACCTTATACACGCGCGCCAAGATTACCGTTGATCGGTGAGGAAGAACAACGTGTGAAAAAAATTATTGCAGATTCAATCGCAACGAGACCACAATTATAGGAATGCTTCTGAACTCTCTGGATGAGAGTTCAGGAAATTTTCTTTTTAGAACCAAGTAAAAATACGCGAAAAGGACCTTCTTATTATATTGAGTAACCGCAAGGAATGAAAATATAGGGAAGGTTTTTATTGATTTTTGAAGATACTATTTACCATAAAAACAAAAGGAATGGATAGAAACGAAAATGAGATTGATTACGTCGTAAAACAGGCGGAGGCTGGATTTCAGTTTCTTCAACAAACGGATGTCATCGAACGAGCGGAATTGATGTATGCCATTGCCGCTGAAATTGAGGAATTGGGCGAAATATTGATTGAAACGGCTCATCTGGAAACGGCACTACCTTTGGGAAGACTGCAGGGTGAAAAGGCGAGAACAGTCAATCAATGGCGTCGATATGCCGATGCCGTTCGTACTGGTTTATACAGTGAAGCTCGGATAGATCGGGATCCAAATGGCCAATTTGATTTAAGGAAATATAATAAAGGACTTGGTCCAGTGGTCGTCTTTGGCGCGAGTAATTTTCCTTTCGCCTTTTCAACTGCTGGCGGAGATACTGCAAGTGCCATTGGTGCCGGCTGTTCAGTCATCGTAAAGGCTCATCCTGCGCATCTTAAAACCTCCCAATTAATGGCTGACGCCATTGATCGTGCGGTTTCAAAACAGGGCGTTCCGACTGGTGTTTTTAATCATGTGCTGTCAGATTCATTTGCTGTTGGGCAACAGTTGGTTAGCCATAAACAGGTAAAGGCTGTGGCATTCACAGGTTCATTTCGTGGCGGAAAAGCCTTGTTTGATTTAGGGCAGTCGAGACCTGAACCTATTCCGGTATTTGCTGAAATGGGAAGCGTAAATCCTGTTTTTATTTTGCAAGACTACCTCGCTAATCATCTGGAAGCATTTGCAAAGCAGTATATTGGATCATTACTCCTCGGTGTAGGGCAGTTTTGTACTAATCCGGGTGTATTGGTAGGCTTGGCGGGCGAACCGTTCGATCGGCTCAAACTGGCCCTAAAGAGCGAACTAAAATCTGCTGCTACAGGGAAAATGTTACATGCGGGTATTCTGGATAGCTACAATCGCCTAAAAGGCGAAATGGTTCAATCGGAAGGGATCAGCGTATTGGGGGAAGGCGAAGGTAATACACCACATGATTTTGCCCGGGCTGTAGTTGTCGAAACTGAAGCCAGTCAGGTTTTAAACAATCCCAACTTGCTGGAAGAGGTTTTTGGACCTTTTGGGCTGATTGTATCCTGTAACGACCAAAATGAGATGAATCTTGTCATGCAACAGCTTGATGGGCAGATTACCCTGACTTTCGCTGCCACGGCGCAGGACATGCATGAATGCCCGGCTCTTTTTGCAATGGCTCAGGACAAATGCGGAAGACTGCTGTTCCAAGGTATGCCAACAGGCGTAGAGGTTCAGTATGCCATGCAGCATGGCGGACCTTATCCAGCAACCACAGATGCTCGTTTTACTTCAGTAGGGCCAGATGCGGTAAAACGGTTCGTCCGACCTTTTAGCTTCCAGAATTGGCCGAATGAGTTTTTACCTAAAGAGCTAAAAGACGGAAACCCATTACAAATTGATCGTCTGGTCAATCAACAATGGACGAAAGCATAATATAGATAAATGACCATATAAACAACAAGGACTCAGAAATGAAGAAGACTTTTTTTTGTATTGATTCGCATACCTGTGGTTGTCCCGTACGATTGGTTGCAGGGGGAACCCCATTGCTAGCGGGTAATTCCATGATGGAGCGCAGATTGCATTTTATACGTGAGTACGACTGGATTCGCAAAGGATTGATGTTTGAACCAAGGGGACATGACATGATGAGTGGAAGTATGCTTTATCCACCATTTGATCCGCAAAACGATATCGGCGTTCTTTATATTGAGACCAGTGGTTGTCTGCCTATGTGCGGACACGGAACGATCGGTACCGTAACGATTGCCATCGAGGAGGGACTCGTTCAACCTAAAATTCCCGGAAAATTAAGGTTGGAAACTCCGGCAGGACTTGTACATATCGATTATGTTCAAGAGGGTCCTAAGGTGAAAAGCGTAAAGCTTACTAACGTCAAGTCTTTTTTATATGCTGAAGGGCTAACGGTAGACTGTCCAGATTTAGGAATTATCAGCGTCGATGTTGCCTACGGTGGCAATTTCTATGGTATTATTGATCCCCAGGCTAATTTTGACGATATCAGTTCTTATTCTGCGAGCCAATTGATCCATTATGGGAAAATAATTCGTCAACTGCTCAACGAAAAATATGCTTTTGTTCATCCCGAAGATGCGAATATTCATGGGTTGACACATATCCAATGGACAGGTAATCCAACGCTTCCCAACTCGTCCGGACGCAACGCCGTACTGGTTGGCGATAATGCCTTGGATCGTTCTCCTTGTGGTACAGGTACTTCGGCGCGTATGGCGCAGTGGTACGCGAAAGGGAAGCTTAAAAAAGGAACGGAATTTATACATGAAAGTTATATTGGTTCACAATTTACCGGCAAAATTGAAGCGGAAACAACCGTGGATGGTAAGCCTGCTATTGTGCCGTCCATCGAAGGCTGGGCACGGATAACAGGATATAATACCATTTTTTTGGATGATGAAGATCCTTATTTTGGCGGTTTTCAGGTGATTTAATACATTAATAAGAAAAGAGCAACGTGAAAGAAAATAATAGAGGTACAGTTGTTGTAATAGGTGCTGGAATTGCTGGTCTTGCTTCGGCCTATTACCTGGTGAGAGATGGTTGGGATGTGAAAATCCTGGAAAAAAATACTTTGGACAATAATTGTTCTTATGGCAATGCAGGCATGATCGTCCCCAGTCATTTTACGCCCTTGGCAGCCCCCGGGATAGTCGCGCAAGGAATAAAGTGGATGTTCAATAGTAAAAGCCCCTTTTATGTACGGCCTTCGCTCAATCCGCGGTTGATCAATTGGGGTCTGAAATTCCTAAAACATGCCAACCGCGCGCATGTGGAGCAACATGCTTCCGCCATACGTGACCTGAATCTCTATAGCAGCCGCTTGTATGACGAACTGGCCCAAGAAGATAATTTTGATTTTGAACTGAAGCAGAATGGTATCCTGATGATGTATAAATCGAAAGAAATGCAACATGAGGAGATTGAGCTGGCGCATCGTGCACAGGACCTCGGACTCGATGTCGATATCCTCGAAGGAAATACCGTTCAAGAACTGGAACCTAATCTGAAGCTAGATGTATTGGGTGCTATACTTTATCGCTGCGATGGAAAACTATATCCACCCAAGTTAATGCAGCAATTGATTCAATACCTGAAAGCTGCAGGTGTTGCTTTTTTCGAAGATACTGAAGTCTATAAATTTATGACGGCCGGAAATAAGATTAAAGAGGCAGTCAGCAATAAAGGAAGTTTTCAGGCTGATGCTTTTGTGTTAACCGGTGGTGCTTATTTGCCCCAGTTGACGTCGAAGTTGCAGGTAAATACACCACTTATGCCCGGAAAGGGATATTCTTTTATGTATCAGCCCCAGGGTGAGCAGAGCTTGAATCATGCGGCATTATTACTGGAAGCTCGTGTTGCTGTAACCCCCATGAATGGCCAGATCAGATTCAGTGGTACGATGGAATTGGGACCTGCAAATGATAAAATTTATGAAAATCGTGTTCGTGGCATAGTAGAGTCTATTCCCAAATATTACCCGGAGCTACAAGTCGATTATCCAAAGGAAAAAATATGGTATGGTTATAGGCCCTGCTCGCCCGATGGATTGCCTTATTTGGGACGATTGGAAAAATTTGACAATGTCCTGGTTGCCGGTGGAGGTGGGATGATGGGCTTGAGTTTAGGTCCAGCATACGGGAAAATCATTGCAGATTTATTGGCCGGACAAAAAATACAGGCTGATATTGATGGGTTTAGGCCCGATCGTTTTGATCGATAAAATTATGATATAAACCAATACCTGAATTATGAATCGTTCTTTTTCTTTTAAAGCTCCCAAAACACTGTTTTATGGACTACTCTTTCTATTCCCGGTATCCACACATGCACAAAAGATGAAATTATACGAGCATACCACCCCCATAGAACCTTATATCGTGCAATATGGGCATGATGTTGAGGCGATCAACTATTTCTATGGTCCAATGCCCAAAGGCTGGGGCAATCAACGGGCTGCGGCTTCACCCGAACAGCTGGCACGTCTTCAACGTTTGGATAACGAATATTTGAACAAATTGGACAAATTTCCCTATGAAGAACTTGAAACATCTGGGCAGGTGGATTTTATCTTACTGAAGCGCAAACTAAAAAGTGATCTCCTTTCATTGAAAGAAGATGAGTCGAATTACAACAGGTTATCCCTGTATTTACCTTTTGCACAACGAATATTTAAACTCGAAAAGGAACGTCGTAGAGGAAAGCGTTTGGCCGGAGAAGATGTCGCGAAAGAGCTGACGCGGGTTGTCGATGAAATCGATCGATCGATAACCGCTTTGCAAGAAAAGACCAATATTCCTGATGCAGATGTGAACTTTTTGGTTGGCCTATTAAATTCTTTGGATTTAAGGATAACAAGCACCTTCGATTTCTATAATGGATACGACCCTGAATTTACCTGGTGGGTACCCGCCATATTTCAACAGGTGAAAAGTAAATTGTCGGATTATAAGGAGAAATTAGCCGCAAAAAGCGACCGGAAAGTTTTTGATGATGGTAGCCAGATTGCGGGTGTGCCGATTGGCGAAAAAGAAATAAACCGAAGACTCAAAGCTGAAATGATCAGTTATACAGCTGCCGATCTGCTAAAATTGGCTGATCAAGAGTTTAAATGGTGTGAAGCAGAGTTATTGAAAGCGAGTCGTGAAATGGGGTTTGGAGACGACTGGCGGGCAGCACAGGAGCAGGTTAAAAACTCCTACGTTCCCATTGGGAAACAGCCGGAACTCATCCTGAAATTGTATAACGATGCACAGCAGTTTATTCAAAAAAATAAACTCATGGATATTCCTGAACTGGCAGATGAAACTTGGGGAATGATCATGATGACCCCAGAACGTCAGCGTGTCAACCCTTTTTTTACGGGTGGTCGGGAAATTAGTATATCATATCCAACCAACACGATGGATCAACAGGCAAAATTGATGAGTATGCGTGGTAATAATCCTTATTTCTCCCGCGGTACTGTGCAGCATGAATTGATCCCCGGTCATCATTTGCAATATTTTATGAATAGGCGCTACAAGCCTTATCGCGAGGAAGCGTTTAATACACCCTTTTGGACAGAAGGATGGACACTTTATTGGGAATTATTATTGTATAGTAAAGGATTTGCCAAAACTCCCGAAGAGCGTATAGGAATGTTATTTTGGCGTATGCACCGCTGTGCGCGAATAACCTTTAGTATTAAATTTCATTTGGGTGAATGGACGCCGCAGCAATGCATAGATTACTTGGTAAACAGGGTGGGATTTGAGTCTGCTAATGCCCATGGTGAAGTAAAGAGGTCTTTTGAAGGTTCATATGATCCCTTATACCAGTTGGCTTATCTGGTCGGCGGATTACAACTGATGCGGATCAAAGAGGAGGTGGTTGATCAGGGTAAAATGTCATTTGCTGATTTTCATGATCGTGTGATTAAAGAAAATTACCTGCCCATGGAAATGCTAAGAGCGATTATCAAAGGCGAGCAATTAAAACCAGACCATGAGACAAATTGGAAATTCTATCATTTTAACAACTAGGTGTTTATGAGTGAGTCAAAACAAACTTTTCAAAAGTCGCTGGGATTGCTCGATGCAACGATGCTTGTTGTTGGAAGTATGATTGGTTCTGGAATTTTCATCGTTTCTGCAGATATCGCACGCAATACCGGTTCTGCGGGTTGGATGATGGTTGTCTGGCTAATCTGTGGATTTATGACTTTAACAGCAGCATTGAGTTATGGTGAACTCAGCGCGATGTTTCCCAAGGCCGGTGGCCAATATATTTATCTTCGGGAGGCTTATGGTCCCGTATTGAGTTTTGTATTTGGCTGGACATTTTTTGCTGTGATACAAACCGCGACAATCGCCGCCGTCGGCGTTGCGTTTGCTAAATTCACTGCCTACCTTTTCCCCTTTATGGACGAAGATGTCTATCTGCTTGAATGGTCAGATTACCGCGTCTCGGCAGCACAGGTGCTGGCCATTGCGGTCATTATGGTATTAACCTACATTAATTCAAGGGGTGTAAATAGCGGAAAGCGTGTGCAGACATCCATTACATTGATCAAAATTGGGAGCCTGTTGCTTTTGTTGCTCTTTGGCTTCCTGGCTTTGAAACATGAAGTTTGGGCTTTGAACTGGGACAATATTTCGCTTTGGTCCATGCGCCGCTTAAATGTGGATGGAACCTACACATCTTATGATGGGTTTTCAGCAATGGGTGCTTTTTCTGCGGCTATGGTCGGAGCCCTCTTCAGTAGCGATTCTTGGCACTCATCCTCAGCTGTAGCGGGCGAAATTAAGAATCCGCAACGCAATATCGGATTGAGTCTGGCATTAGGGACTTTGCTGGTCACCGTCATCTATCTGTTGACCAATTTAATGTATACGGGCATATTGCCTTTGGAAGCTATGGTCAACGCACCAAAGGATCGGGTAGCGATGAGTGTGGCACAAGAAGTATTCGGCCCTTTTGGGATCACGATTATAGCCATTATGATCATGATTAGTACCTTCGGTTGCAATAATGGAATTATCCTGGCCGGTGCGAGGGTGTATTATTCCATGGCTAAAGATGGTTTGTTTTTTAAAAGGGCAGGCAAGCTGAATGCACATGCGGTACCCGCCTGGGCCCTCTGGATACAGTGTCTTGCTGCGTCAATATGGTGTTTGAGCGGAAAATATGGTGACTTATTGGATATGATTACCTGTGTGGTCGTGATCTTTTATGTCCTTGCAATTGCAGGTATTATTCGCCTCCGTATCACGCGTCCAGATTTGAACAGACCCTATAAAGCATTTGGATATCCTTTTCTTCCCATTCTTTATATTCTGATGGGGCTAGCCTTTATCGGCTTGATGGTTATTTTTAAGCCAAATTATACCTGGCCAGGAATTATCATTGCACTCTTGGGTATCCCTATCTATTATTTAATTAATCCTAAGCGAAGAAAGTATGAAGCTTCTTAGTACAGTGGTTTTGTTGTTGTCTGCGCAGTTTCTGTTTGGTCAAGGAACTTTGGTAGATTATACACGTGCACAAAACTTAAAAAAACAATTGACCAACAGAATCGAAAATCTGCCGGGTCAGTTTTATTGGAATGATCGGGGGGATCTGTTTTGGTATGATCGAAATACGGCGCAGGGAAAAGAGTACATTTTGGTCAATCCCCAGGCAAAAACAAAAGAACAGCTGTTTGATCTGACGAAGGTATTTTCCTTGGTGGATGAAAAGCTGGGACGAAAAGTCGAAAATCGTGTTATTTCCAATGATCAGATAAAATTGATGGACCAGGATCAGGTTTCGCTCGATATCGCGGGATACTTTTGGATTTGGAACCGCCGTTCCGCGCAATTGAGCCAGGGCGCTGCAAGTGGAAGTAAAGAGCGCAATCCGCGATATTGGGGGCAGCGTGAACAAGGAAATACCTATCGGGAAGTTGAATCTCCAGATAAAATACATGTTGCTTTTATCCGCAACAATAATGTTTTCTTAGCAAAGAAGGGAAACTTAAATCAGGCGCGACAAATTACGTTTGATGGTAATACGTCAAACTACTATAGCAATGATATTCAATGGGCACCGGATAGCCGGAAATTGGCTACAGTAAAAACACAAAAAATAGAGATCAGACAACTGACGCTTATTGAATCTTCCCCTAAAGATCAATTACAGCCAAAGATTCAGACACGAGATTATGTCAAACCTGGTGACGAATTAGCGCAAAAACTACCCGTTTTATATGATCTCGAAAAAGATAAACTGTGGGTATTTGATGCGGAGCTTATACCGAATCAATTTTATCTTTCGGAATTATCCTGGCGAGATGACAGTAGAGCATTTACCTTCGAGTATAACAAACGCGGGCATCAGGTCTATGGTGTCATGCAAATGGATGCCAATAGCGGTATGTCCAGTTATTTGATCCGAGAACAAAATAAGACCTTTATCGATTATAGCGGTAAGAAATATCGGGAGGATCTAGCCGATGGAAAGGAAATTGTGTGGGCTTCTGAGCGTGACGGATGGAACCACCTGTATCTTTATGATGGATCTACCGGAAAAGTGAAAAATCAAATCACAAAGGGAAATTGGGTGGTTCGGAAAGTTGTACATGTCGACGCTGACAAACGAACGGTCATTTTTGAAGGCAGTGGTATGAATGCAGAGGAAGATCCCTATTTGATCCATTATTATTCAATCGGTTTAGATGGAAAGGGCTTAAAACTGCTGACGGAAGAAAATGCAAATCATCAAGCTTTTTTCAATAAAGACTATTCCTTGTTTGTGGATACCTATTCCCGAGTTGATCAGCCGCCAATTTCAGTATTGCGCGACAACCATGGTCGTCTTATCATGGAACTGGAGAAAACAAACAGCAGCTTGCTCGAAGCGGTAGGCTGGCGTGCTCCAGAAGTCTTTAAAGCCAAGGGACGGGATGGTGCAACGGATATCTGGGGTATTATTATTCGACCGACCAATTTTGATCCTGCAAAAAGTTATCCTGTCATCGAATATATTTACGCGGGACCGCATAGCTCTTTCGTGCCCAAATCATTCTACAGCAACCCGAGTGGGATGTATGAATTGGCGGAATTGGGCTTTATCGTGGTGCAGATCGATGGAATGGGGACGTCAAATCGTTCAAAGGCTTTTCATGATATCTGTTGGAAAAATCTGAAAGATGCGGGCTTTCCCGATCGGATCGCCTGGATGCGGGCCGCTTCGAAACAATACAAATACATGGATATCGGTAGAGTAGGGATCTATGGAACGTCGGCTGGCGGTCAAAGCTCGACGGGCGCGCTGTTATTCCATCCGGAGTTTTACAAAGTTGGTGTTTCCTCCTGTGGTTGCCACGATAACCGAATGGATAAAATATGGTGGAACGAGCAATGGATGGGCTGGCCTGTAGGGCCTGAATATGCGGCCAGCTCCAATATTGAAAATGCCGCTAAGCTGGAAGGAAATCTTTTGTTGATTGTTGGAGAACTGGATGATAATGTGGATCCTTCATCCACTTTCCAATTGGTTGATGCCTTGATCAAAGCGCGTAAGAACCATGATTTTATTATGGTTCCTGGGATGGGACATTCTTCTGGGGGAGATTATGGTGAACGAAAAAGGAGGGACTATTTTGTTAGACATCTACTTGGCGTAGACCCGCCTGTATGGAGTCAGTATTGATCGTTAGTAGGCTAATGATCCTATAATGAATGATCCAGTAATGTAGGTTTATTGCCTATTTTTTCTGAAAGTACCTGATCTTATTGGACAGAAGGAACCTTCAGTTTGCTTTCATTGCTTTTGGTGTTCGCGAAGTCATGAAGGGGCCAATTGGGAATACTTATGAAGCGATAAGAGTGGTTCAATAAATACAATGCCCCAGAAAGTGACTTACTTTCCGGGGCGTTGCATTTATTTTATGTCTGTAACCTTGAATCCGTTTTATTCGACCAATACGCCGATATAATAGTTGAACGTATCGATATCAATATTATCTTTCGTTAAACCGGCTATTTTAATCGGTCTGAAACGTTGATCCAACTGGATAAGTTCTCTTTTTTGACCTTTTACCCCAATATGTATAGGCATATGGAAGCCTTTGACTTCACTGATCCATCGGCCCAAGACTCTCCCCGAAGGATCTTGTTTGATTTCCAGTGTAGGAATGGCGGTATGCTGTACATACTGTTCAAATACTTTTAACAGGTCTAAACCGGATTGCTGATTTACGTAGTTGACAATATCAGTATAATCGACTTGCTGATGATAAAACCTGCTATTTAGTCCCCGGAGAATATTTCGCCATTTTTCATCGTTGTCAATCATTGTACGGATCATGTTGAGCATGACACCGCCTTTGGGATACATATCGCCAGATCCTTCTTTATTGACGTGGTAGGGACCCTGTATGGGGCTGTCATTTTGGATTCCAGTTCGGATACCATGCGCGTAAGCCTGGCTGGCTTCTTTGCCATAGAAATAGTCGATAAATAAACCTTCAGAATAATTCGTGAAGCTTTCATGGATCCACATATCGGCCAGATCGGCCGAGGTAATATTGTTGCCAAACCATTCGTGGCCAGATTCGTGGACCACAATAAAATCCCATTTATGTCCCCAGCCAGTTCCCGACGCATCGCCGCCGCGATAGCCATTTTGGTAATGGTTTCCATAAGCGATGGCACTCTGGTGTTCCATGCCTGTATGGTAGGTTTCAACGAGTTTATAGCCATCTTCATAGAACGGATATGGACCAAACCAATGTTCAAAAGCCTCTAAGGTCTGATTGGCATTTTTTTGAAGATGGGCTTTCTTTTCTGCTGTATCATTTTCGCGCAAGATATAGTAATCAACATCCAAAGGCCCTTTTTCACCCTTATATTTTTCCTTAAAATGAACATAATCGCCAATATTGATGGCGACATTGTAGTTGTTGATCGGATTGGAGACTTTCCAATGGTACTTGGTATAGCCATCCTTCATTTTTTCTACTTTGACCAGGCGGCCATTGGACACATTCATCACCTCCTTGGGAACGGCAATGGAAATGAGCATACTGTCCACTTCATCGGATTGATGATCTTTGTTTGGCCACCAGACACTCGCGCCCATACCCTGGCATGCGGTTGCTACCCACGGTTTGCCCTTGCTGTCTTTTTTCCAGTCAAAGCCACCATCCCATGGAGCTTTAACCGCCTCTGTCGGATGACCTTCATAAAACACGGTAAATTCATCCTGTGTCCCTTTCCTGATCGCAGTAGGAAATTCGACAAAGACAGCGTTGTGTTCTCTGGTAAAGGAAAGTTCTTTCCCTTTATAAATGACTTTATTGACTTTAAGATTTGCAAAAAGATCAAATTGCAGGCGGTTAAAATCAGTCGTGGCCTTGAAACGGAAAAGGTTTGAACCTGAAATATATTTATTGTCTATATCCACCTTAACATCCAGATGATAGTATTGGATGTCGTAGCAGGTGCGTAGTGGTGTTAGGTATCCGCGCAGTGAATCCGCTCTGGTGAATTCATTTTTTTCTTTCATCAGCTGCGCTGCCGATTGCTGTATACCTGCGCTCAATAGACCGCAGGTACCCAATGCATATAATAGTATTCTTTTCATTTTTTGATAAAAATTATTCAGTCTATCTTCCTCCCGGAGGGCAATGTAATTTGAGATAGTTTGTAAATAATGTCCTTAAATGCTCATGTGTGCCCTGTCCCTCGCTAATGGAATGGCTGCGGTTCGGATAAGACATCAACTGGAACTGCACGTTATTTTTGATCAGCTCATTGATCAGGACTTCTGCATTTTGATAGTGCACATTGTCGTCGCCGGTTCCATGGATGTAGAGTAGGTTGCCTTTGATATTTTTTGCATATTTCAGTGGCGAGCCGTTTTCAAAATCTGCCAGATTTTCTTGCGGGAGGCCCATATAGCGTTCCTGATATACATTGTCGTAAAGTAACTGATTGGCTACCGCTGCAATGGCAATACCGGTTTTATAGATCTGCGGATATTGCCCAAGCAGATTAAGCGTGCTTGATCCGCCACCGCTCCAGCCCCAAACGGCCACGCGTGAATTGTCGACAAACGGCCATTTCAGTATTTCTTGCGTTGCTAGAGCCTGGTCGCGAATATTGAGCTTTCCGATATTGCGGTAGATGCTTTTTCGCCAAGAACTGCCTTTAGGAGCAGGCGTTCCGCGATTATCCAACGAAATATAAATATAACCGTCCTGCGCCATATTTCCCTTATAGAGACTGTTGTAACCTGCTCCAAAATTGTCTATGACAGTTTGTGATGCGGGTTCGCCGTAGACCATAAAGACAACAGGATACTTTTTATTGGGATCAAAATCCAGGGGCTTTACCATCCAACCATCTAATTCAATACCGTCGGTAGTTTTAACTTTAAAAAACTCCGCAATGCCGTCGCTGACTTTCTTTTCACGTTTCAGTTCAAAGTCTACGCGTATTTTGTGAGTCGGTAATTCAATAACGGCATTGTGCTGTAATGTTGTCCGGTTGCTAAAGTTGAAGATGGCAATTTTACCGTCTTTTGAAATATCATAATCGCAGGTTCCCTCATAGGAGGCTGGAGTCAGTCGTTTTGGAACGCCGCCTTTTGTAGACACACTATAGAGGTATTTTTGTGTCGCATTGCTTGGAGAGGCTGTAAAATAAATAGTTTCATTTTTCGGATCGAAAAAATCAAGGTTGATCATATCATAATCGGCTTTCATGATCAGTTTTTCATTGCCCGCTAGATCGATCTGGTAAATTTTTCGCCAACCGTCTTTTTCGGATACCCAGATGAAGGCCTTTCCACCTTGAACCCAGTCCCATCCGGAAGGATCATTGTTGTTCCACCGTGCTTTGATATCAATCCACGAGTCGCTTTGCTCCTGATGTATGTTCTGCGCTTTATTATCGGAGAGTGCAATAGTGTAGATCTTGCTCTCATTCTGTTTTCTATTGAGCTGCTCCAGAATAAGTTGTTTGCTATCAAGGCACCACTCCATACGTGGGATGTAATGCTGGTTGGGATCTCCCGGGATATTGATCTGTGTGTTCTTGCTATTTGCAAGTTCATAAGTCCATATGGAGCAGGCACTCGGTGATTGTCCAACTTTAGGATACTCTACGGGAATGGTGTAGGAGTAGAGGCTATCGGTATTGTTGATCATTAGAAAATTGCGGATGTTGCGGGCGTCAAGTTTCCAATAAGCAAGGGAAGTGCCATCTGGAGACCAACGGAAACCATCTTTACAGCCAAATTCTTCCTCATACACCCAGTCGAATGTGCCATTGATTAAACGGTCTGTTCCATCGTTGGTAACGGCAACGATGCTACCATTGTTGAGATCCTCTAGGTAGATATTATGGTCAGCTTTGTTCACGTATGCTACTTTATCCGCTTGCGGATTGAACTTCGCAAACATCAGTTGTGAGGCCGGGAATTTCTTGCCCAGCTGTTGCAATTGATTGGTCTTCTTGTTGTAAACCCAATAGTCACCGCGCGTATTCTCTCGCCATACTCTTTTGCTATTGGTATAGATCAAAATAAGCTCCTTATTTTTGGAGATGGAAAAATTTTCGACTTTTAAGGCTGCCGTTGCGCCTTTCGGAATAAGTAATTGTTGCGAAAGGAAGACTGTTCGCATTCCATTTATCGGATTTACCGTTTCTATTCCCTTGTCGGAAAATTCATAATACTGGTCACCCTGATCTGTCCACAATCGCTGTGCAACAAGTAAATTTGGGGCATAAAAAACCAGTAGAAGAATAAGGAGGACTAACTGTTTAATTCTGTTCATTTGTTTATCTGTTTACGTGTATCTGTCCCTTAAATGGGATTAACGACACTTTTAGGGTTTTATCATGAGTTTATTTAGTCAATAGGGTTGTCTTTGAGCTGATAGATTTCCTGGATTTCACGTTCAAGGTATTGTCCGAGACGTCGGTAACCATTCTGCTCGATCAGGTAATTGTCTTCAATACGAACCCCACCAAAATCGAGGTGTTTATTTAAGAAATCATAGTTGACAAATTCTTTGTGTAAATTTTGTTGCTCCCAAAGCTGCGTTAATTCCGGAATAATATAGATGCCGGGTTCAATGGTTAGCACATTGCCCGCTTCCAGCTTCTTACCTAGCCGCAGCGATTTAATGCCAAAAGTTTGGGTGTCTTTCGGTTCCGCTTCGGTATATCCAACATATTGTTCACCGAGATCCTCCATATCATGCACATCAAGACCGAGCATATGGCCGAGTCCACACTGAAAGAAAAGCGCATGGGCATGATTCGCGACGGCATCTTGCGCATTACCTTTCATAAATCCTGTTTGTATAAGTCCGTCGACAAGCGCTTCACAAGCTTTTAGATGAATTTCTTTAAAGTGGATTCCGGAGGTCAGCAGCTGTTCTGCCGTCTTAAACGCATGTAAGACGATTTGGTACATTTCCTCTTGTAGCGCAGTGAAGCGTTTTCCTACGGGAAAGGTCCTGGTCAAGTCTGAAGCATAGCCCATAGCGGTCTCGACGCCCGAATCATTGAGCAGGAGGTCACCTGCATAAAGTTGGTGAAATTGCATATGATTGTGTAATATTTCACCCCGTTTTGTAACTATCGGCGGATAGGAGAAGGACGTTCCCTGATTTTGGGCAAAATGTTGCATGGCATTACTGATCTGATATTCATAACAATCAGGTTTTGTCATGCGTATAGCGATGCGGTGCATCTCAACGGCAATATCTACGGCTTTCTCTAGTTCAATAATTTCTTCTGTCGATTTGATGCTCCGTTGTGCGACGACAGCTTTAATCAAAGCCACAGAGGGCTGGAGCTGATTTGCAGGAAAGCCGGTTAGTTGCTCAAGCAATAATTTATTATGCGACTGATAAGGAGGAAGGTAGTGAATATCTTCCTGTTTTCCTTTGTTAAGGTAGTCGAAGAGTTGATTGAAAGGCAGGATTTTGCTGATACCCGAAAGATCAGCCTTTTCAGCTAAGGTCTGCTGTTGACCCATCCAAACAATATCGTCAATGGTCATTTCATCACCAAATAGTATGGTCTCGTTTTTATCAGTGTCCAGTACAGCCGCCAAACGTGGACTTTTGATACCTATATAATATAAGAAGCTGCTGTCTTGGCGAAATGGATAGGTATTGTGCTCAAAATTGATCGGATTTTCAATGTTGCCTAGCAAAAGAATTTTGCCGGTTGTGAACTTTGATAATAGATTATTTCGGCGATTAAGATATACTTCTTTTTTGAACATAAGTTTTGGGAATTATTTGAAGTTGGATTGTCTAATTAGGTGCCTATTGTGTAATACGAATATCGTAAAATTTATGCGCTTCAAAATGATTTATTTAAAAGGTCTTTCTTTAATGTGTAGTGTTTGTTCTTGTTACAAATGATATGTTCTCCGTTTTTTATACTAAAAAGTGCTAAAAACGAAATTTAATAAAGTTCAATCTTTCTATTGAATAATAATTATCACAATTTATCAAAGTCTAATTGTATTTTAACCCATTTTTCCAATATAAATGGGTTTTTATTGTCAATTCGTTGTTTTGTGCGTGGTATTATTAGAGGATTATTAAATATTGTCGAATACTAAACATATTTTAGTATAGTATTTTTATGTTTTATTTCCAAGTCGTGTTGTTGCTTTGGAGTTGTTATATTTATGTTACTAAACAGTAAACATAAAACTAAACAAACCTATATGAAAACGCTCCAATTTAATGTGCCGACCATGCGAGGACAGAGTCTAACAATTCAAGAAGATATATTGGAAACTTTTTATCCTCATTTCCATCGACATCAAGAAGCTCAATTAATGTGGATAAAAAAAGGTAAGGGAGTTTTGATTGTGGAAGATACCTTACATCCCTTTAAAGAAAATGATATTTTCTTTTTGGGCGCGAATCAACCACACGTATTTAAGTCCGCTTCTCAGGACGGGTTTTCAAATGAGTCGCGCTCTGTTTCCATTTTTTTTGATCCAAATGGTAAGCTTAAATCGCTTTTTTCTCTGGAGGAATTTGAATCGTTGAATCAGTTTATTTATAACAACTCAAGAGGGTTTAAGGTTCCCAATTCATATTTTTCCCAAATAGCAGAAAGGGTCTGTTTATTAAAATCTGCGGACCAAATGGATAAGTTAATGCACTTTTTCTATTTATTAAGAGCATTGGCAAATATTTCACGGGAGGCGGAAGCACTTTGTAACGAACGGGTGGAAGTTGCCTTTGATACGATGCACGGATCAAATCGCATTAATATCATCTGCAATTATATTAAGGAGCACTATAAAGACGAAATTACGCTGGAAGATGTTGCTGACCATGCAAATCTTACTCCACAGGCATTTTGTCGATATTTTAAAAAGCATTGTGGTGTAACTTTTGTTACCTATCTCAATAGAATAAGAGTCAAGGAAGTATGTAACCAGTTAAATGAAGATCACTTAGACAGTGTTTCATTTATTGCCTATAACTGCGGATTTAATAGCATAACCAATTTTAATCGGGTTTTTAAACAAATCGTAGGCTGCAATCCGAAAGAATATGTGCAGCAATATAAACAAACGCTTTACTCTGTGATTTAGAATACAGTACCGAAATCAAGATTAGGCTTGCCGCTAAAGTACAACAAGGCAACTATCGATTTAAAACTCGTAAAATGAAAGAACAGGTTTGCAGCGAGGCAACTTCCGTTGTCTCGCTGTTTTTTATAGCCCTTAAATAGCATCCTTTAATTGCTATTTTACCACATTTTAAATTCCAATGTACGTGTAAGACAGTTAGAATGTCCTCTCTTATCTTTTTTCGTCTTAATTTTTTTCGAATCAACTGTGGATCAAGTAGGAATTATATTATAGTTTTAGACAGTGCTTGTTCAGTGCTCGTTCAGTGTTTGTTCAGTGCTCGTTCAGTGATGACTCAGTGATGACTCAGTGATGACTCAGTGAAAACTGAACGAGTGACGAATCACTGTCTAAAAATTGATTGAAAATTGTGATTAGCTATAAGTTGATATGCAGATGTGATGCTAATTCTATACCCATTCGACTCCTGGAAATAAACTTAAAGACCTTCAAACAGGAATAACGATTCATAAAAGCAGATCTATACGTGCAATTGATGAAAAAAATAGGCGAAAAAAAAAGGTTTTCAAACGGGGAGAATGAAAACCTTAAATAACCAATTATAAACCTAAATTATGATGCTACAAAGATAGTGTGTTTATTACACTTTGTCAAGATTTATTTCAAAAAAAATTAAATCTTTTTGAAGACGATACTCGAATTGTGTCCTCCAAAGCCAAAGGCATTGCTCATTGCGGTCTGAACTGTTTTTTCCAGGGGCTGATTGACGACAATATGAATTCCTTTGGGAATATCGGGATCGATATTTTCGATATTAATTGTTGCAGGAATTACATTATTGTTGATGGATTTTATGGCAATGATTGCTTCGATAGCGCCGGCAGCTCCTAGTAAGTGGCCTGTCATTGATTTGGTAGAACTGACCCAAAGATTGCCTGAGTTGCCAAAAGCCCGTTGCACGGCTTTAAGTTCGGCAATATCACCAACAGGCGTTGAAGTCGCGTGGAGATTTAAATAGTCAAGCTGGCTCGCATTGATTTTTGCTTCGTCCAAAGCTAATGACATGGCTTTGGCTGCCGCTATCCCTTCAGGGTGGGGCGAGGTCATATGGTAAGCATCGGCGGTCATTGAAGCTCCAACAAGCTCCGCGTAAATTTTTGCGCCTCTTTTCTTGGCATGTTCATATTCTTCTAAGATGAGTGCTCCGGCACCTTCTCCCATGACAAAACCGTCACGATCGCGGTCAAAGGGCCTGCTTGCAGTCTGTGGACTATCATGTCGGCTCGACATGGCTTTCATGGCAGAAAAGCCGCCAACTGAAGCCGGGGTGATGGGGGCTTCTGAACCGCCGCTGATGAAGACTTTGGCTTTGCCGAGCCTAATGTAATTAAAAGCGTCCATAAAGGCCGTATTGGATGTGGCACAAGCTGATACGGTGGTGTAATTGATTCCTTTTAAGCCATACTTCATTGAAATCATGCCTGAAGCCATATTCACAATAAGTCTAGGAACAAAGAAAGGACTGAATCTCGGTTTATAATCTCCCGTTACGTAAGCCTCAACTTCGTTTTCGAAAGTTTCCATTCCACCCTGACCAACACCCCAGATTACACCGATATCAAATGGATCCATGGTATCGAGATCTAGTCCCGAATCTTCCACCGCCTGCGCTGCACTGTACAAAGCATATTGCGTAAAGAGATCACTTCGTTTAATCTCATTTCTATCTAAGTATTTTTCGGGTTGAAAATGCTTAATTTCACTTGCAATCTGTGTTCGAAACAACGAGGCATCAAAACGGCTAATAAGCGTTGTGTGGTTCTCGCCCCGTAAAATGTTGTCCCAAAATATGTCTATATTTTCTCCCAGCGGGTTAATCGTTCCCATGCCAGTTATTACTACTCTTTTCATCTCTTTTTTTTGATATAAATCTATTAATATACCAATTGGTATTTGTTTTTGTAAAAAAAATTACGCCTTGATCTCCCGATCCACCATATCCTTCATTTTATCCAATACAATGGCAAGATCTTTGGCTCGGCCGGAAATCTTGGAAAGCAGGATTCCGCCTTCAACCATAGCCATAAACGTAATGGCATAATTTTCGGTAGAAATATGCTGTTTAAATTCGCCGCTGGCAACTCCTTCTTCAAGGATTAGAATTAACCGCTGTTTCCAAAGGTCAAAAGAGCGTTTGACTTTAGGTGTTAGAAAAGACAGCGAGTCATCGGCCTCTACGGCCGCGTTCATCATAGGACAGCCTCCTGAAGCTGCGATATTTTTGAAATTTTCCTTGTAGAAATCTAGAAAAGACAAGAGTTTTTTTAACGCTGTTTTTTGCTGTATAATCTGCTGATTAACGGCTTCGGCGATTTTTTTGCTCTGATAGGTATACACATGAGTAGCCAGGTCATCTTTGTCCTTGAAATTACCATAGATACTTCCTTTTGTTAATCCTGTCGCTGTCGTGATGTCCGAGAGCGAAGTCGCAAAATAGCCTTTCTTATTAAAAATGGGCGCAGTTTTTTCAATGATATATTGCCGTGTCTGTTCTGCTTTTGACATGTTATTCCTGTTCTTTTAATGCAAATATAAAAAATACTTTTTGGTATATTAGTAATTTGTGCAGGAATGTCTTAGAAATTGGTTTTATTTCGCCTTTGAAATGCGATAGGTACAGCGAGGCGCGTTTTCGATGATGTATTCTGTTCTGCAGATGCGAAAGGCCGGACCGATGAGTTGCTGGAAATTATTCAGTTCTGACCGGCAAAATCCCTGACATTCGGTCGCTGCGGCACATATGGGGCAGTGATTTTCAATGAGAAGATAATCGTCGGCTTCTTTCCTCCATTCAGCCATATAGCCTTCCTCTGTTCTTTTTGCGGCTATAATTTCAAGTTTTTTTTCGATGGATTCGATACCTGATAGCGCTTCAGTATATTTCTGATATACCTTAGACTCCCGGTCACTAATCAGTAGATCCAACGCATTCTCGCCAAGCACCTGTTTGATCGACTGCAACAATTGTACTGTAATGTCGGCATGACTATCTGGGAATCTTGCCATACCCTGTGGCGACAGACTGTAATAAGTCGAGGGGCGGCCTATACCTTCGCTACGGGCATTGGATACGATGAGGTTTTGATTCGCGAGGTTCAATAAATGTTTACGGGCGCCTTCTTTTGTTATTGCCAACGCTGATGCAATCAAAGCTGCAGTGGCTTCTCGGCGCATTTTTAATAACATTAATATTCGATCAGCTGGACTTTTCTGCATTTGACAATAAAAAAGTTGTTTTATAAACTATTAGCAAAGGTAGTATTTTTAATTTTTGTTCTAAAATTTGTTTTAAACAGATGTTTAGTCTTTTTGAATTAGTTTTATGACTTTAATAAAACAACTATTAAGTTGTTTTATTAAAATTGGTTCTCTAGTTTTGACTTATCATAAAAACAATAATACTATGCATAAATTTCAATTACCCCAGTTACCATATGCCTATGCGGCACTTGAACCCTATTTTGATCGCGAGACCATGACGATTCATCATCAAAAGCATCATCAAGCTTATGTTGACAACCTAAATAAAGCATTGGAAGGCACGGAAAGCGAAGCTAGCACGCTATTGGATATCCTCACAAGCGTCAGTACATATAGCCCGGCAATCCGCAATAATGGCGGTGGTCACTTTAACCATACGTTATTTTGGGAAATCTTATCGCCCAATCCAAAAACGGTACCCACAGGGAAGTTAGCAGATGAGATAAATGCAGCCTTTGGTTCTTTGGAGGAACTCAAAGCCAAGATTAAAAATGCGGGGCTTGGGCAGTTCGGTTCGGGCTGGTCCTGGCTTTATGTCAAGCATTCCGGTGCCTTAGATGTCGTCGCAACCGCCAATCAGGATAATCCGCTAATGGATACACAATCCATCAGCAGGGGGTTCCCTATTTTGGGTGTCGATGTTTGGGAGCATGCCTATTATTTGAAATATCAGAATAAAAGGGCCGATTATTTAGATGCATTTTGGGCGCTTTTGGATTGGTCTGTTGTTGAACAAAAATACGATGCTGTGATTGCAGGTTTGGTTTGATATGTTTATAAATAAAGTTGAAAACACGGGTATATTGGCTTTAGATCTGATTGATTTTAAGCCCAAACTCGCTATCCTAAGTTTGGACATCAAAACATTGTTGTATCAGGAAGCAATCGTTAAAGAAAAGGAATTCAGAGAAGCTTTGACCGCGGTTGACTGGTCTACTTTCCAAAATAGGGCCGTTGCCATTAGCTGTTCTGTCGATGCAATTATCCCGCCTTGGGTCTATATGGCCCTGGCGGAAAAACTTCATCCTGTTGCAGTGTATTACGATTTTAAGACGGTAGAGGCTTTGGAAATAGACCTGTGGATGCAGGCTTTGCAAGCAATGGATCTGTCGCATTTTCAGCAGCAAAAAGTTGTCATACGGGCCCGTCCGAATATTCCAGCGTCACTTTATATGTTGGCGACGGAACGTTTGATTCCTATTGTGCAGACCTTGATGTATGGTGAGGTTGGTATGCCAAAAGTTATTTTTAAAAAAGGGAAAGTATAATGAAAGCATTAATATTCAATGGCGCCTTGGAAAGAAGGCAAGAATCTACTTCGGGAAAATTGTCACACTATTTTTCCGACCAACTAAACCAACGAGGTGTTGAAAATACGATTTTTAATCTGGCCGATAGCGGAATACCCTTATTTGATTTGAGTCTCAATCGGGTACCCAATGCCGTCAAGATTATGAATACTCAGTTTCTAGAAGCAGATGTACATTTTTGGTTGTCTCCGCTTTATCATGGAAGTATTCCCGGTGTGATGAAAAATTGTTTGGATTGGCTTGAAGTCAGTGCTAAAAATAAACCGGCTTATCTGACGGATAAACATATCGGACTGGTGTGTTGGGCCGATGGTGTACACGCACTACAGGGCATTAATGCAATGGATGCTATCGCGAAGTCGCTCCGCGCCTGGACATTGCCTTTTAGTGTGCCTATGATGAAATCTATGCTTTTTGAGCCGGATAATCCACATGTGGTATCTTCGGCTTACCAATGTAAGCTTGACTTGCTGATCGATATTGCTACGAAAAAGAGAAGGGAATATCGTTGATAAAAAAGCCTCTCGAGCGATCGAGAGGCTTTTTTATCAACGGAAGATGTTTTAGCCTATATTTAAATAGACTGGCCAAATCCTGTATGGAAAATTAATTTCAAAAAAGTAGAAGAATATCTTTAGCAATTCATCGCGGAGATATATCTTTGTTTTTTGGATCCGCTAATTGACTATGCGGTTTTCCGACCTACGTTTTCTACTGTCGACTTTGACAAAGCCGGATCGACCGCAAATTTAGACGTAGGGAGAAGTCTTGAACCACCATCAGACTTTCTTGTTGCATATTATGAAACCATTGGCTGAAAAGGCCCCATTTAGTTTAATTGTTGAAATGATTAAGAAATTGGATTAATAATGTTTCAGTTGAAAGAGTTAACGAAGATAATTGCCTTTTTTATAGTATACTTTACTGTGCATCTTGTAAGTGCACAGAGTTTTCTGCCATTGGATGAAAATAGATATCGATCTGATGCGGAAAGGTTATTGCTGTCGAGTTCGGATGACAGTGTGAAGGCAATGCAGTATTTTTATTTGGCAGATTACTATCGATTTAGGGATACGACCAAATTTTGGGATCATATGCGGGAGGGGGAGCGTTTCGCCAAACCATTCCGGAGTTTACAGGCGATGGGGGCACTCTACAAAAGCTTTTATTATGGACAATTTCTGGATAGTAAAAATGCCGGAGTTGAAGCCCAACGATGTGTAGACCTCTTTGGAAATGCGCAAAAACCTTTTCAGCAGGGCCTTTTGGCCAAAGCTTGGTATAATCTGGGCTTGATTCGATTTCCTAAAAAAGGATTTGCTGATTTTCTGGATATCCTAAACGGGAAGTGCCTGCCTTATGCCAAAGCACATGACCCCATCATGGAAGGTAGTATAAATACGATGATCGGCATGACCTTTATGTCGTCCAATCAGCTTGCAAAAGCTGATGAATATCATCAATTGGCCATCAAGCAACTCGAGCAGCAACCGCCGAGTACAGCACTTGTGGTGGCTTATCTCAATACAGTCAGCAATTATTGCTATCAGGTGAAATCTAAAGAAGCAAGAGTGCTACTGGATAAAGTCAAACAGCTCTTGAAAGATTATCCAAATTCTTCGCAATTACCCAATTACTATTACAATGAGGCGCTTTATTTTACCACAAAGCAACAGACTGATGAAGCCCTTCGTCTGCTGGATATCGGGTTGGATTGGTCGGTGAAAATGAACAATTGGAAATTATTCCAGATGATGCGGTTCAGAAAGTTTAATGTGTATCTCCTGCAGAAAAAGTATGCTGATGCTAAACTACAGTTGGAGGAAATCGTAAAAAATGGATTATTAACGCGAGATCTTTACAACAGTAAAATTGTGTACAGTCAACTGGCGGCTGTAAATGAGCTGATGGGTAATTATCAGGATGCGCTGAAAATGTCCAATAAGGCAAATCAGCTATCCGACAGTATTCAGAAGGTCCAATTGTTGGAGAAAATGAATGAGATGGAAGCAAAATATAAAACCGTAGAAAAAGAAAAAGAGATTCTGAATCTGCGCGCAGAAAAGGAACGCAACCAATTTCGGATTTTCCTCGTTTTGGGTATTGCCGTTTTGCTTTTCTTTATTGTGCTATTTGTTACTTTTTCCTATCGAAAACAACGGAAGCTTAATACACAGATACAGCTCAATCACGAAATCGCATTGGACAAAATGGAAAAGGAAAAGCAGTTGCAAATTTCGGAATCGATGCTAAAAGGAGAGGAGCAGGAGCGTCAGCGTATTGCCCAAGATCTGCACGATAGCATAGGTGGCATGTTGACAGGTTTAAAATTTAAGATTGCCGGCGATGTGGCAAAGAGTACGCTCTTGACAGATGAAGTGCCGCAGAAGTTGAACGATATTTTAGGTGAAGTAAGACGGATATCCCATAACCTGATGCCCGAATCGCTGCGTCAGTTTGGATTGATAGCAGCATTGGAGCAATTGTGTATGGCGATGAAAAATCGTAACGTTTCGATCCAGTTTGAGAACTACGAGCCTGAATTGAATGTGGACTTTCAAAAGGGGTTGGCCCTGTATCGAATTGTTCAAGAAGCTATTTCAAATGCACTAAAGTATGCAAATGCAGATTCAATTATCGTTCAGGTAAGTAAATCGGAGGAAGTACTCCATATCCTCGTTGAGGATAATGGCAAAGGCTTTGATTCTGCTGTGTTAAATTATGGATTGGGTTTAAATAATATGGTCAACAGGGTGAAATGGATCAATGGATCAATTGATATTCAGAGTAAGCTTGGATCTGGAACGCAGATCGAAATTGGTGTAACGGTTTAAATAAGCGGAGTCATGAAGATAATTGCAGTGTTAGACGATCATCCCTTATTGTTGGAAGGTGTCGCTTCTTTTCTCAATAATCAGGATGGGTATCTCGTATACCCCTTTTTGGAAGAGATTGCGTTAATTGAATTTTTAAAGATCACGGGGGCCGATCTCATCCTGATGGATATGCAGCTGTTAAAGACAAATGGGGTGGATGTCTGTACACAGGTGAGGAAACTGTTTCCGATGATTCCCATTGTTGCATTGAGCAATTTAGCCGATGGAAACCTTATTTTTCAGTTTATGCAGGCTGGTGGAAATGGCTATATCTTAAAGGATGTTACCAACGAAGAATTCCTGCGCTGCGTAGAGCTCGGGCTCGATGGGAAAGAGGCCGTTTGTGATCGGGCAAAAGAACTTTATCGTGGTGCAATTTCGACGATCAGCGGTCTACCTCGGCTTACACAGCGTGAAAAAGAGATTTTGACGTTGATCTCCAAGGGACTTACGACGAACCAAATTGCTGAACAGTTGTTTTTAAGTCCAGTTACGGTTGAAACGCATCGGCGCAATCTCCTGACTAAATTCAAAGTTAAAAATATGATTGAGCTCGTACAGCTGGCAATGAAACATAAGTTGTTGGGACTCGAATAGAGACCGCTCTCAATGTTCGCCGTAACCCACGTCATCCAACTTACCTTTGAAGACCCTAAATTGGATGATAAAATAGGCAATCACCAGAATTGCGGCAAACATAAACCAGCCTAAACCTACGGAAAGACCATATTCATGCGCCGCCGCATTTTGAATCGTCAAGGAGGGGTTTACGTCATTCGTTGAAGGCAATACTATCGGGAACATGGAAGCAACGGTCGTCGCAAAGCTCCCCAGGATAAAAAGGGATGAAAATAGGAAGCCTATACCATCTTTTTTAAAGGTTTTGATCCAAAATTGTCCAAGTAATCCAACGGCAGCTATCAAAGGGAATATCCATAGCCAATAATGATTTTGAAGATTGTTAAGGGAGATGGGCTTCACATAATGCCATACATAGGCCGATAGTATGACAAGAATAAGCAAGACAAAGTTGAGCTTAAAAACAATGTTCTTTAGTCTCGTGTTCAATGTACTGGATGTTTTCAGAATGACCCAGCCTGCGCCGTGGATGGTTAATGTAACGACGGCAACTAAACCTAATATGATAGTGAACCAGTCTATGATGCCTTGATGTTGGGCTAATGGGTCAAATGTCGGGTTCCAAAGTGCCAAGAAGAAATAGTGCGGCTCTTGGGTAGATACACCATTCTCTACCATACCCAGGTTTACTCCGCGAACGACATTGCCCAGCGCGGCGCCAAAGAAAAGTGCCAGCAACAGGCTTGCTAGGCCGAAAGCCTTATCCCATAAAGCTTCCCAAAGACGATGGTGAACCTGACCTCTGAGTTCAAGACTTATTGCTCTAAAAATAAGTAACCAAAGTACAAGAATTAGGGGAAGGTAGAAACCACTGAAGGAGGAGGCGTAGAGTGTGGGGAAAGCAAAAAATAGGACACCACCAGAAGCGATGAGCCAGACTTCATTGGCATCCCAAAACGGCCCAATTGAGTTGGTAACAGCTTTTTTCTCCTGTTCGGTTTTAGCAAAGAATAGATGGACAATTCCCGCTCCAAAATCGTACCCATCGAGTACGATATAAATTCCCAGCATAAAAGTTAATACGATAAACCAGAATATTTCCATAGCTAATTAGGTTAATGCAACTGTCGTTTCAGGACCTTTTCTAATGATCTTCAAGACTAACATCAGAAATAACAAGCCCAAAAGAATGTATAAACCGACGAAGCCGAGAAAGGTAAATAATGTATTTCCGGAAGATACGGTAGGGGATACACCGTCTACCATTCGCATGAGATTACAAACAAGCCAAGGTTGCCGCCCCAATTCAGCTGTATACCAACCTGCAGTATTCGCGATATATGGAAATGGAATCATAAACATGATGATCCACAATAACCATTTGGTTTGATACAATTTGTTCCGCCAAAGCAGTAGCGCTCCAAGAACCATAATGCCGATGAATATGGTACCCAGCCCTACCATGATGTGATAGCTGTAATACAGTCCAGGTACGTTGGTTGGATGTAAGGACTGGTCAAATTCATTTAATCCTTTGATTTCTGCATCCCAGCGCTGGTAGGTGAGGAAGCTCAAGACATTCGGCACCGCTATTTTATTGTCCAGCTTTTTGTTTTCCATGTCGGGTTGGCCGACCAGGATAATCTCGGATCCGCCTTGCTCCGTTTTGAAAATGCCCTCCATGCCGGCAAAGGCTGCGGGCTGATATTTGACTACGTTTTTGGCGGCAAGGTCTCCCGTAGGAAATGCCAACATAACCGATGAAATGGCGCCGAAGATGACGCCACTTTTAACGAATATCTTTCCAAACTTACTATGCCGGTCGCTTAGGAGATAGAAAGCTCCAATAGAGGCCACAAAAAAGGAACTGGTCACCAACGAAGCGGCTTGATTATGTAAATAAGATGGCCATAACCATGGATTATTGAATAATGCACTAAAATTGTTCAGTACAAATTTGCCATTTTCAAGAATCTCATACCCAACAGGGTGCTGCATCCAGGAATGTGTGGCGATAATCAGGAAACCACTGGCCCAAGATCCGATAAAGACCATGAGTCCGGATAAAAAATGGAGCTTATGCCCCAGCAACTTCTCTCCAAAAAGAAACATCCCCAGAAATGATGACTCCAGGAAAAAGGAAAACATACCTTCCATGGCTAAGGTCTGTCCGATAATACCACCCGTAAGTTCAGAAAATTTAGCCCAGTTGGTACCAAATTGAAACTCCATGGGGATACCTGTTACAACGCCCATGGTGAAGTTAAGCGCAAAGATTTTCATCCAAAATTTGGATGCATGGTTGTAATCTTCGTTTTGTGTCCGTAGAAATTTCCATTTGAAATAGACGATCATGAGGGATAAACCCATGGTCAATTGAGGGAATAAGTAATGGAATGTAATCGTAAATGCGAACTGAAGTCGATTATAGAGAATCATATCTTCCATGTAGCCGAAGTTTTGGTTAAAAGACAGCTAAATATAACCTTTTATTTGCGTATATATCCATGAAACCGTTTTATTTTTTGATAAAATAACGGGCCTTTTATTGTTTTCTGTACGTATTGTAAAATCTGAACCTCAATAGCAGATATCAATCAGCATAATCTCTTTTTTATCTTATCTTCGCCCGAATTTAAAACGGACTTGAACGGTAGAAAAGAGCATTAGGGAAATGACGAAAGTGCTGATTTTGATGGGTATTCTATTGATACCTATATTTTTTATTGTATTGAATAATACGGGGCGGGGTACAATCGCTAAAGATAATATTGTGTTTCGAGATAAATTATCTGATTACAATTTATTCAAAGGCAAAATTGCTGATCTTGTTCCAAACGACCAGGGAATTTCCTATGAATTAGGCTCCACCTTATTTACAGACTATACCGATAAAAAGCGCGTCATCTTTCTTCCCAGGGGAAAAAAAATGATTGCCTCGGATGATGGTTTGCCCAGCTTCCCCGATGGTACCCTAATTGCCAAAACATTTTTTTATCCGCAAAAAGATGCGGCCGGAGATGTGCGACAGCAATTGCTTGAAACACGGCTGTTGATTTATAAAGACGGACAGTGGAATGCAGCAACCTATCAATGGAATGCAGCCCAAGATGAAGCTTTGTTGTTGATGGACAGTGCTTCCGTGCATGTTTCGTTTTTGGACAGCAAAGGTGACGAGCGACAAACAAATTATATTATTCCTTCACGAAACGATTGTATGGCATGCCATCGACAAGGAAATCAGCTGTTTCCGATAGGTCCAAAGATCAGAAATCTGAACCGGATAATCGGTCAGGATGGTGACAGCATCCAGCAACTGGTGCAGTTGACCAAACAGGGGGCTCTCGAACTGAAGTCCATGAAAAGCTTCACGAATTTACCGAGTTATGATGACCTTGCCCAATCGACTGCAAGTCGTGCGCGAGCTTATTTGGAAATCAACTGTGCCCATTGTCACAATCCGAAAGGGACAGCCTATATGACCATGCTGGATCTTCGTTATGAAAGCCCCATGCATGAAACTGGAATTTGGTTGAAACAAGCGAAGATTATTGGACGGATGTCTACATTGGGAGAGATGCATATGCCTCAAAAGGGAACCACCGTATTGCATGATGAAGGCATCCTGCTGATTAAAACCTATCTAAAAACTTTAAAATAAGCGTTCCTTGCTTATCCTTAATCGGTAACCTTTTACGGCTACCAGTCTGCTTATATAGTCCCTTTGCAGGTCTCGTATATTTATTTTAATAAAATCTATAGAATTAGTAGATTATATTAAATTTACTCCTATATTTGTGAAAAGATAACAGATCGCTGTTGAAAATATGCATTACTTTTCAGCGTGGCGTATTAACACATTATTATGGAACATATCAATATTAGTAAAAGCACATTTTTCGTAAGTATTACTGCAAAGTCTCTGAAGGCTAAATCCCCTGATGTAAGAAAGATGCTAATGTGTCATATAGGATAATTTCCCTTATCTTTTCTCAAACTGACAGCAGGGGAGGCGCTCGCTTCCCCTCATGTCTTCAAAATAAAAACAAGTTTTCGATTGGCGTTGGCACTTGTTCGTATTCACCATTAATACTTTATCTATGAAAAATCTTAGGGTACTCCGGTATTCTACCTTGTCGCTATGTTTATTGTTATCTGGCATTGGGCATCAGGTATATGCGCAAACAGATGTTAAACCGATTGTCAATGCTTCCTTATCAGGCTATGTATATGATAGTCAACGTAAGCAGCCTATTGAAGGCGTAACCATTCAACTCGAAGCTGTAACGCATGTTGTTACAACAGATCAAAAAGGTTTTTTTCAAATTGTAACGGGACAGAAATTACCATTTTCCATTACACTCTCGCGCATTGGCTATAAGAAAAAGACTTTGTTAGTTTCCGAATCTCCCACAAAAATTGAATTAGAGCCAGTTACACAGGACCTGGATGAGGTGGTGGTTGTTGGCTATGGAACTCAGAAAAAAATCTCGTTGACCAATTCAATCGCCAGTATTGATGGTGATAAATTGACGAAAAGACCAGTTTCTAATACGCAGCAGGCTTTGCAGGGCTTATTACCTGGGGTGACTGTTCAAGACCTTGGTGGAAAACCAGGGCAATCGGCTGCCAATATTCGAATTAGAGGATTGACGACATTTAATACCAATTCGAGCAGCACCAGTGGATATGATCTCAGCAAGAATAATGCTTTGGTCATTGTGGACGGCATTGAACAACCCTGGTCCAAGTTAAACCCCAATGATATCGCTTCAATTTCAGTCCTGAAGGATGCGGCTTCCACGGCGATATATGGATCACGTGCGACCAACGGTGTAATTATTGTAACTACCAAAAGTGCAAAATCTGGACATGTTGTGATTGATTATAATGGCTACTACGGCTTACAAAAATCAATCAACACCCCAAAGCAGATGGACGCCGTATCCTACCTCCAATTGCAACAGGACGCCTACCGTAACGCGGGGCTGGCGGTGCCGGCGCGATTTACTGACGAATCAATAACGGCTTATCGGACTGCGACCGATCGCGAAAAATATCCTTTACCGAATACATGGTTTGATACACTGTTGAAAACAGCTCCTCAACAAGGCCATGCCTTGTCATTCGCTGGTGGAAATGACATTCTACGTTCTAGATTGGCGGTTCGTTATAATAAACAGGATGGTATTATTGATCATTATGGCGCTGAACTGGCGGATATTAGGCTAAACAACGATTATAAAGCAAGCTCTTGGCTTAATTTTACAGGAAGTATAAACTACCGATATAGCAAAGCTGCTGAGCCTGGACGTGATCCAATCAATAACTTTCTCCATGGCTCGATGTGGGTGGTGCCTAAATATGATGATGGTACTTACGGATTAAGTACGCAAGGCAATAATCCTTTAATGTTGATTGAAAAAAGTGGTTTTAAAAAGGTAAATGAAAACTACCTAAGCTCCATCGTTAAAACCGACATTCAATTGTGGAGAAATTTGTTATTTACGTCCCAATTTGGTGTAAGAGTGAACCTAAATAATACCAAAACCTTTTTGAACGCTTTTGACAATAAGGACCGAAATACAGGTATTGTAAAAAGTTTTCCGATCAATTCATTAAACGAAATTCGTGATAATAGCAGCGAGTATACATGGAACAATCTGTTGACCTATCAATTGGCGGCTGGGCCAAATCATATTAAGGCACTTGTTGGCTATTCACAGATTCACAATTATCAAAATTACTTAACGGCTTATCGCGAAAGATTCTACAATAATGATATCACCTCTATCGGACAAGGAGCTGATGATGCGACCAAAAACAATAATGGATATGATGTGCAGTATGGCTTGCGTTCGTTTTTTGGTCGGGTAAATTACGATTGGGATGGCAAGTATCTGCTCGAAGTGAATGGGCGTTACGATGGTTCATCCCGTTTTACGGGCGACAAGCAATATGGTTTTTTCCCTTCGGCATCAGTAGGATGGCTCTTATCCAAGGAAAACTTTTGGGAACCTATTCGAAATTCGTTGAACGAATTCAAATTGCGTGCTTCCTGGGGCAAGACAGGAAACCAATCGGTAGATTTGTATAGTTATTATTCTGCCCTCATTGCGGCAGGATATGATTTTGGGGGTAAATCTGTACAGGGGTATCGACTGGACAGTTATGCCAATCAGCAATTGGGCTGGGAGTCTACGATGCAGTATGATTTGGGCTTGGATGCCGCTTTCCTAAACAATCGCTTGACTTTTACCCTGGATTACTATAAAAAGGTAACTGACGATATTCTACTAAATCTGGATATTCCTGCCGTTTTGGGATTAAAGCCTTCACCCCAAAATGCGGGAACAGTACTGAATCGCGGTTGGGAATTCAGCGCAAATTATCAGAAAAGACCAAGTGCGCCTGGGGCTTTTTCTTACCAGCTGAATGGAAATTTAAGTATCAACCATAATGAAGTAACCGATCTAAAAGGTACTGGACCCTACATTGCCGGATCGGATATTGACCCAAGGTATATTATTGCTAAAGGACTTCCGATCAACACACTTTGGGGATATAAGACCGATGGTCTCTTTCAGTCTGCGGAGGAAATTCAAGCTTATGGCGCTACGTATGCTACAAATACGAAGCCCGGAGATGTGAAATATGTGGATTTGAACGGCGACGGGGTGATCAATGCAAATGACATGGCCGCTATTGGCAACTCTTTCCCCAAATATACCTTCGGAATAAATGGGAGTTTCACCTTTAAGAATTTTGATCTTGATCTGCTCTTTCAAGGTGCAGCAAAAGTCGATACCCGATTGTCAGGAGCATTGGCTGAGATGGGAAATCAGGAAGGCTTTACACACGAAATATTTACAAACAATTATTGGACACCAACACATACGGATGCACGCTTTCCGCGCGTGGTCAAATATGATTTGCGTAATGTCGCAACCTCGGACCGTTTAGTGGTTAACGGTTCTTACCTGCGGTTGAAAAACATACAGGTTGGATATACAGTGCCACTACATGCTATCGGAAAGACAGCAATCAACAAACTTCGGGTATACCTATCCGCGACGAATTTATGGACAATTTCAAAATTGAATGAATGGAACCTGGATCCTGAAGCGGAATCTGGACGAGCGGTATATTATCCGCAAACCGGCCTTTATACACTGGGCGTCAATTTGACGCTGTAGTGTGATTGTTAATAATATATAATTGAAAACGAATGAAATTTTACAACTATCTATATCAAAAAAGAAACCTGATTTTCAGTTTCGGACTGTTTTCGCTTATGCTGATTAGCTGTGATAAGAATCTGTTAGATGCTGTACCTACCGACCGCCTGTCGGAAAATATATTTTGGAAGAGCCAAGCCGATGCGGAGCTAGCTGTAAATGCGCTCTACAACGACCTGGATGGAGCAGAAATCTTCTATTCCGATGCATTGACGGATATAGCCCATGTCAATCAGCCTTTCGCTGTGGATGCATATATTGAATTGGGTACCTATGATGCTTCAAGTTCTCGGTTGTACAACACCTGGAGCAGTGCCTATAAAGGAATCGGTGCAGCCAATTACTTTTTGGCGAATGTTGGTAAAATCGAGGGCAGCAAAGATGAAACATTGATTGCTCGATATATCGGCGAAGCGCGCGTGTTAAGAGCCTATCAATATATCAAATTGGCCTATTTATTCGGTGCAGTTCCTCTGGTAAAGGCACCATTGACACTACAGGAAGGAAGAGAAGTACAACAAGCGACGCTATCTGAAATCTATGATTTTATCGACAGCGAATTGGAACTGGCTGCGGCAAGTTTGCCTGAAAGCTACTCCAGTAACGATATCGGACGCATAACCCATTGGGCCGCATTGGGCCTGAAAGCCCGGTCGGATTTATATGCAGGACGTTTTGCAGCAGCAGCAAAGGCAGCAAAAACGATTATCGATGGCAAACGATTCGAGCTTTACCCTTCGTACGCAAATCTGTTTACGTATGCAGCTGAAAATAACAAAGAGGTATTGTTGGATAAGCAATTTCTGGAGAATATATACACGCAAAGTGTCTTTAACCTCTTAGCCTCCTATAGCCAACAAAATGGGCAGAGTACCTATGTGCCTACCAAAGCCTTGGTCGATAGCTATACCACATCCAAAGGCGATTTAATTACGGATGCCAATAGTGGTTATGATCCCAAAAATCCCTATAAAAATCGTGACCCGAGGCTTGCTTTTTCAATTTTTTTGGATGGCGATCCACTTCCAAATGGAGCAATTTTTCATCCAGCACCAAATAGTGGGACTGCCGATGCTGTGGGGAGCACCTATATTGCTTCTACAACAGGTTTCAATATAAAGAAGTATATCGATAAAAAGGATTTGGCAAACCCTTCTAAAAGTGGCTTGAATATTATACTATTACGTTATGCTGAGATATTATTGACCTATGCGGAAGCAAAAATTGAGCTCGGCGAAATTGATGGCAGTGTTTACGATGCCATCAACCAAATTAGAAATTCACGAACGGATGTAAAACTTCCAATAACAAGTAATCAAGCAAATCAGGAGCAACTTCGCCAGTTGGTTCGTCGCGAGCGTACGGTGGAACTGGCATTTGAGGGGTTGCATCTCGCGGATATAAGACGATGGAAAACTGCTGAAAAGGTTGTTCCTGGTAAAGTGTATGGCATCACCTATCAAAATAATAACGGAGAGGCAGTTGTCGTTGAAGCAGCCTCCGAAAGCCGTGTTTTTGATGCGAAAAAGCATTATCTCTGGCCCATTCCACAACGGGAAATTAACCTCAATCCGAATTTAAAACAGAATCCAAATTGGTAAAAATTGTTATCTTGTGGCACGAATCCAATTAACTCATACAACTATGATGCGATACACTAAATTTATGACCGCTATGGCTTTATTTTTACTGGTGGCTTTTGCCAATGCCCAGCAAAAAAAGCCTAATATTATCTTAATTTTGACCGATGATCTCGGATATAGCGACATTGGCTGTTATGGAAGTCCGAATATTTCAACCCCTTTTTTGGATTCGATCGCCAGTAAGGGCGTGAGAGCAACAAACTTTATGGTTTCTACGCCCTCGTGTACACCTTCAAGAGCTTCTTTATTAACCGGGAGATATGCTTCACGTTATAATCTTCCAGCACCAATCGGTCCAGGCTCAGATTTAGGCTTGCCTGATGAGGAGGAAACAATTGCCGAATTATTAAAAAAGGTAGGCTATCGGACAGCATTGGTCGGAAAATGGCATTTAGGAGATAAACAAACTTACCATCATCCTAATCAGCAAGGCTTCGATTCTTTTTATGGCATGCTGTATAGCCACGATTACCGCGATCCTTATGTAAAGACCGACTCTGTCATTAAGATCTTCCGGAATCGGAAACCTGAAGTCGTGGCACCCGACGATTCGGATCTGAGCGCACTTTATCACAAAGAAACAGTGAAGTTTATCGAAGATCAAGATAAAGATCATCCATTCTTTTTATACTATGCGCATAATTTTCCGCATCTTCCTTTGGCATTTGCCAACAAAAAGAACCGATTTGCAGATCAGCAAAATGCAGGCCCTCTGGGTGCGGTGATGCAGGAGCTGGATCATAATTTTTCGGAGCTCTGGAAAACGGTTGAGCGAAAAGGCCTCGCCGATAACACCATTTTAATTTTTTCAAGTGATAATGGTCCCTGGATAGCTTATCCATCGCGAATGTCTGACGATCACGCTACAAAGAACTGGCATGTGGGTACTGCAGGTGTCTTCAAAGGTTCTAAAGCCGAAACAACAGAAGGTGGTGTCCGTGTACCGTTCATTGTTTATGGAAAGGGCTATGCCCAAGAAGGGAAAGTTCTTCGACAGGCAATTAGCAACTTGGATGTGTTGCCGACCATCGCCAAATGGACCGGTGCATCATTGCCGAAGAAATCTATCGATGGTCAAGCGATCGATTCTTTATTGAACGGCAAATCGGAAGATTTAAAAACAGCACATAGAACAATATTTTTAGTGAATTATGGACATGTTGAGGCGGTTCGGTCAGGTGACTGGAAGTATCGTCGGATAGCGGGTGGAGTCAATCAGATTTCGGGTAAGCCTTATGATGCTATTGAAGAATTACATAACATTGCCTGGGATCCAAGTGAAAGAACCAATATTTTAACGGAATATCCAGAAAAAGCGGCGGAATTGCGTTTATTGTTTGAAAGCTTTGATGGGAATATGAAGTAGCTAGAAATAGCAATGACTAAACATAGACATCGTTAAACATAGACAAGGCGGCACTTATTTTCGAAGTGTCGCCTTGTTTTTTTATAGAGATGCAATAGATTTAAAGCAATTCAAACTCTTTTTCTTTGACATCACGGCTGTTGGGACCAATGTAGACTTTGAAAGTTCCTGGTTCGGCAACGTAATTCAGATTGTTGTCAAAAAATTTGAGATCATTTACTTTGATGTTAAAGTTTACCGTTTTTTGCTCTCCTTTTTTGAGGAATATTTTTTGAAAGCCTTTTAATTCTTTTACAGGACGCGTGACAGAACCAACAACATCCTGGATATAGAGCTGCACGGTTTCTTCCGCATCATAGTTTCCTGTATTGCGGATGTCGATACTTGCTTGCAGCGTACCTTTATCGTCAATTGTGTTGCGGTCAAGACGAATTTCACCATAGGTAAACGTCGTATAACTTAATCCATAACCAAAAGGGTAGAGTGGGGAATTGCTTACATCGAGATAATTTGATTTGAATTTTTCAAAATCGCCCGAGTTTCCGTAGGGTCTACCGGTGTTTTTATGCGCATAATAGATCGGAATCTGACCAACATTGCGTGGGAAGGTGGCGGTAATCTTACCTGAAGGAACGACGTCCCCAAATAAGACATCGGCTACTGCTTTTCCTGTTTCCGTTCCGCCAAACCACACATTTAATATGGCTGGTACGTGAGCATCTTCCCAAGTAAGCGTAAGTGGTCTACCCGTAAATAACACCAATACAACTGGTTTTCCTGTTGCCAGTAATGCTTTTAACAGGTTCTGTTGATTTTTCGGAATATCCAATTCGGAGCGACTGGAGCTTTCACCCGACATTTCTGATGATTCACCAAGGGCAGCCACGACCACATCGGATTGTTGAGCAACTTTTACAGCGTCTGCGATGATCTCCTCTTCTTTTCGGGAATCGCGTGTTATGGTACGGCCAAACATGGTTGCATGCTTTTGGTAAATTGGATCTTCCAACAGATTGCTGCCCAGGTGTGTGAGGATATTGACTTGATTACCCAACACGGCTTTCATTCCCTCCACTAAAGAGGCTGTTTTGTCCAATTCAGCACTGACACTCCACGTTCCGGGCATATTTGGACCTGAATTGGCTAATGGACCAATGACAGCAATTGTACCTGTTTTTTTTAATGGAAGTGCTTGGTTTTCATTTTTCAGCAAGACAAAAGATTTTGCTGCAATTTCCCGGGCTTTTGCATGATTGGCAGCCGATCCGATTACAGTTTTTGCCCGTTTTTCGTCACAATAGCGGTAGGGATCGTCAAATAAGCCTAATTTATACTTGGCTTCCAAAACAAACCGGCAGGCCCTATCGATGTCTGCTATTTTGACCTTGCCCGCATCTAAAGATTTTTTTAATGTCGTCAGAAACCCTTCACCGACCATATCCATATCAACGCCAGCATTCAGGCTTAAGGCCGAGACCTGTTGGAGGTCACCGAGGCCATGTGCTGTTAATTCGTTTACAGCAGTGTAATCAGTTACGACTAATCCTTTAAAGCCCCATTGCTTACGTAACACATCCGTCATTAACCATTTATTTGCCGAGGCAGGGACACCATTGATATCGTTAAAAGAAGTCATGATACTTCCTGCTCCCGCATCTATCGCTGCTTTATAAGGAGGTAGATATTCGTTGTACATGCGGTGAAGGCTCATATCCGTGCTATTGTAATCACGACCACCTTCGGCTGCACCATATAAGGCGAAATGTTTGACACAGGCCATCATGGTGTTATGTGCTGCCAGGTTATCCCCTTGGAAGCCATGGACGATGGCTTCTGCAACTCGCGAGCTTAGATAGGTATCTTCACCCGCACCTTCGGAAATACGGCCCCAGCGTGGATCGCGCGAGATATCGACCATGGGCGAAAATGCCCAATTAATTCCATCAGCGGTAGCTTCTTCGGCGGCAATACGTGCCGATTGTTGAATCAAGTTCATATCCCAGGTAGCAGCAAGACCTAAGGGAATTGGGAATACCGTACGATAACCGTGAATGACATCCATCCCAAAAATGATGGGTATTTTTAAGCGGGATTGCTTGACGGCTATTTCTTGCGTTTTGCGAATTTTCGCTGGTGTGCTCATGCTGAAAATACCACCGATTTGGCCGTTTCTAATTTTGGTATCCACATCGGTGGATACAGTGGTTCCAGTTGTCGCTTCGCCACCGGTTACCAAATTAAGTTGTCCAATCTTTTCTTCGACAGTCATCTTAGCCATAAGCTGATCAATGAATGTGTCCATTTTCGGATTGGATTGCGCTGGACTTGTATGCCAGGCGAGCAATGCAAGAAGGAAAGTACCTACTACTTTTTTCATCGTATTATTTTTTTTGTGCGCGTGGATTTTGCTTTCCGCGCAATAGGGTAAGTTTATGTCAAGTGCTCAAGATGATCCCTGAGTTTTCTTGATCAGATGTCCTGTTATTTTCGTGGAAGGAACCATTTTCAACGTGTGACGGATTGAAAATGATTCCATAGGCCACTACTTTAAATAAGGACTGGTAAAACCGAGTTTCTTTAGTCCTTGTTGAATTTCTGGAGCCTGCATAAATAGGTCCCAGATTTTTCCGGTTCTGTAGTTTTCGATCATGACAATAATAGGCCCCTGATCGATGGCTAAATAACGTTGTGGATACCAATTTGCCGTTTCACTGTAGGCATCATAGTAGCCATATTTACCCCAGATTTTATTGCCGAGCTGATTGTTTAAGTATTGTGCAAACTGTATGCTTTCATGTGGGGCGTAGGGCATAGACGATAAAGCCGCTGTAGGGGAGATCACACCAGGATCGTTGTCTGGATGATGTGCATCGTAACCGTTGATGGAATAGCTGGCCGTCCAGCCCCAACCTTTCGTTGAACCATAGCCTTTGTACCCTTTTGGGTTCAGATCGGCGTATGCCAAATTGATCTTAACATGATTGCTTGTCGCTTCCCAATAATCTGCGTATTGGTCTTTTAATCCTTTGGGGCTCAATCCTAGATAGGAGTAATGTTCCCAGAAGAGCGGGCCCACTTCACCTTCTTTGGCATTGTGCTTTAGCACGAGTGGAATGTCATATTTTTTAGCGGAGCTTTTAATTGCACCAGATCTTGCCCATCCCTCGTGATACACCTGGGGTGCAATCGGATAAGTAGGGGATGAGGCTGCCAAAATATAGGTAATAAGACACTCGTCATATCCTCTGACGGGATGATTTTGCTGGAAGTTAAATTTAGGGCTCCAATGCCAATAAATAACATTTTGTCCGTTTGTATAGTGATTCCAATTGATTTCTTTCCATAGCTTGTCTGCTTTTTGAGCGATCAGTTTGGCGGAATCACCTTTATCTTTTAGATACTCCCGGATAGCAATTAATCCCTGCGCTAAGAAAGCCGTTTCGACAATGTCGCCACCGTTATCTTTTTCACTGAACGGTTTCGCTGTACCCAGTTCTCCATCGTACCAGTGTGCCCAAGCTCCTTTAAACCGTTCGATTTTGCCTAGATAATCCATGATGTGATTCAACTTTTGAATGCCTTGTTCCTGGCTGATAAAACCACGTTCCATCGCGACAATCATACCCATGAGTCCGAAGCCACTACCACCTATGGTCACGACATTACGATCATTTTGGGTGTATACACCATCCATATGGATGCGTTCTCTAGCGAGACCAGAAGTAGGTTCGGCACCCTCCCAAAAATATTGAAATGTATGTTGCTGAATAGTGGTCAATAGCGAATCTTCATTGATCTTGCTTCCGCTGGTTGAATCAATTTTTGAGGGACTGTCTGGACTGCTATTAGCAGTGTTTTGGCACGAACTGCTGAGAATAAGCGCCAAAGCTATACCGCTAAGTGCTGGATATGCTATTCGTTTTCTCATGGATATGTTGTTTAATTCTTGAAAAAATGTTCAAACGACCTATGGTCGTTTGAACTGCGTTATTTTGTGTAAATTATTACCAACCGGTATTTTGAGGCATTTCTGGTGTTTGGATACGTTGATTCTCTGGAATTGGAAAAAGCAACATTTTATCCTGGAAAGTTTTTCCATTGGCAGCCATGGCTGTTTTTGCCTGTTTTGTACGCACCAAATCAAACCAACGGTCGTGTTCAAATGCCAATTCAAGTCGTCTTTCTTTCCAGATCAATTGACGGAGCTGCGCTTGGTCGGTTGTCGTTACGTTGGCTAATTTTACACGTGTGCGCACGGTATTTAATGCATTCAGCGCTTCACTGCTATTGCCAACCTCATTTGCGGCTTCGGCCAGGATAAGATAAATTTCACCCAGACGGAGGTAACGTACGTTTTTATCACCGTCAGCGGCACCTCCATTTGCTGAGGAATACGCTTTTTCATTATACATTGGGTTTTCTACACCATTGTCAATCAGACGGCCATCGTAAAGGGTTTCACCCCTGAAAATAATTGTGGCATCCCGGCGGATATTGTCTTTTTCGGCATTGAAGGCATCCAATAAGTTTTGGCTTGGGATATTAAAACCCCAGCCTAAGTTGACCGCTCCTCCACGAGGTGCCTGTACTTGACTATATTGTTGGATACCATGTGCGATAGAGGTGCCCCTTGCTTGAAATTCAAATAATGATTCGGGACCATTTTCCCCAGCCAAACGCCAAATTGTTGCGTAATCCGGTTCGAGACTATATCCTCCAGATGTGATGACAGTTTTCGCCATGTCGGCAGCTTGTTGCCATTTGCTTTGATACAAATAGACTTTCGACAATAACCCTTGTGCGGCACCTTTGGTCGCTCTACCTAAATCTTTTGCAGCATAAGCAGATTTGAGTGGAAGATTGTTGATAGCAAATTGTAAATCCGCTTCAATATAGGCGTAAACTTCAGCTGCGGGTTCTCTTTTTATTAAATCACGTTCTTGGATAGGAACATCGCCCCATCCGCGGACAAGATAGAAATAGTTCAATGCACGCAGAAAACGAGCTTCGGCAATCAATCTGTTTTTATAAGCTTCGTCTGTCAGTCCAAATTTTTCTGTGTATGCAATAGCTTGTGTAGCCCGCCCTATGGATTTATACCAACGTGTCCACATGGAAAGAAAGGAACCCGTTGTTGAAGTGTAAGTCAACTCGTCTAAACTTAACTTGTCACCACCGGCATCTGTCGCTGAACTACCTTTATCCGCATTATCGGAAAGCATGTCCGTGATACCGATGTAAGAGAAAGAATAATCCCAATCAGTAAACATTCCATATACACCATTGACAAATTGCTCGGGTGTGTAGATTTCTTCACTGTCTTCGGCTTCAACATATTCTTTAGAAGGTACATCTAAGAAGTTGTTGTCTTTACAGCCTTGCAATGCAATGCCCCCACTAAGAAGAATTGCTATATAAAGTTTGTTAATTTTCATTGTCTTCAAAACTAAGGTGATTAAAATTGCATGTTAAGTCCAATTAAGAAATTACGTGTCGTTGGATAAGCTGAAAGCTCAATACCAGAAGTTAAATTTGGACTACCGTCGCCGGCAAGTTCAGGAGAGAAACCACTATAATTCGTAAATATAAATGGATTCTGAGCAGTAACATATAATCTTAATTTAGATCTCGAGCTATATAAGTTATTGAAAGTGTATCCTACAGTGATATTATTGATACGGAAATAAGCGCCCGATTCGAGGAAATAACTCGAAGCCCAATATGCTCTTTCTGCACCGGGATGTTCATTGGTTGAACCTGCGCCAGTCCAGCGATTTTCAAAAGTTGATAACGCGATGTTCTCACCTGCATTGGAACGAACGCTATTTAAACCATTGTAAACCTTATTGCCTGCGACACCATATCCGGAAACATTAAAATCAATAGCTTTATAATTAACACCAACATTGATACCATATGTTGAAGTCGGTAAAAATGATCCAAAGAAAACCTTGTCGCGGGAATCGATGACACCATCTTCATTTTGATCCTTGTACTTCAGATAGCCAGGTTTTGCAGCGCCAAACGATGGGTAATTTTTTACATCTTCCGCATCTTGAAAGACACCATTTGCCTCAAACATCCACCAGCCATAGATCGGTTGTCCAACGCGAAGCTGTTTGGTAATCTCCCCATTATTTAAACTGCCTCCAGTAGCACGGTCATAAGCCGGGACCACTTCCGTTACTTTATTTTTATTGTATGAATAATTAACACCGAATGTATAACTGAACTCCGGACTTATACTTTTGTTCCAATTTAAGGCCACTTCCACACCTTGGTTTAATACTTTAGCACCATGCGCATAGAAGTTTTTTTCGGATGGAGAGGTGTAAGTCGGTGTGACATCAAGAATAGTATTGGTATTCAGCTTATGATAGTAGTCAATGGATCCTGAAAGCTGATTGTTTAGAAACGCAAAGTCTACGCCAGCGCCCGTTTCTCTGGTTACTTCCCAGGTTAGATTTACGGCTGGAGTGCCATATGCGCTTCCATAAACCATATTCTGTTCAGGACCAAAAACGTAGTTGTAATTTGAACTTTCTGGACTTGTTAAAATTGTGGAAACATTTAGCGGGATATCTTGGTTACCTAATTTACCCCAGTTTCCGCGCACTTTCAATAAATTAATCCAGCTGGCATCTTTCATAAAGCTTTCGTTGGTTACCGTCCATCCTAAACCAACCGAAGGAAATGTACCCCAGTATTTTCCTGTATTACGGAAAACACTTGATCCATCTCTACGCAATGTTGCCGTTAAATAATATTTGCTATCGTAATTGTACTGCAAACGTCCAAAATACGAAGCTAATGCTCTTGGGGTATAAGAGGTTTGCAGCGCAACAATACCATAATTGGTTGTTCCTTTTGCAAGATTGATATTCCAGTATTGCTCTTGTTCAGGTACATTATAACCCGTTTGGCTACTCATGCTGTTTATGTCGTATTTCTCACGCGACATCCCCACAACCGCCTCAATATGATGCTTGTCAAAATTCTTGTTAAATGTTAAGAAATTCTCGATAGACCAGCGGAATTGTTCTAGATTTTCATATTTCAAGCTGTTGTCTACATAATCAAGCGCTTTTGGATTGTTTTCCTTTAATTTGATGAAATCAGATTCATTCAATAAAGTATTAGCATTTAACCATTGATCTTTTACATTATTAAAAATCCGTTGTTTCGAATAAAATTTATTCCCGCCAATACGCGAATTGATTTTCAGATAATCTGTAATCTTAAATTCTCCCTCAAAACTTCCTTGTAAGCGTAGCGTATTTGTTCTTTCATTTTGGCGTAAAACCTCATACACTGGATTTCCAATAGAATTTAGATTTCCGATGGCTTGGCCTGGTGCGGCCTCAATGCCAGCGACACCTGTTGTTGTATTTACACGACCTAAACCGTAACGGCCATTATCAAACATAACGGGCGCAAGTGGCGACTGACGGTAAGCCGTGGTGAAAGCACTATAAGGCTTAGGTGTTGCATTTGTTAATGTAAGATTTAAATTTTGGCTGAACTTTAGGCGGTTGTTTAAAAATTTATATACGTTGTTATTGCGTATGGTATTTCTTACAAATTTTGAGCCTTCAAGAATACCATTTTCGGTATAATTGTTTGCTGATACGAAGTAATCAACTTTCTCAGTTCCACCAGAAATATTAACAGCATTATTAAATACAGAACCTGTACGTAATAATTCGTCATACCAATCTGTATTATATTTTTGATTCTCAGCTAAACGGTAAGACCCATTGGTCGAGGTGAGGTATTCATTTGCAAATATTCTAAACTGATCAGCGTTGGCCATTTTCACGCGGTTCAATACGTTTTTTATACCCGCAAAGCTTTCATAATTGATGTTTGTTGTTCCGGTTTTACCTTTCTTCGTCGTCACGATAATAACGCCATTAGCCGCCCGAAGACCGTAAATAGATGCGGAGGATGCATCTTTTAAAACATCCATAGATTCAATATCGGATGGGTTGATATTATTAATATCTGTTTGTGCAATTCCGTCGACAATATAGAGTGGATTCCGTCCTGATAATGCAGTTCCTAAGCCCCTGATAATGACATTGGGTGATGACCCCGGAGCTTCATTTGCAATAATATTGATACCTGCAGCTTTACCTTGGATGGATTGCATTGCCGACATGGCAGGTTGCTTCGTGATATCGGATGATTTCAAGGAGCTGATCGATCCGGTCAGATCTGCTTTCTTTTGTGTACCATAACCGATAACAACAACCTCTTCCAATGCTTGATTTTGATTTTCTAAGAATACATTGAGTTGCGTTTGATTACCAATGTATACCGTTTGTGTGCGATAACCCAGAAAGTTAAAGACCAGTGAGTCGGTAGGAGAGGCATTGATTTGAAATTTCCCCGTTGCGTCGGTTTTTGTAGATACTGCTTTCCCTTTGATACTAATGGTGACGCCAGGCATGGATATCATGCTTGTGCCATCTTTGACCACTCCTTGTACCGAAGTTTGTCCATAGGCAACCGATACAACCATGGATGTCAAAAATAATGCGGATAGATTCCTCATATCGTTAATTTTTGGTGTTTGTTTAAAATACGTTGGTTATTTCCCTAAAGCAAATATGTTGATGTAGTACAACTTTGCCAAAATTTAACATATTCACATCACTACTACATGAAATTTCCGCTTGCTCAGGCTACCTTTTATTGTATTTTATGTTTTTGATAATCAGTATTTTGTGTTGTTGTTTTTACTGAAATAACACGAGCTTTAGTGTGTTTTATACACTAAAGCTCGTGTGTGGTAATGATGTAGTGTCTGTGATGAAAATTTAACGTTCCATCAGGAATTCAGAAAGGTTTTTGTCTGTTGGAATGCCTAACTTTTTGCGTAATCGATAGCGTCTAATCTCGACACCGCGTGTACTAATGTTGAGTAATGAGGCAATTTCCTTACTCGACATATTGAGCCTTAAATAGGCACATAGTTTCAGATCATTGGGGACGAGATCAGGAAACTCTTGTTTCAATTTCTTGAAAAAATTCTCATGTGATTCGTTAAAGCTTCTTTCAAAAATATGCCAGTCACGATCGTCGTTATGGGCATCATCGATAAGCTTGTTTATCTTTTTCAATTCATCCGAACTCAGCTTGTTGCCATCAGCATCTTTAAGCTGTTTGAGCTCGGCGTGTAAATTGTTCAACATCTCATTTTTGTAAACGATATTGAGTGCCGCATTGGCAAGTTCTTTATTTTTTAATTGAAGCTGATCTTCTAATTGCTGGTTTTTAAGTTTAATCCAGTCCTTTTCTTTTTGCTCTGTTTCGCGTTCCAAGGCAATCTTTTTCTCTTCTAGCCATTTTCGCCGTATTTGAAACTGACGCTTGCGCTCCCGTTGAAGATTAAACCTGTAAGCTAAATAGATGAGCGTTATCAGGACGAGTGTATAAAATAACTTCGCCCACCAAGAAAGAAACCATGGATGCCGAATGGTAAATGAAAATGTCTGGACTTCCGAAACTGACCCCATATTGTCCTTCGCCCTGATTTTAATTTGAAACTCTCCATAAGGTAGATTTGTGAAATCTTGATAGGCAGTTTCACTCCATTCGGACCAATTGTCTGAGTAACCTTCGAGATAATATTGGTATTGAAGTGGCGAAGTCGAATAATATGGACTTGAAAAGCTAATTCTAAGATTATTGTCTGATGATGATAGTTTAAACGCTGAATCTGGGATAATAGCCTGGCCTGTTGTCAAGTTGACAAGTTGCGCTATTTGCGGAAGTGGCAACCTGTATTTTTGTGATTTATCGGCATGACGGTAGATCGCAAATCCATCATCTAAACCGATGAGATAGTATTGGTTTTCAATCGGGAGAATGTTTTCATAGTTATTCATCATTCGATCCTGTAAGGGACTGAGCAGATTGGAGTCAATATGCAATTTGCCCTTACTGTCAAAATCTACTTTAGCAATTTTAGTCTTCTGAATAAACCAGTAGCTGTTTGTATTGATCGGTATGACCTTATTTGAATTTTTATAGCTGCCTAACGCTGTGTTTAATTCATTGGCATAGCTGAATTTTTTCACAATATTGTCGAATTGGAGAAATCCGCTGTCTGTAGCAAATACAAGATTATTTTCTAAGGTATAAATCCCCGTAAATTGCCTCTTTGAAGCGATACTATCCTGTTTGGAGGAAAATAAAATCTTTGCCTGCTGGAAATTCGCATCAAGTCCGAGTAGTTGTATCTGTCCCCAATCGCCAATCCAAAAGGCATGGTTATCTTTTTGCGCCAAGAATCGAACCGGTTCTTTAACGCCTGTGAACTGCTGAACGAACGCTAGGTGTATACCATCGAACGTGAATTTCGATAAGCCTGTATAGTTCCCCTGAAGAATATTTTTTGTTCCAAAAATAGGTTTGAAAACCCATCCTCCGGTAATCTGAGAGATCTTTTCAAGCTTCCCGTTATCTAATTTGAAGGTTCCGTCATTATGTCCACAGATCAACTCATCACCAAATTGTGCTAATGTCCAAACCTGACCATTTGAATTTGGAATCTGAGAGAAATTTAATGAATTGTAATTGGTCAATCCCTTCCATTCACTTGAAAATAAGCCCTTATTAGTTCCAAGATAGATTTTTCCCTGATAGATGATCGATGTATAAACGGTACCTATTTTTCCGACAAAATCAGTGTAAAATGATAATGGGGAATTGATTTCAATGCGGTCAATGCCATTATCAAGTCCCACCCAGATATTCTTCTGATTGTCCTTGACAATGCTGAGTACAGTATTGTTTTGGAGACCATTGTTTTTATTGATATGTTGAATGACCTGCCCATTTTTATTGATGATAATAACACCGTTTTGGATGGTGCCAAAAGCATATTGTCCATCGTAGAGGTATAAGCCATTGTTTATTTGTGACTGGCTTAAGAGCTGATTTGCCGGAGCAGCCCAGGGTAGGATTGTTCCATCGGCTTTCATCAGGTAGAGGCCGTTTCGCGAGGTCGCAATAAGCGAAGTCGTTGCGTCGTAAGGTAAGATGGCAAGTACATTTTTGTCTTTCAAGACATCTTTTCCTTTTACAGGGATTAATTTATCCTGTTTAAATTCATGCAGGCCACTTGGCAGCTGTTCAAAAAATAATTTATTGTTGAGCTGATGTGGAAATAAAAAAGGCTCACCTTTAGCCGTTAATTGTCGTATACGATTGTTTTCCCAGATATAGGATTTCGAAAATGTATGAAAAAATACCCGTTGGTCTTCTACAATGATTTTCCAGATTTCTTCGTTTGGAAAGTAGGTTTTGTCCTGTACCAGCTTAGAGAGACTTTGATAAGTCAAGTTTCCAAAGGGTTTGGAAGTCCAATAGCCAAATTCACCTCTTCCACCGGTGTAAATCTTGCCATCTTTACCGATTGCGACACTTCGTACCGTGGAATGATTAGGAAGCGGAAAGATGCGCCAATATTGTCCGTCGAACTGCAATAGACCTTCGGTATTGGCACTATAAATACGACCATCTTTGTCGACTGCCAAAGACCAGTTTTGATTTCCAGCCTTGTATTGGTCTTTTTTGTATTGTTTGACAAAAGGCGTACCTGTGGGTATGATTGTTTGACAGTAACCCTCGGGCAGTAAAAAAAATAACATGCTGCAAAACCAAAATATATAGACGTTCCTATATTTTTTTGTTGTCATCGACTCCCTCACTTTGAATTGATTTGGGGGCAATATATCGATTTTATTGCAAAATTGATAATCTCTAGCGTTGTAGGACGCTCCGGCAGATCGCTAGCTTATTTTGAAGATCAACCGATCGATTGTCGGAAGAAAAATTAGCAGCTGCCAAGGGGGGGGGTATTTTTCTTTTTTTTTAAAAACCATTTAATTGTGTTGAAAATCAGGAATGAAGCCATTTATTCCACTAATTTGAACAAAAAATACTCCTTTTGCTGTAAACGATTTTTGATATTTGAGTTCATTTACTTCGTTAAATAACCAAATAAACCAAAACAACTATGATAACACCGATGACCAAAACGGTAGGTAAGGGGTTGCTTTTATTTTCGTTGATGAGCATGTCTGCACCGGCGGTGCTTGCTCAGTCGCAAATAAAGATATCCGGAAAAGTAAGCTCCTCAACAGGCGAGCCTCTTGCGGGGGTTACCGTACAGATAAAGGGGGTGAAAAACGGCACTGTAACCGATGGGGCCGGCAATTATCAGATTCTTGCGCGAGATATTGATGTCCTGATATTTTCGCTGGTAGGCAAAGAGAAAACCGAAGTCCAGGTCGATAAGAAAGATCACATTAATCTTGTACTGCAGGAGTCCAGTAGCCTGATTGACGAAGTGGTTGTAGTAGGCTATGGTACCCAGAAAAAAAGTAATCTAACGGGTGCTGTTGCTGCTGTCGATGGAAAGGTGCTTAACAAACGTATCGCTACAAATCCAACGCAGTTACTTCAAGGTCGCATGCCCGGACTTCGTGTTACCCAAGGATCGGGAGAAGCGGGGAATGAAAATGTGAATCTCCAGGTACGGGGATTGGGTTCCTACGGCGCCTCTTCTGCTCCACTGGTTATCGTAGATGGTATCCCCGGTAGTTTGGAAAATTTGAATCCCCAAGCAATCGAGAATATCACCGTATTGAAAGATGCCGCTTCAGCTGCTATCTATGGGGCAAGAGCAGCAAATGGAGTCATTCTTGTGACGACAAAACAGGGTAAAGCTGGAAAAACACAACTGAGCTACGATTATAATGTCGGAATTACCAAGGCCTCAGCTCTTCCAGACCTCGTATATAATTCCGTTGATTACATGACCTTGTATAATCAGGCAAATAAAAACTCGGGTGTCACAAATCCAAATGCTTCCTTTAGCCAGGAGATGATTGATGCCTACAAAAATGCAACAGATAAAAGATTATATCCCGATTTTAACTGGTTAGATGCTGTCTTTAGAACTGTCCCGGTGCAAACGCACAATTTAAGCTTAAGCGGTGGTGCCGGAGGAACAAATTACAACGTTATATTGGGCTACGTCAATCAGCCTGATATTATGATCGGGACTTCTTTTAAAAAGTATAATCTACAGCTTAACCTAGGTTCTAAAATAAATGATCGGATAAGTTTTGGTTCAAGTATCACCTTGAATTATGGGGATCGGAAATATCCTAGAAACGGTAGTGAAGATCAGTTTTTGTCTACCATTAGTCAATCACCACTTTATGGACCTGTATTACCAGATGGTAGTGGTCGTTATACGTCTAGGGCATATCCTTTTCAATCCCCAAATAAAAACCCTGTTGCAGTTGCCGAAAATGCATTTACAAGGCTGAACAATTATTTTATGCAAGGCAATATTTTTTTAAATGTGAAAATATTGGATGGACTGGATTGGAAGACAAGCGGCGGGCTGACGTATGGTTTTACAAAAAATTATACCAACAAACCTGTGATTAATCAATACATGTGGTTCGCCAAACCGGATGACCTACCCGCCAGACAACTTGATGTAGGTGGTCAGGGGCTAGAAGTAACAGACGACAACAATGTATATCCAGTAGGGTATACGCAATTGACTTACGATAAGTCTTTTGGAAATCATAACTTGAAAGTACTGGCAGGAACCCAGGCAGAATATAATAAAACACAAAAATTGTTCGGAAGTAGGCTGCAATTTCCCAACAATGACCTGCTTGAGCTTGATGGTGGCGGAGCCGGACAGCAATCAAATAACGGTGTCACCAATGAGTGGTCATTGAGGTCTTATTATGGTCGGTTAAACTATGACTACAAAGGCAAGTATCTACTCGAAGGGAATGCGCGTTATGACGCCTCTTCACGTTTTCCTGAAAATAGAAAATGGGCGTTTTTTCCTTCATTATCTGGAGGTTGGAAAGTCTCGGATGAAAACTTTTTTGGTCCGAAATTGAAAGAAGTTGTTAATGAACTAAAGTTAAGAGCCTCCATTGGAACATTGGGTAATCAAAATATTGGTAACTATCCATATCAGATTGTTTACAATTCTTCTTTTGCTTATCCTTTTGATGAAACGCTCCAACAGGGAGCTCGTCAGGTAGCCATGGCCAATGACCGGATCAAATGGGAAAGTACCAAAGTCTTGGATTTCGGTGTAGATATCGGTTTATGGAACAACAAATTGACCGCTTCTTTCGATTGGTATAACAAAGTAACATCAGATATTTTATCTGCATCTACAGCCTTCCCTTCCTATATTGGGCTGACTGCACCGACCGTCAATTATGGTGAATTGCGTAACAGAGGTATAGAGCTAGGCCTTCAATACCGTGATAAAATTGGAGCGGTATCCTTGACCCTCAATGGAAATATTCAGGCCAATCGCAACAAGGTGATGAAATATGGGGCCGAACGTATCTCGGGCAATACCATTATCCGGGAAGGTTTACCTTATGGTAGTTTTTACCTTTTGGAGAACACGGGCATATTCCGTTCGAAGGAAGAGGTGGCAGCTTCTCCAGTGCAACAGATTCCAGCACAACCGGGCTATCTGAAATTTGCTGACGTTAATGGAGATAAAGTTGTGGACAATAATGATCGAATTGTCGTGCCCGGAGCGTATCCAGATTTCGATTACTCCTTTAATGCGACGGCTGTTTGGAAGAACTTTGATTTTACAGCCTTTTTCTTTGGTTCCCAGGGACAAAAAATATTTGTGAGTGAGTGGGGAATCGTGCCCTTTAGGCAAGGCGGAACGTTCACTCGCGACTGGATGAACGCTTGGACTCCAGAGAATCCGAATGCATCGCTTCCAATAGTGGGTGCTGAAAATACCCCTGCGGCAAATAATGTACGGACTGCATCGACTTTCTTTTTAAAAGATGGATCCTTCTTGCGCCTTAAAAATATTCAGGTAGGCTATGCTATTCCACAGAGCACCTTGTCCAAAGCTGGTATTTCTGGCCTTCGCATTTATTTTGCAGCGGATAACCTGCTCACATTCTCCAAGTTCCCTGGTTTAGATCCCGAACGTGGCGTTTCATCGAGCGGTGGTGCAACATCAGGACGTTATGTGACTCATCCGCAGAATAAAGTATTCGCATTTGGGGCGAGCATCACATTCTAATCGAGTGGTAACTAAAAAAAAATTACAGATGAAAAAGAGCGTAAAAAAAACATATCTATATTTAAGCTTAGCAGCCTTAGCTGCATTGGGTAGCTGTACAAAAGATTTTTTAAATAAAAATCCAACAGATAAAATTTCGGAGTCAACCTTCTGGAAAACGCAGACTGATGCTGATTTGGCACTGTCGGGCTGTTATGAATTTCTGTGCCGAGGATACAATTCGACGTCTTCATCCAATGCACGTGGTGGCTGGGGTGGAGCAAGTATGTTTTGGGATGGGCTTTCAGACGATGCTTTTGTGTCCAGTACCTCCAATAACTTCAATATTATTTCGCGATCCGGAATCACCTCGACAACGGGTGGCATGCAATCTGAGGGCTATGAGATTTCGTATCAGGCCATTGCAGCATGCAATAAATTGATTGCCAATATTGACCGTATTACAAGCATGAGCCAGCAGGACCGTGACCGATATAAAGCAGAGGCTCGTTTTATCCGCGCCCATTACTACTTTTTGTTGACCAATCTGTACGGTGATGTGCCATTGACTTTAGAACCTCTGGGCATGGACGATGCGAGTATTCGGCTCGGTAGAACACCTAAAACCAACATTATCGAAGCGATTTTGGCAGATTTAGATTATGCGAGTGAAAAACTGCCTAATACAGGGTATAAAGGACATGCTGTGCGGGGATCTGCACTGGGGTACAAAACAAAGGTGTTGTTGACGGTGAAGAAATGGGCGGAGGCAGCTGCAACAGCGAAGATTGTTATGGATGAAAACAAGTTTTCGATCTATCAGGGTGGATACCGCGATCTGTTCCGAAAGCCGGGACAAAATAATAATCCCGAAATCATGTTTTCCGCTCGATTTTTACCACCCAATATGTATAGTCCGGCAGATATGATGTATTCTTATCTGAAGACCATACAACCGCTGGGTTATCTGGTTGATTCTTATTATGCCATCGATGGAAAGGATATTAAAGAATCGACAGTTTACGATGCTAAAAATCCTTACGAAAATAGAGATCCACGGTTGAAGTCAACAATTATGTACCGCGGTGTATGGCGCGGAACTACAGCATCTTCCGCTTTTGATCCCGTTGCCGAGGGCGTGTTGGGTGGTTTTTTACCGAGAAAGTATATCAACGAATCGAAATGGCCAACAAGTTACGCGACACAAAGCGATCAGGATTGGGTATTCTTGCGCTATGCCGATATTTTATTGATGTATGCAGAAGCGAAGAATGAAAGTGCAGGGCCTGATCAAACAGCTGTGGATGCATTAAATAAGGTAAGATCCAGGGCTGATGTGAAAATGCCGCTCGTACAGTTTAGCGGTTCGCTGACAAAAAATGAATTCCGCGATATTATCCGTCATGAACGGCGGATTGAATTGGCTTTGGAAGGTCAACGTTATTTTGACTTGAAACGTTGGGGGATGATCAAAGAGGTGATGGATAAAACCAAAGATCCGGATGGAGCTTCACGGTTATTTATGGCAAGAGATACCTTATGGCCAGTACCGCAATCTGAGGTAGACATGGCCAAGAGTTTAGGTAATGACAATTTTAAGCAAACACCGGGTTTCTAAATTAAGAAAAAGAAAGATTTAGGTATGAGAGCTATATATAAGATGTTTTTGTCAATTGTCCTCATCACGGTGATAGGGAGGGGATCATTGAATGCGCAGGTAAACCGCTTGCCCGATAGTGTACGCATGAAATGGTGGGAGGAAGCCCGGTTTGGTATGTTTATCCATTGGGGAGTATATGCACAGTTCGGCGGTGTTTATAAGGGACACGAACAGGCACGTGGTGGAGCAGAATGGATTATGAACCGATCAAAAATTCCAGTTGATGAATATCAGGCCATTGCGAAACAATTTAATCCCATCGCCTATAATCCAGACGAATGGGTACGCATGGCGAAAGATGCGGGCATGAAATATTTGATTATCACAGCCAAACACCACGATGGTTTTGCACTCTTTGAAACAAAAGCGAGTAAGTGGAATATGGTGGACGCTACGCCCTATGGCAAAGACGTCTTGAAACCTTTGGCCGAAGCCTGCCGAAAATATGGACTGAAGCTTGGCTTTTATTACTCACAGGCGCAGGATTGGAATAACCCTGGTGGGTCGGCTGCTCGTAAGTTAATGCGAGAAGGCTGGCCTAATCCAGATTCAACCCGTATCGATGACTACACGCTAGCACATCATGGCCATTGGGACCCCAAACAAGAAACAGCGAGTTTTAGTGACTATATCAAAAACGTATCCGTACCTCAGGTCAAAGAATTGTTGAGTAACTATGGCGATATTGCTGTACTATGGTGGGATACGCCAACCAATATGACCGACGAAGCTGCAAATATGCTTCAGGACCAATTGGCATTACAACCCAATATTATCACGAATGATCGATTGAAACGGCCTAATTTCCCCGGCGATACCAAAACGCCGGAGCAAAAAATTCCAGATTGGAGTGAACTCGAAGGCAAACATTGGGAAACCTGTATGACCATGAACGGTACTTGGGGCTACCGCACATCGGATCATAAATGGAAGTCTGCCGAAACCTTGATCCGCAATCTCGTTGATATTGCTTCCAAAGGTGGAAATTACCTGTTGAACGTTGGCCCAAAACCCGACGGATCCTTCCCCCAGGAGAGTATAGAACGTCTGGCTGTAATTGGCAAATGGATGAAAGTCAATAGTGAAGCGATCTACGCAACCAAGAGTAGTCCTTTACAGCCATTTGAATGGGGGCGGTGTACCCTAAAGGAAGATGGAAAGCGGACTTATTTGTATGTCTCGGTATTTGACTGGCCAAAAAATGGCCTAGTTGAACTTCCGATTGAAAATAAAGTTGTAAAAGCGAGCCTTTTAGCCAATAATCAAGTGTTAAAGGTAAAATCGAATGCCAATGGTATTCAGATTGCCGTGCCTGAGCAGGCCATTGATTCTGTTGCTACAGTGATTAAAATCGAAGTAGCAGGCAAATTTAAGCGCGAAAATGGGCCCGGAGCAAAGAACATGAAAACTGGAGCTTTGGACGAGTAAGGCCGATAAGATGGAAAGCAGATACTATAATAGCATAATGAAGAAAAGTAGATTGAATAAAATAGTTGCGTTGTTGTTGACTTTTGGAGTTTCTCAGCTCCATGCTCAGGAAGTTAAGCGGATTGATCATGGCTGGGATTTCTTAAAGAGCGATCTGGGTGGAATCTGGGAAGCTGTAAGACCGGTGGGAGCCGGTAATCCCGAATCTGTTCCATTGTGGCAGCAGGTAGATCTACCGCATTGTTATAATGCGCTGGACGCTGTTGATCCAGCTATCAATTATTATCAGGGACCCAGTTGGTATAGAAAATCGCTGGAGATTGACAACCCCTATTTAAATGGTCACACCCTCCTTCATTTTGAAGGAGCCGGACAAAAGACAGCTGTTTATATCCATACCGTTAAAGTTGGGGAGCACGTTGGTGGATACGACGAATGGACTGTGGACATTACGGATGCGGTTGAAAAGTTTAAAAAAACAGCTGCTTTTAAAAAACAGTTAAAGGGTAAAATACCGCTTTCAATTCGTGTGGATAATTCGCGTGATTTAGAAATGATCCCCTCCAATCTGTCTGATTTTAACGTCTATGGCGGTATTTACAGACATCTAAACCTGAAATATGTTCCGCAGACAGCCTTGGAACGTGTATTTGTTGAGGCGTCAGTAGGGGCTGATGGCAGGCAGGGGGTAGCCAACGTCCGTGGACGACTGATGCCATTTTCGGCTCAGACTAATTTTGAAGTCGAAATGCAGCTCTACGACCCCGCTGGAAAAATCGTGCAAACCCAGCAACCGCAGGTTAATAAGGGCGCATTAAATCTTGAATTTGGACAATTCATGGTCAAGAAGCCACAGCTTTGGAGCCCTGATCAACCGGCTTTATACCGTTTAGTTACGACAATCAAAAGCAATGGACAAGTATTTAAGGAAGAGAGTGTCTTTGGCTTTAGACATGTAGCGTTTAAAGAAAAAGGTCCTTTTCTGCTGAACGGGAAAAGACTTTTGCTTCGCGGTACCCATCGTCATGAAGACCATGCCGGAGTTGCTGCAGCAATGACTGACGATCAGATCTTACAGGAGATGACCCTGATGAAAGAGATGGGTGTAAACTTTATACGCTTGGGACATTATCAGCAGAGTCGTAAAGTGCTTGAGGCCTGCGATAGTCTGGGTATTTTGGTTTGGGAAGAGATTCCATGGTGCAGAGGTGGATTGGGTGGAGAGGTCTATCAGCTTCAGGGAAAACGGATGTTAACCAATATGATTGAACAGCATTATAATCATCCATCGGTCATTATTTGGGGCCTCGGCAACGAAAATGATTGGCCCGGTGATTTTACGGAGTTTGATCAGGCGAAGATAAGAGCTTATATGAGTGAACTCAATGGCTTAGCTCATCAATTGGACCCAAGCCGGAAAACAGCGATACGACGTTGTGATTTCTGTAAAGATATTGTTGATGTTTATTCTCCGTCCATTTGGGCGGGTTGGTATAGAGGCGTTTATACCGACTATAAAGCAGCCTCCGAGGAAGAAATGAAAAAGGTAAAGCATTTCCTTCATGTGGAGTGGGGCGGGGATAGTCATGCAAGACGACATGCAGAGGACCCTGACCGTGCTCTAGCTAAAATCAAAGGTGATGGTACAACAGATGAACGGGCAGGCGATGCGTCGCTCATTGGTGGAGCAGCACGCGTTTCTAAAGATGGCGATTGGAGTGAAAGCTACATCTGTAATCTCATCGATTGGCACTTAAAGGAACAGGAAACCATGCCTTGGCTCACGGGAACAGCCTACTGGCCATTTAAAGATTTTTCCACTCCGGTCCGGCCAGACAATCCTGTGCCTTATGTCAATCAGAAGGGTGTTGTTGAACGGGATTTTACCAAAAAAGAATCGTACTACGTATTCCAGTCGTATTGGACCGAGAAGCCAATGTTGCATATTTATGGCCATAGCTGGCCGGTCCGTTGGGGTGAAAAAGACGAGTCGAAAATGATCAAGGTGTATTCCAATGCCAAGGAGGTTGAGCTTTTTGTCAATGGCAAAAGTCAAGGACTAAAGAAAAGAAATAGCCAAGATTTTCCAGCGGCAGGTTTGCGCTGGATGGTGAAACTGAACGAAGGAAGCAATCAGATTAAAGCTGTCGCGAAAAACGGCCGGGAAATTCTCGTGGATGAAATTGAACAGCAGTATCAGACAAAAAAGTGGGGTAAACCGGCAAAACTTCTTGTGGAAAAAATTGCCACGGAAGGCGATATGATCACTGTGCAAGCTCAAATTGTGGATAATACCAATACCCCCTGTCTCGATGCAAAGGATTGGATCTATTTTGGTTCGACCGGCGATGGTCAGTTGATCGTCGACCAAGGCACTTCTACGGGGTCGAAAAAAGTGCAGGCCTACAATGGTCGTGCATTGATTAAGCTTCGACTGCCTTGGGGAAGCGCTGTGGTATCAGGCCGGATGGAAGGATCAAAAAGTACCTTGTTAACGATAGAAAAATAACACAAGATGTTAAAAGCAACGAATCATTTGAACTTCTTTTTACTGCTCGGCCTTATGGGGTCGCTTGCGCCATGCCGTGCACAAGGCAATTCGCCGCAGCTCAAGCTTTGGTATGATCAACCGGCCGCGCTCTGGGAGGAGGCACTACCGCTAGGCAATGGCACTACAGGAGCGATGGTCTTTGGTGGGCTAAGTAAAGATAGGTTTCAAATTAATGATAATACCCTATGGTCGGGTGAACCCGATGCGGGCAATAATGCAAACGGCCCGCAGGTTTTACCCCAGGTGCGCCAAGCCATCTTTGCTGGAAAATATGAAGAGGCAGCAGTTCTTTGGAAGAAAATGCAAGGACCTTATTCTGCCCGGTATTTACCTATGGGCGATTTATGGTTGGATTTTCACCAGGACGAAAAAAAGATAAAAGATTACAAACGGGAGCTGGATCTGGAGCGAGCGATCAATCTGGTCAGTTATTCCTATCAAGGTGTTCAATACCTAAGAGAAAGTTTTGTCAGCTTTCCGGATAAAGCATTGGTTGTTCGACTGAAGGCCGACAAGAAAAAATCAATTACATTCGACCTTTCCTTAACCAGTAAGCTAAAATACAGTGTTTCAGCGCAAGGGAATAATCAGCTGACCTTGCAGGGTAAAGCACCAAGTTTTGTCGCCAATAGGGATTATGAACCCCAACAAGTCGTGTACGACAGTATTGGCGGAAAAGGGATGGCTTTTGCGATGCAGGTAAGCGTAAAGAATATCGGTGGCGTGGTAAAAAAAGAGGGGGATAAGCTTAAGATCATAGGCGCTGATGAGGTGATTTTATTTTTGACGGAAGCGACAAGCTTTAACGGTTTTGATAAGTCGCCGAGTCAGGAAGGTAAAGATGCCACGCTGCTCGCAAAAAACCGCATGCATACTGTCTCCAAAAAGAATTTTCAGACCATACTCTCCGATCATCAAAAAGATTATCAAGCACTATTCAATCGAGTAGCCTTTGAGCTGGCTGGTACCTCTGCGCATGATAAATTGCCTACAGATCAACGTATCATACAGTTTTCCAAAGGACCGGCCGATTTGGGGCTGCTGACACTGTATTATCATTTTGGACGGTACTTGTTGATTGCCAGTTCCAGACAAGGAGGGAGACCAGCTAATTTACAGGGGATCTGGAATGATCATGTGCAGCCGCCCTGGGGAAGTAATTACACGACCAATATCAATACAGAAATGAATTATTGGCTCGCGGAAAATACCAACCTTGCAGAATGTCATCAACCCTTGTTTGATTTTATGGATGAGCTGGCTATCAATGGGGCCAAAACAGCATCGATAAATTACAATATCGATAAGGGCTGGGTTGTTCATCATAATTCCGATCTATGGGCCAAAACTTCCCCTCCGGGCGGATACGATTGGGATCCCATAGGAATGCCGCGCTGGTCGGCATGGCCTATGGCAGGAGCCTGGTTGAGCACACATCTATGGGAACACTACCGTTTTACGGGTGACAAAACGTTCTTGAAGGAGAAGGCCTACCCCTTGATGAAAGGGGCAGCCCAATTTATGTTGCAATGGCTGATTGCGGATCTCGGAAATAAATATCTCGTCACCAATCCGTCCACTTCACCTGAAAATACAATTAAAATAGCAGGTAAGGAATATCAATTGACCATGGCCTCTACCATGGACATGGCGATCATTCGGGAGCTTTTCACAGCTGTTATTCACTCCTGTGCTATACTGAACGTTGATCCTGAATTTAAATCAGCACTAGAACAAGCGAAGGAAAAGCTTTATCCCTATCAGGTGGGGCAATATGGACAATTGCAGGAATGGTTTAAAGATTGGGATGATCCAAAGGACCAGCATCGGCATATTTCCCACCTATTTGGATTATACCCGGGCAATCAGATCAGCCTTGCAGAAAACAAGGCTTTGGCTGCGGCCTCCAAGCGTTCATTGCTTTTAAGGGGCGATGTGAGTACCGGCTGGTCGATGGCCTGGAAGACAAATTGGTGGGCGAGGCTTCAGGATGGAAATCATGCCTATAAAATCCTCAAGGATGCCTTAAATTTTATTGATCCCAAATTGGACCGTGCGCAGATGAGCGGTGGCGGAGCCTATCCGAATCTATTTGATGCACATCCACCTTTTCAAATAGATGGGAATTTTGGTGCTACGGCGGGAATGACTGAAATGTTGCTGCAGAGTCATGATGGAGCCGTCCACTTGTTACCGGCCCTACCTGATGAATGGTCTGCTGGGACGATAAAAGGAATTAAGGCCAGGGGAAACTTTACCGTAGATATTGCCTGGAAAAATAACGTATTGACCGAAGCAATGATCGTGTCCAATATTGGTGGTGTTTGTCGTTTGCGTACACCTTTACCCGTTAAAGTTGTCGGTGTCGAATCAAATCAGGCAGCTGTCACAGACAATGCGCTATTATATAAACCGGAACAACTTCCGTATACGGTAGCGGATTCTTCCAAACTGCCCCTTTTAGCTGGTCCAAAAACGTTTGAAGTTCAATTTGAGACCATAAAAGGTAAACGGTACCGTATTGTTCCAATGTAATTCAAAATCCAGGAAAAATGAAATTTACATCAATTGTTCGCGTCATGGGCTGTCTCCTTGGGATCGCAATTTTCCCTTTATTCTTGAGGGCAAAAATGAAGGAAGGTATTTTTGAGCAGGAGATCATCCAGACGCTGCGCCCTGTTATCCTAAAGCAGTCCAAGTGGGCGATGAAGCAGAAACCATTGACTGTGACAGCTTATAAGGCAGTTCGGAGTACCGGGGGTATTCATGATTTTTATTCTGAAGGCGATTATTGGTGGCCCGATCCCAAAGATCCCGCTGCGCCCTATATTCAACGGGATGGGATGACTAATCCAGCCAATTTCGTTGAACATCGTAAAGCGATGATCCGCTTTAGCCGAATCGTGGGGGCACTGGCCTCAGCCTATCGTTTGAATCCAGATAAAAAATACGTACAGCAGGCCCTTCGCCATTTAAAGGCTTGGTTCGTGGATGCAGAGACGATGATGAATCCGAATCTTCTTTATGCTCAGGCTATACAAGGGCGTTTTACAGGGCGAGGAATAGGCATTATTGATACCATTCATCTGATGGAAGTTGCACAGGGCGTAAAGATATTTGAAGACGACCCCAATTTTCCACAGGCTGCTAAGGATGCCATACATCGCTGGTTTGCAACCTATTTACGCTGGCTTACAACGCATCAATATGGGATCGATGAAATGAATGCTGCCAATAACCATGGTACCTGTTGGGTGATGCAGGTCGCTGCATTTTCGAGTTTGGTGCAAGACACGGTATTACTCAACAGATGTGCAGATCGCTATGCGCACGTGTTATTGCCGAATCAAATGGAGTCTAATGGCAGTTTTCCGAGAGAATTGCAGCGGACAAAACCTTATGGATACGCGTTGTTTAATCTGGATGCGATGACCATGATCTGCCAGATTTTGTCCAAGACCAACACCTCCCTTTGGCAGTATACATTGTCAGATGGGCGGACAATAAAAACGGGTGTTGATTTTATGATCCCTTATATTGCAGATAAAGAAAAATGGCCATATCCGAAAGATGTCATGTATTGGGATCAGTGGCCAATTGCGCATCCGGCACTCGTATTTTCGGCAGAAGCTTACCAGAATAAAGACTATCTGCAGCTTTGGAAAAAGCTTGATCATGCACCTGAACAAGAAGAGGTTGTTCGAAATTTACCCATTCGCAACCCGATTATATGGCTTTGATTTTCCTGGCTCTTTATAAAATAACTTAACCATTTCACCTTAAAAACCTACAGATAACATGAATGTTAATGCGACGTCTTTGCGAAGATATACCCTCTTTTTGCGCTTTCGAAATTTAAAAAGGCCATCCATTGCCAAAGCACTATTTTTGACGGGAATTCTGTGCGCTTTTCAACACGTTGAGGCACAGAGTACCAGGCAGCTGCAAAAAGCGTGGGGCCTTGCAGATCAACAAGCTCAACTACTTTATAAAGAATTGCAGCTCTTGAAAAAAAGGGATTCATCCTTGGTTTCGCCACGTACGCTTTCCACAGATAACGAACTGGTTGCTGTGAAAAGGGGGGACTGGACCAGTGGTTTTTTTCCTGGCGTCCTATGGTTTCTCTACGAAAAGTCGGGAAAACAACAATGGAAGGATCTCGCTTCGGAAACAACAAGGTCGATCGAGGCGGAGCAATTTAATGGTAAGACCCATGATATGGGCTTTAAGATCTATTGTAGCGTTGGAAATGGTTATCGCTTAACCGCAAATCCACAGTACCGGGAGGTGCTTGTACAGGCAGCCAAAACGCTGGCAACCCGTTTCAATCCAACAGTCGGCTGTATACGTTCGTGGGACCACAATAGCCACCGCTGGGACTTTCCGGTTATCATTGATAACATGCTCAATCTAGAATTGCTGTTTGAAGCAACCAAACTCACTGGAGACTCTACTTATTATCAGATCGCGGTGAGCCACGCCAACACAACGCTAAAAAATCATTTTAGACCGGATTACAGTACCTATCATGTGATAGACTACAACCCGAAAACAGGAGCAGTGCAGCATAAAAACACCCATCAGGGCTTAAGTGACGAATCGACCTGGTCGCGGGGTGAAGCCTGGGCACTGTATGGCTATACGATGTGTTACAGAGAAACCGGCGATCCGAAATATTTGCAGCAAGCCGAAAAAGTTGCACATTGGCTGTTTACACATCCTAATATGCCGAAAGACTTGATCCCTTATTGGGATTTCGATGCACCTCATATACCAAATGAACCACGGGATGTGTCGGCAGCGACAGTCATCGCATCGGGGCTGTTGGAATTAAGCACGTATAGCAACCAAGGAAAAGATTATCGTGCAAAAGCACAGACCATATTGGCTAACCTGATAGACCATTACATGTCGCCACCAAATAAAAATCGCGGTTTTATATTATTACACAGTACGGGATCGAAACCTTCCAATACCGAAGTGGATAAACCTTTGAGTTATGCCGATTATTATTTCTTGGAAGCACTGCATCGACAAGAAGAGCTGCAGTCCGGAAAAGTGCAATCGGATCTGGTCCGGAAAAATCCAGCGGGACAATTGATCTATTTTCCGGATGCACAGGGAAACGTCATCCCCGACTTTAGCCATGTGGGCTATCATCAAGGTGATCAAAAGCTGCCCAATGTTCCTGTCGTGGTTACGGTAAAACCCAGCATAAATGGCGATGATCAGCAAATTATACAGCAGGCTATCGATGCCGTAGCAGCAAAAACACCTGATAAAAACGGTTACAGAGGTGCTGTTTTGTTAAAAAAAGGCCTATACACTATACCTGGGAGTTTGGAAATTCATGCCAGCGGTGTGGTGTTGAGAGGTGAGGGGGATGCCGAAGGACAAACCCTGCTTAAAGCAGCAGGCCAGCACCAACGGAGCTTATTGAAAGTTTCCGGTACGGGTAATTATACAGTGGATCAGGCTAGACAACAGTTTGTTAAGCCTGGCTATGGACCTGTAGGGGCTAACTATGTTCTGGTCGATCGTCCGAAGGAATGGAGAGTGGGCGAGCAGGTCCTCCTCTCGTATGAAATGAACGATGCCTGGATTGAAGCGCTTCGAATGAACCAGATTGAAAAAAGAGAAGGGACGAAACAGTGGACAGCGCGGGAATACAAGCTAAATTTTGAACGTACTATTTTAGCCATTCGAGGTGACTCTGTATTTTTTGATAATCCCCTGGTGATGGCGATTGATCCGAGGTACGCAAAAGTGGCCGTTATTCCCTACACCTTCGACGGGCGTATAAGTGAAGTTGGGATCGAAAATATACGGTTCGAGTCTGATTTTGTAAGTGATACGGACGAAAATCACGGCTGGATTGCAATTGATATGGATAAAATAACGAATGGTTGGGTGCGCAATATCACCGCGCGTTATTTTGGCTATGCGGCGGTGAGTCTTGGTGCTTTTGCCAAACAGATTACAGTAATGAAGTCGCGGTGTCTGGATGGAAAATCTCAAATTACAGGCGGGCGGAGGTATTCGTTCAATAATGACGGTCAGCTTAATTTATTTAAAGAACTTTATACGACGGAAGGTCGTCATGATTACGTAACAGGGGCCAGGACCCTCGGTCCGAACGTTTTTAGCCTTTCTAGCGCGGAACGAACACATGCGGATATTGGTCCACATCATCGATGGGCTGTTGGAACCTTATACGATCAAATCGTAACGGATGGTGAAATTAATGTGCAGGATCGGGGTAATTGGGGGAGTGGACACGGTTGGGCTGGGGTGACACAAGTCTTATGGAATTGTACGGTCAAAAGTGCTGCAGTACAACAGCCCTGGACTTCTGGGCAAAATTTTGCCATAGGCGTAAAGGGAGAGAAAGTAGCTGGAAGATTGAAAAATAGAAACGCTGGTTATTGGGAAAATCAAAACCGGATAATGTCGATCGGCTCGCTTTATGAGCAACAATTAAAAGATCGATTAAAGTGATTCTTGTTCGTGTTTATTCAATGGAATGATTATTTTTATCATCCATTTCAATTATATACCTTATGATGCCACTACGTGTTTTTGTGCGCTGTTTTTGCTGTGCTTTAGCGTTAATTTCTGTTTTGCATGCGCAGGAAAAAAACTATCGTTTTTTACACTTGGATGTCAATGAAGGTTTGTCTCAGGGCAGCGTTTTCGCTATTGCTCAAGATTATTTGGGTTTTATGTGGATCGGTACCCGTGATGGCTTAAATAAGTACGACGCCAGAAAGTTTACGATTTACCGCAGCAATCCACAAGATAGCCTTTCCTTAGAGCACAACTTTATTCAAGCGATTACGGAAGATAACAAAAGGCGGCTTTGGATAGGGACAATGACAGGACTGAATTTATACAATCGTGCGTCAGACAATTTCATCCGTATACCCTTACCTACTGTGGAGAGTAGCAGTGGAAAAATGGATGTCAACGTTCATCAGATTTTTCAGGATTCCAAGGGCAAGATTTGGATTGCGACAAATATAGGCTTGTATAAGATTAAAGAGGGCCGGCATCTCGAAGCGGAATTGGTCTTCAATGAGATTACCGTTGAAAGAAGCCAGGGAAAAGAATACTATCGTAATTTTCGAACCGTGTATGAGGATCGCAGAAAGCGATTGTGGTTTTGTACTGATGATGCCATTGTACTCATGCAGGCCGCATCGAAAGATGGAAATAGTTTAAAGGTTCTACGGACTTACTTCAAAGAGAAATCAGTAGATAATAAAGTTAATCAACGGTTTCAGGCCGTATTGGAGGTTAGTCCAGGTATATTCTGGGTAGGCACGAAATATAATGGGATTCGGATTATCAATGAGCATACAGGCGAAATATCCTCGTTAACTGAAGCGGGCAATCATACAGGTTTGGCCAGTCAAGATGTACGGTCCTTAAAAAAAACAGTTGATGGAAAGATTTGGATCGGAACATTCAATGGCCTATATGTTTATCAAAATGGAAAACTGCTTTTTATTCAGGCAGACGATGGAAATCCCAATAGCTTAAGCAATAATTCCATTCGTCCTATATTTCAGGACAAGAGGGGATCTATTTGGATCGGAACCTATTTTGGAGGGGTCAATATCTATGACAAGGATATTCCCAATTTTCAGAATTTTACCCATCAAGCTAAACGCAATAGCTTAAGTTACAATGTGGTGAGCGCTTTTGTTGAAAATGGAATGGGAGAACTTGTAATTGGAACTGAGGGTGGAGGATTGAATTATTTTAATCGGGGTACGAATTCGTTTTTTAGTGAACGTCACGATAAAAATAACCTGAATGGCCTAAGTCATAACAATGTGAAGTCCATCTGTCTAGATAAGGGAGGGAACTTATGGGTAGGTACCTATGACGGTGGATTGAATTTAAGACGAAAGGGGCAACAAGGCTATGAACATTTTCGTTTCGATCCCAATGTAAGTAATGGCCTGGCAAACAATAATGTCTATGCAATCTTAGAGGATCGCAATGGCGATATTTGGATTGGCACGTTCGGTGGCGGACTACAGGTGCTTCGTAAAAACCAGAAAGTGGGATCTTTCCAGACATTTGATGTTGCAGGAAAGCAATTGAGCTCCAATATGGTGCGCGCTTTGCTAGAGGATTCAAAAGGTAATCTATGGATCGGTACTTCCAATGGGTTAAATCTAAAACTAGCCGGTACCGATAAATTTGTTTCCTTTCTAAATGACAAGAAAGATTCTCTTTCAATTAGCGGAAATGATATTGTGAGTATCCATGAAGATCGAAAAGGACAGATTTGGATCGGTACCTATATGGGCGGGCTCAATCGCTATCTTCCGGAGAAGAAAGCGTTCAAAAGGTTCAATGAACGAAATGGATTGCCGATCAACAATGTTTTTGCGATGTTGAGCGATCTGAAAAACAAATTGTGGTTGAGTACAAATACAGGGATTTCTTGTTTCGACCCCCTATCGGGTCATGTACGCACCTATACGAAGACCGATGGTCTTCCTGGCAACGAATATATTCAAAATGCAGCAGCAATGTTGCGGGACGGAAAACTTGCCTTTGGAAGTTTCTCCGGCTTCACCCTATTTAATCCGGATAGTTTAAGTGTCAATAATTATATTCCCCCCATTCAGTTTACAGAGCTGAAATTATTCAATAAAACAGTTCTCCCAGGTATTGATGCTGTTATTCCCAAAGATATATCCATGATGGATGAATTGATACTTGATCACAATCAAAATGTTTTTAGTCTCGAATTCAGTGTGTTGAATTATGTCCATCCGGAGAAAAATCAATACGCGTATTATCTGAAAGGTTTTGATCAAGACTGGAATTATGTGAGCAATCCCGTGGCTACGTATACCAATTTAGACCCTGGTACCTACGAGCTTTGGGTAAAGGGGGCTAACAACGATGGGGTATGGAACGAAAAGGCAACGGTTTTGAAGATTAAAGTGCGGCCAGCACCCTGGAAGACATGGTGGGCCTATAGCGGCTATTTTCTTCTTTTTGCTGCGGCCGGTTTTTTGATTATCCGATTTTTCCACGGCCGGAATAAATTGAAACAGGACCTTTTGATTCGGCAAATAGATTCGGAAAAACAGGAGGAGCTGCATGAAGCAAAACTGAATTTCTTTACCAATATCTCCCATGAATTCCGTACGCCATTGTCATTAATTATCGGGCCGTTAAATCAATTAAAAGGCGACCGATCGCTTTCAGCGTATGCACAGGAGCACCTTGGTTATGCGACGAGAAATGCCGATCGGTTGATGAATCTGGTCAATCAGCTGCTTGATTTCAGAAAACATGAAGGCGGAAAGATGAAATTGTTTTGCCAAAAGGTTCATCTTGCTACGTATTTGGAAAACATTCGCCAGAATTTTCACTTTATTGCCGAAAAAAATAATATTCAGTTTTTTCTGGATAATAAGGTAAGTCCTAATTACGTTACAGGTTTCGATCCGGAACAATTTGAAAAAGTCCTTGTCAATTTGATTTATAATGCGTTTAAATTTACGGATAAGGGAGGTAAAATAAAGATACAGGTTGAGCTAGAAGTGGAAGGTGAGTTGGAGAAATTGCTTGTTTCCGTTTGGGATTCCGGGCGTGGAATCCCACCCAAAGATATTCCTTTTGTATTTGAACAATTTTATCAGGCCAATACAAAAGGCTTGTCGGCTACCAACGGTGGAATAGGTTTGGCACTTTGCCGTTCCATTGTCCAGTTGCACGGCGGGAAACTCACTGTTGAAAGCAATATGGCACAGGAAACGACAGACTACAATACGGTATTTCGGATCAGCCTGCCCCAGAGCGCTGTCGTCATCGAAGAGCTACCGGTCTTAACGGATATTCCAGGGATGATATGCGCTGACCCAGCAGATGCCGGTATGCCCTATGTGGATACTACAAAAACAGCAATTGAGCGTCCTGCGGCGGAGGAAGATAAACCCATCATACTTGTTGCCGAGGACAATGTGGAGCTACGTTGTTTTCTATGTGAAAATTTACGAAAAAAATATATTGTTTTGGAAGCCAACGATGGTATTGAGGCCTTGGAATTGGTGCAAACAAAACAGCCCGATATTATCATTTCGGATGTAACGATGCCCAACTGTGACGGAATCACACTTTTGCAGCAGATTAAAAATGATAGCAGTTCAAATCATATTCCGGTGATTCTTTTGACAGCCCGCACAGCTGATCCTTATATCACAGAGGCATTTGAAATCGGTACAGATGATTACATTACCAAGCCCTTCAGTATGCCGCACCTCATTCAGAAAATTTCTAACATCTTACAGACGCGGAAAAGGTTGGAGGAAAAATTTGTACAGCATTATCTTCTTGGAGCGCAGGGAACAGATCTGCCCGAAAGAACTCGTTTCTTGGATCAGGTGTTGAAGATTGTTGAAGAAAATCTGGGCTGCGAAGATTTTGGCGTGCTTGATCTTACAAAAGCCATCGGTGTGAGCCGCTCTGTTTTGTACCGCAAGATTAAGCAGCAAACGGGACTGAATCTGGTTGAATTTATTAATATGGTCCGTCTCAAGAAAGCAGCCTATATTTTGGTGAACGATACAGGTTTGAGTATCAGCGAGGTGGCTTATCAGGTCGGGTTCAATGATCCAAAGTATTTTAGCAAATCATTTAAGAAATTCTATAAGGAGAGTCCACGTACCTATGTTGAAAAATTCGGTGTAAAGGAAAGTAGCAATTTAGAAAAATAAGCAAGGGTTTTCGTGATTTGGTCAGCAGCAGCGAGGACAGCAGACTGAATTTTTTTTCGGTCAAAAAAAAAGGTTTTCAAACGGGGAGAATGAAAACCTTCAATAACCAATTATAAACCTAAATTATGATGCAACAAATATAGTTGTTTTTAATACTATTTTAAAAATAATTCAACTTTTAAGTATAGTTTTGTAGTTGTCCAGCTACAGGTTAATATTGCCCTGTCGCTGAAAGAACCTGCCCATAGCTTATACGCTTTTGACCAACTTATGAATAACGTATAAAGTGGTCAATCCCAACAGCGCAAATATGCCATAACCTAATCCAATCTGAAACTGCGAAGAAGGGTTTACCAAGCTTACCGTGATGTAACTGAGTGAAGAGGTCAGCAGGTAGGTAATTCCGCCAACCAATCCGCCGGCGATACCTGCCGACAATGGAAACCTCCCTAAACAGTAGCTGAAATAATTGTTAAAAATAAATCCTGCTGTACAATGTACAGCAAATGCGAAAAATGTCAATGTATAGAGATTTGACAGGTAAGGTGAAACCAAGAGCATACATACAATCAGGCTGATCTGAATGAAGTTGGCGATTCTCAACTTCGGAACCAAGGCTCTTTTAATAAGGGCTTTACCAATAAAACCACCACACATCCAAGCTAAGCCCATAATTAGCGAGGTATAACCGGTTGTGATTGCGCTATAGCCCAGCTGGTGTTCAATAAAAAAGGGACCGCTGAGGTTGTAGAACATGACAAGACCGTAGGAGATACCGCACATGACTATACCGAAGGTAAAATCATTGCTTTTAAGCATCATTTTAAACTCGCCAATCAGGTAGTTGATATGGAGAGGTTTCTTCTGTTTGATTGTTTCGCCAGAAAAGATCAGTTCAAGGATGAAAAGTACAGCACTGTAAACGGCCAGAACCATAAAGTTAGAACGCCAACCAAATTGTGTCTGAAGGTAGCCGCCAATAAAAGGAGCGACAATCGGCCCGATCGACCAGACGATGGTCATAATGCTGAGGTAGTGCTTGCGCTGTTCACCTTCGTAGACATCCACAAAATAGGCTCTTTTTGAGATGACCACGAATGCCGATAAGATGCCCTGTAGAATACGCATCAGGTAAATAACCCAAATATCTTGCGTGCTTGCTGTAATCCAGAAACTGACAATGAAAAGGAAAAGTGATATCAGGTTGATGCGATATCTTCCCCAAGCGTCAACCAACGCTCCTGTAAAGAACTGAGCAACACCATAGCTGATTAGAAAAAGCGAAAGGGTTAGCTGGATTTTGCTTTCATTCAAGCCAAGCTCCTGCGCCATTTGTGGCATCGACGGAAGATAAATATCGGTCGCAAGTCCCGTAATCGGAACAAGTGCAAATGCTAGTATCGTCGGGATAAAAGATTGCTGTGGTTTAGTGTTTTTTTCCATCCTTTAATTTTTTAAATTTCGCGTCTCTATGGACGTTCATGCAGCCAGCCACTTTTTTCTATTTGACCTGCTAAATATGATGTGGACAAAAGTAGCTTCATTGCCTGTTTCGAAAGATATAGAATTCAAACAAATTATTGTGAAAATCAAACAGGCTTATTGCGGTAGGCTAAAGGTGGTATACCCGCATGTTTTTTGAAATAATTACTGAAGTTTGCGGGTTCCTCAAAACCCAGGGCATAAGCGATTTCATTGATATTCCAGCTGCTATGTTGGAGGAGGGCTTTTGCTTCCTGTGTGATGCGTAGCGCGATAAGTTCTTGTGTGGTTTTTCCTGTATTTTGTTTCAAAGCCCTGTTTAGCGAATTGACATGGATATTGAGCTGCTGTGCATAATCCGTTGCATTTTTAAAACGAAGCAAATTTTCGGTGTCAATCGGAAATTGGCGTTCCAGTAGCTCTAAGAAAAGATGTGAAATACGCTGATTGGCGTTTTGGTAAGGTGATATTCCCTCATTTGGCGCTAGTTTTAATGTTTCTAAAACGAGTAACTGCAACTGATTCCGGATAATTTCATATTTGAACGAAAAATCAGATAGCAGTTCCGCATTGATGCGCTGAAAAATGTGATCGAAAAGATCGACCTGTTCGTCCGTTAAGAAATAGACGGGGCTACCACTCGGATTGAAAAAATGGCTTTCGAGGATGTTGTGGTTGTAATGTTTGTCCTCCTGAATGAATTTTTGCGTAAAAAGACAGAACCATCCTTTTTGATCGGGATTGTCTGTTTCCCAAGAGTAGGGAACAAGCGGACTTGAAAATACAAGCGCTGGACGGTCAATAGGGATCCATTGATCGCCATAATGCAGTTGACCCTCGCCGATCATAAGGGATATTTTGAAATAATCTTTTCTATTGTACGGTGATTTTAAGGGACAATGCTCACGTGAAAATACGTTAAAATGAGAAATTTGTTCGGGCGAGGAGCTTATTGGGTAATTGGATTCTCGAAATACCCGTTGATAGAAATCAATTATATTTTCAGAAGTTGTCATGACGCAAAGTTATAAAAATCAAACCTTTTGTTGTGCGCGAGATTCCTCCCGGTCAGTCATTGATTGGTAAAATATGAACTGGAGCAAAAAGGAAGGTCCCATCACCTCGTTAGCTATGACTAGCCCGGGTGATGAGACCTTTGAGAGGGAACCGATTGTTATAAAAGGAAGCGACTATTGGGATCTAGATTTAAGAAACTCCTTGACAAATTCATCGTCGTTTAACTCAGGGTAGTCTTTATATACACGATCAATTTCTTCTTGCTGTCCGATGGAAAGATTTTCGTCGGGGTTCAGACACCAGATACCTTTCATCAAACCTTGTCTACGGAGCACCTCATGTAAGCCTGGTATACAGCCATGGAATGCATTTGCTGGGTCAAAAAATGCGGCATTACTGTCTGTGACAGCAATTGCTTTGCTTAGGAGATGGCTCGCGTGGAAGTTATTGGGGTTCTGTTTGTATGATTTTATTTCCCGAAGGAGCTCAACGGCCTTTGCCGTCCAAACGGCCCAATGACCTAGTAAGCCACCTTTAAATTCTATGGAGACGTTTTCTCCAGCTACGGGGAAATTATACACGCTCATCAGATCGTTGACAATATTGTCATCATTGCCCGTGTACATGGCAATTTGATCTCGCCGGCTGGAGTTTGCTATAGCACGCATAACGTCTAATGTCTGGTAGCGGTTGAAGGACGCGCACTTGATGGCGACGACGTTGTCGATTTCGGCAAACTGCTGCCAAAAGGAATAAGAGAAAATACGGCCACCAACGGCAGGTTGAAGATAGAATCCAAAAACAGGAATAATAGCTGCTATTGCTCTGACTCGATCTAATATTGCATTTTCAGTCCAGCTTTGGAGTCCGCCCATACTCAAAAGTCCGATATCATAACCGTATTGAAGTGCCGTGTTTGCCTCCTGTACCGCTTGTTCTGTGGCGCCGCAGATGCCCGCAATTCTGATAAATGGTCGTTGGAGCTCAGCTTTATCGACTTCTTCGCTAGCCCATCGCAACACGGTTTCAAAAAGATTGATCTCAGGGTCCCGGATTTCAAACTGGGTTGAATGTACAGCGACAGCGATTCCGCCCGCTCCACTGGCTATGTAATACTGGGTCAGGAGTCGTTGATTCGCTTCGTCAATGCTGCGGTCCTCATGGAGGGCGAGGGGGTGCGCCGGAATGACCGTCCCTTCCCAAAGCAACTGTTGTAATTTGTTGTCTAAAGTTTTCATTAGAATTTTCCTTTTCGTTCTTGAAAGTGCGTGTCTTTGTTCCATAGTTCGCCACCTTGGATCAACCATTTGGCTGTAATGTCTATCGCTTCCCGTATGGTTGTCTTCGGGTAGCCAAATAAACGATGGCATTCGGAAGCGTTGTTTAGTAAAGCAGTTCCGGCGGGCTCATTCACAAAGATGGGCCTAGTGTTGAAATGCTCAGCAAAGCGCTCTGCGATCCATCGTGTAGAAAGGATTTCGGGCCCCGTGACATTCAGTATTTTGGCCGGAGACTGACAGTGCAATAATGATCTTAAGGCAATTTCGTTGGCATCTCCCTGCCAGATGACATTGACATTTTCGGTTGTCAAATCTATTGGGAGCTGCCCTTTGACCGATTTTGCAATTTCGGCGAGGACACCATAGCGAAAATCCACCGCATAATTCAATCGGTAGACCAGGGTAGGTGTACCATTTTTCTTCGAAAAATACTCGAATATGCGCTCGCGTCCCAAGCAGGATTGTGCGTATTCACCGACAGGCTCGGGCGTTCTTTCCTCGGAAACGCCGCCATTGCTTATCGGCACAAAGGGCAGTACGTTACCCGAAGAAAAAGCAACAATGTTGGAGTCTCGAAAATGAGAAGCTACCATTCCGGGAAGATAGGTGTTCATTGCCCAGGTGAAATCTTCATTTCCTGTGGTGCCGAACTTATGTCCTGCGAGGTAAATGACATTCGGAACCTGCGGAATCTTTTTGAGTTCTTCCTCATTCAGCAGGTCGCAGGCGATGGTCTCTATGCCTAGATCTTCCAGTTCCTGTTGGAGTTCCTTGGTTGAAAAACGCGAAACACCAATGACCTTTTTGTCTATTCCTGCAGCTTGAATAGCCCGCATGGCTAGTTTTGCCATGCTTGGCCCCATTTTTCCGCCAATACCTAGGAAAAGAATATCACCTTGTATCTTTTTTATATCTTCAATTAGATCTAATGATGGTGCAAGTATTTGCTGTTCCAATTCCGCTAAATTGTTATGGTCCATGTCTGAATTATTTGATTAAATTATAGAAATTACTAAAAGCAAGAAAAACGAGTAAGAGAAGTCCGAGGATTGCCCATAATCTTGTTAGTGGGCTGTTTCTGAGCGCACCCATAATTTCTTTGTCGTTTGCGATCAGAAAGAGGATAATGCCAATAAAGGGAACAAGAAAAATGGTGATGCTTTGGGCAAAAACAATAAGCTCCAAGGGGAGATTTCCGAAGATCAGTGCGATGGCAGACCCAAAAATCATGACCAAAGAAATAAAGAGTTTCACTTTGGGGTGATTGAGATTGTTGCCGAAGCCAAAGGTATCGCCCAGTAATGAACCGCCTAATACAGCATTGCCGATCAAGGAAGAAAAGGAGGCGCCGAAAAGACCGATAAAAAAGAGGTGTGAGGCGTAGCTTCCCAAAAGCGGTTCCAATGCACGGCCCATCTCAGCGGCAGAACTCAATTTGATGCCTTGCGGATGAAGGGTATTTGCAGCGCAGACCATCACGGCAGCACTCATGATCCCGAGTATAATGATGCCGATTCTGCTCCCGACTATTTGCCGTTCCGAAGTCTGCTTGTTGGACGACAGTTTTCTTCTTGACTGCACAAGATAACTTTGATAAAACGCACCCACAATCGAAAAGCAAGACGCTGTGAAAGCAATAATTAAACCCATTGATAAAGGCGGGAGGCTTGGAATAAAACCTAAGAAAAAGTCCTGTGCAGACGTCTTTGTCATTATGGCTGTGGATAAAAAAGCAAATAGCATAAGGATAATAAGTGCTAGCATCAGTTTTTCCAGTAGCGCATAGAAAGACTTGAAGAACAACAGTAAAATGCCGATGACATTAAAAACGATGATCCATATTTTGGGGTTTGTCCCCGTTGCTTCCGAAACAGAAATGGAGACCCCTGTGGCATTTCCGGATTGAAAACAGGTTGCGACAAGGAAGATTCCGAGGCCAATGATGATGGCGGTTGTTTTACCAAATTTCTGGCGAATCAAGGTAAGTAAAGATTCGTCTCTCGCAATGCCGATACGTGCCGCCATATTGGTGAAAACCATCATAAAAAAGATCGCGACGACGACAACCCATAATAGGGCGAAGCCATAATCTGCACCCATTTTTGATGTGATGGTCATTTTGCTGGGCCCGAAAACCAGGGCGGCGGTAATGATGCCGGGACCTAAGATGGATAGCCAATTTTTAAACAAAGAGGGTTTTGGCTCGAGGTTATTTTCCATGAGATTTATCGTAAGGAGGTTAAATGCTGTTGGTTGATTTTAGGTGCAGAATTTCCAAAGTGTGTACGGATATAATTGGTAATTTCAATGACCTCTTCATTTTTCAGGAATGAAAAAGATGGCATTGCGCTCTCGTATTTGACCTTGGCTATTGTTTTGTCTTTCAGTCCGTGGAGGATAACCCGCAATAAAGGTGCTGGGTCGCCTTTGACAAGAGATGAATTGGCTAATGGGGGGAAGGTGTTTGTAAGTCCCTTTCCATCTGCTTTATGACAAGATGCACAATACGCTTCGTATAAGGCTTGACCACTTTTGGTCGGGGAGCTGACAGCGTTGGCTGCAACGGGCTTAATCATTGGCGCAACGGCTTTATCGGTAATGCGGAGTCGGTAGATCACGTCGTCATCGGGTTTTGGAAACCCCTTTTGTGGATTCCAGTCCCGGTTGCTTGAACAGAAATAAATGTCCCCATTGGGTAAGGTCAATACGGATCTTAGCCGGCCAAGTTGATCTTTGAATAGGATCTTCTCATCGACGATCTGCTGCCCATCGGCAGATAATTTTAGGATACGTAGAGACTGATTTTTTAACGTCGCAAGCAATAAGCTATGTTGCCATTCAGGGATAACGTTGGAACCGTAATAGGCCATACCAGATGGTGCAACGACTGGAGTCCACGATTTAATAGGTTCCTGTCTTGGGGACTTTTTGGCGATAGCTTTTTCCTTTTCCGTGTCAATCATGCCTTCGATCTGTGGCCAGCCATAATTTTTTAGCGGTTGGATCAGGTTGATTTCATCTTCGATGGCATCGCCATGTTCGGAGGTGTAAATTAAGCCTTTTGCATCACGGGTAAGTCCTTGCATGTTTCGAAATCCCCAGGCATATACATAGCTGTTTTTAATTGGATTGTCTTTGGGAATGCTCCCGTCGAGATTGAGGCGTAAGATTTTACCGTTTAATGAGGTGCTGTCTTGTGCGAAGGTATCACTTGCGGCATCTCCTGTAGCCCAATATACTTTTTTGTCTGTCGAAACAATAACTCGGGAGCCGTTATGTCCCGTGTTTCCGGGGATCTGTAAAAGCAATTTTGGGTTTGACAACTTGCCTGCCTTATTATAATCGTAGCGATATAGGTTGGAAAAAATAAGGCTATCTTTTTTGCTGGTGTAAGAAAGGTAAAGATAAGCTTGCTGCTGTTCCGGCTGATAGAGCGCCATTCCCAAGAGTCCCAGGGTGCGCTGATGGTATACGTCGGTCAGGCTGTCCACCAAAGTAACAACTTTTGTTTTTGTATCCAGTCTTCGTATACTTCCTCCGATTTCAGAAAACAGAATGGCGTTATTGACCCGGTCATATTGTAAATCCCAGGGCACATGGAGTTTTGTAGCTTCTTTGGTTAGCGATAGTATGCTGTGCTCCAGTTGGATGTTATTTATGGGTTTACGTTCTCTTTCTGTCTCGGAAGAACAGGAAGAAAGCAGCGGGATCAGCGATACAAGCCAAATATAGGTTTGTTTTTTCATATAGGATCTACGGTTATTCCTTTGATTTATGTGGTTAGTCAAATGTAGTCGAATAAAAATAAATATACAAAAAATAAGTTAAATTGTATACAAAAATATTTTATCAGCCTAAGGTAAATACGATTTAGTTTATAATCTGGTGGGCAAAAATGTGGTATTATAGATTTGTCACGAACTTGTTAGCAAAGCTATTTTTGTAAAAAAGTGAAAAAAATATTGAATTGTATACAAAAAATATATATTATTGTATTCACTATGATAAAGTAAAGAAGAGAAATTGCGATCGCATAGGGGTCGAAAATTATTTTTCTTAAAAAATACCAATAAACTAAAGAGCTTATAAATCATTTATTTAACCACTTTAACCTGAGTATTCATGATACTAAAGCAGATTAAAATCCGGGATGTAATAAACAGGAGTTGCCTGTTGGTAGGGCTACCTTTTATTTCGATGGCTGCATTGGCAAATGTACCTTCTTCCCCTAATAATGGAAAGATTCCGATCTCGGATGTTCTAAATCCTTCGCCGGGTTTAGCTAAATTTCAGCAGCAGCTTGTCGGGCAGGTGCTGGACGCCAAAGGGCAGCCACTGTCCGGTGTGGAAGTGCGTAACCTTAAAAATGCAACTGTTACCGTTACGGATCAAGAAGGCCGTTTTAAATTAACGGGTTCGGTTTCAGATCAGATTCAATTTCGGTTAATCGGTTTTAATACAAAAGTGGTGTCGGGGAAAGACGTGCAGGCTTTGGTGCTTGATGCGAGCGAAAATGCGCTGGATGAAGTGGTTGTGGTGGGGTATGGTAAGCAGAAAAAAGGCAACTTGACTGGTGCTGTGGCCAGTGTCAATTTTGACCAATCTACTTCAAGCCGGGGGCTTTCCAATGCCTCGCAGGCCTTACAGGGTGTTATTCCCGGTTTGGCTGTAAGTCAAAACTCAGGGATGGCCGGAAATAATGCAGCGGATCTTTTGATCCGGGGGCTGGGGACGGTCAATAGTGCTGGACCGCTGATCGTGGTCGACGGGATGCCCGATGTCAATATGAACCGTGTGAATGTGAATGATATTGAAAGTGTGACCGTGCTAAAAGATGCTTCTTCCGCTGCTGTATACGGTTCCAGAGCGGCCAACGGGGTTGTATTGATTACGACAAAGTCTGGTAAAAGAAACAGTAGGACGGCTATTTCCTTTAGTGCCAACAAATCGCTGGTGAAACCTACCCGCTCTTTTGATTTTGTTAATAATTATGCAAAAGCAATGACGGCTACGCAAAGGGCCCAGGCTTATAATACCGCTGCATCTGCATTCAATTTTAAAAATGGAACGATCGACGAATGGTTGGCTTTAAGTATGATCGACCCGAGATTGTATCCAAGTACCGATTGGTGGGATGTTATTCTTCGCAATGGTCAAAGCGGGAATTATAATGTTTCCATTAATGGGGGGACTGAAAATAACAATTACTATTTGTCTGTGGGTATGCTGGATGAGAAGGGGATACAGATCAATAATGATTTTAAACGTTATAATGCTGCATTTAACTTCGAAACAAAAGTAACCAATACCATCGGTGCTGGGGTCCGGTTCTCCGGAAATTGGTCCGATTACCGGTATAACTACGAGGATGGTATGACTGCCAACTCAACAAGTGGAATGGATTTGTTTACCTCGCCAGCAGGTATATTGCCTTATGATCCTATGACCGGTTTTTATGGTGGTGCAATGTCTTACAATGAAAGTCCGCAGGCCAATAATATTTATGCGGATTACATGACGCGCAACCAGAACCACATGAATCAAAAGCAGGCTCTGGTGAATGGTTATTTAAACTGGAAGCCGTTCAAAGGGTTTGAGGCTAAAGTGGATTATGCCCTAAATTATGACACGCGTTTTCAATGGAAGGCAGATATGCCGACAAAATTGTATAACATCCGAACAGGATTGTCTATCCGGGATCTTGTGCCAACAAATGATGGGATCTATAATACAGACCGGAACAATTACAAAACGCAGCTGAACTTCAAGTTGAGTTATGATCATAAGTTCGGCGCTAATCATGATTTCTCTGCTTTGGCCGTGTATTCCGAAGAATATTGGAACAATCGTGTTTTGGCGGGTAGTCGCTTAGATCGTTTGCATCCTAGTTTACATGAAATCGATGGTGCGTCTGAAGATGTACAAAATGTGTCGGGATCATCATCGGCGGAAGGTTTACGTTCCTATATCGGACGATTAAATTATACAGCCTTTGGAAAGTATATGTTTGAAGGGAACTTCCGGGTAGATGGTTCTTCGCGTTTCTTGCCGGGCGATCAATATGGTTTTTTTCCCTCCGCGGCAGTGGGGTGGCGGATCTCAGATGAGGCGTTTATGTCGGCATTTAAGGAGAAGATTAGCCTGAGTTCGGCCAAATTTAGAGCTTCTTATGGTTCATTGGGTAATAATAGTGGTGTAGGCTTGTATGAGCAGAAACAATCTTTGGTGTCCAGTCCCTACTATCTGATTGACAATAGTACAGGAACAGGGTCTGTTGTCAAGGGGTTGATCAATAAAAAACTGATCAACTATGACCTTACCTGGGAAAAGACAAGTGTGTTTAATTTGGGCTTGGACCTTGGGTTCTTTAAAAATAAACTGACGGCCGAGTTGGATTACTACGAAAGAAAGACGATCGGTATGAACAGACCTTCGGATGTATCGATGCATCTGACGGGTTTATTTGCTGCTCCGCGACGTAATATCGGCGATATGATGAATAAAGGGCTGGAAGCAAATGTGACCTGGAATGATAGAAAAGGTGATGTGGGTTACATGCTGAACTTTAATGTGGGCTACAACAAGAACAAGCTACTGTCTTGGAATGAGCAGTTGCAAAGAGGTTCGGTATTTATTGATATGCCTTATAATTTTATCTATGCTTTCGAATCGTTGGGCATTGCGCAGTCTTGGCAGGATGTCTATAATGCAGTTCCTCAGGGGGCTTCTCCGGGAGATATTTTGTTGAAAGATGTCAATGGTGACGGCAAATTGGATGCGAATGACCGCGTGGCATATCCCGCTTACCAATTGGGTAGGCCAAAGGTAAATTACGGATTTAGAGGTTCTGTTGACTACAAAGGTTTTGATTTCTCTTTCCTGTTGCAGGCTGCTACCGGACGAAAAGAATTTTGGATGAACAAAGCGAATTCAAATTTTTTAGGGACGGCAAATCAGGCGATTACGGAAGATCAGTGGAATAATATGTGGAGCCTGGACAATCGCCATGCCGATTATCCTAAATTGCTTCCAAGTACATTGGGATCAACGAGTCCAAATGCATACTTGAGTACATTTTGGTTGCAAAACATGTCTTATTTAAGGGTTAAAAATCTGCAGCTTGGCTATACTTTTAAGAAAGAATTACTGATGAAGCTGGGGATCCAGAAGTTACGTGTATTTGGTTCTGTAGATAATTTGGCGGTTTTGACGAGTTTTAAAGGCTTAGATCCGGAGAAAAGTACCTATACCAATGATGCCTATCCGATGACCAAGAGTTTTGTGGTTGGACTGAATGTAGACTTATAATATTTGAACTTATGAAATCGATATATAACATCGTGTTTATTTCTTCTTTGTTGCTTCTTGGTTTATCCGCGTGCCGCAAAGATTTGTTAAATCAAAATCCAACAACAACGCCAAGCTCTGAAACGTTCTGGGTGGACGAAAATGACGCGCTTGCTGCCTTAATGGCGAACTATTCGATATTTAGACCTTGTTTTGATCGTGACTATCATTTTGATGGTCATGGTGATTACCTGAAGGTGTACAATACCGGTGCGGCGCCTATTTCATTAACGGTGAATAGTCCGATGAATTATGGTTCCGGTGCGTCGGCAATGTATAGAGCATTGTATGGATCTATATTCAGTTCCAACTTTGTGATCGAAAATACCAATGCGCGCTTGCTGCCCGTAGCAAAAACTGATGCTGTAAAACAGACCTTGGAAACAATCGTGGCGGAAGCCAAATTGCTGCGTGCCATTGCCTACTTTAGACTGATTTCCTTATGGGGCGATGTACCTTATTTTTATAAATCGGCACCGGCGCCTGCAGAGGCTGATACGGTGCGTAGAATGCCTATTGCGCAGCTGAAAGATTCCATTATGGCTGATTTAAATTACGCTGTGGACAAATTGCCGAATAAGGGGGCTGCAATTGGTCGTGCCGGTAAGCCTGCCGCGTTGGCCTTCCGTGGTAAGTTTCAATTGTACTGGGGTTCGTGGAAGAAAAATGGATGGCCCGAATTGGATGGATTTGTGCAATCTGCTGCCGACGCTAAGTCGGCCTATACGGCGGCAGCTGCGGATTTTAAGCGTGTGATCAATGATTTTGGTATCAAAATGTTTAGAAATGGTGACCCAGGTTCATGGGGTGAATCGGGGAAGGCAGATGTGCTCCCAAATTATTACTACATGTTTATACCTTCTACGGGCAACTTGAGTCAAGATGAGGAAATGGTCATGGTGCTTACCCATGGCGGTGTGGGTACAAAACAGAGTGAGGAATATCAACGTGTGTGGACTGGGCCATTGGTGTCTTTAGGGCAGAACCAAGCTATTCCGCGTTATGAATTGGCCGACCGTTATCAATCTACCGTTACGGGAGATTTCTTGCCCAAGATGGTTCAGCTAGATCCAGTGAAAAATCCGGCAGCACGTACAACAGCAAATTCAGCGGTGAACCCTGAGTCGTACCGTAATCGCGATTATCGCATGAAAGCGACTTTGTTGTGGGATTATGAACTGATTATGGGGATGAGCCCTACGGAGACGACAGGTTATATTCCTTTTGTCTACAAAACTTGGGGTGCTGCGGTGACGGTTAACGGTGTCTCTTACAAAACTTCCTTCACCGATAATACCACAAATCTCTCGGGATTACAATCGCGTAAATTTGTGCGCAATTATGGTGGTGTGGCACGTAGTGACGGAAATTACAATTGGCCTTTGATGCGCATTGCAGACGTGTATCTGATGTATGCTGAAGCGACCAATGAGATTGGTGGTCCACAGGCGGATGCGATTGATTTGGTTAATAAGGTCAGGCGCCGTGGTAACTTGCCCGCGCTTGCTGGTGCTAAAACCGCTTCTCGTGATGCTTTTTTTGATGCTATAGAACAGGAAAGGATTGTAGAGTTGTTTGGTGAAGGACAGCGTGCCTTTGACCTGCGGAGATGGCGTAAACTGGAAACCGTATTTGGTAAGCCTTATGGTGATGGGAAATGGTTCCAGGATAGTTTTGGGAATAATTGGGAGCGCTTTTTCTTCAATGAGTCTGAGTTGACTTATCAAAAGTGTTATATCTATCAAATCCCGGAAACAGAACGTTCGCGGAATCCGAATTTAACACAAAATATACCTTGGAAATAAGATGGTAACACTTGACTGTAATAAGATGAAATATACATTATTTTTAATCGGCATGCTGTTCGTTAGCTTGTCCGGTTGTAAGGATGATTATCCAATGGATGAGGATGGTTTGTTGATCACGACCAGGTCGGAATGTTATGTCAGTAGTTTTGAACTGTTGGGCGCCGATTTTCAGACGGTACGGACCAAAGCTGCCTTGGTAGATACCGTTGAGCAAACCATAAAAGTGGAGGTGCTCTTTGGTACGGATTTGAAAAATCTATACCCACAGTTTTCATTGGTCACCGATGCGGTATTAGATCCTAAGATTTTAGGAAAACAAGATTTTTCCAATTTGGATACGCCACGTGAATGGACTGTTGTGTCTGGAAATAGAAAGGTTCGTAAGACGTATAAAGTTTATTTGACAGTACAAAAATAAGTAAGCTGATGAAAACAAATTATTTAAAAATAGGGCTACTGTCCATTGGATTTGGGCTCTTGCTGTTAGGTTCTTGTAAAGAAGAAGCTTATGAAATTCCAAAAGCAAAAGATGGTTTGCAAAACGATATCATTAAGCGCTCTTTAGGGCCAAATGTGGTTGGTGCTACCATAGACTTTGCTTATGCGGCGGCGATATTACCAGATCAGGGGAAGCTCACATCGATAGCTGTGGAAGCTAGCATTGCGGGTGATGAGGGTACTGTGCTTGAAAACAAATCGTACTACACCAGTAGTACGGGGGCAGATGTAGGTGTGGTCGTTGGCGACCCCGCGACAGTAAATGGGAATAGCACGGAGGTGAAATTTACAAAAGACACCTCGGCTTCAACGCTGCGTTATAGCTACAAAATACCGGCAGCAGCAAAAGGCAAATCGGTTACGTTTACATTCAGGGCGAGGTCCAGTAATGGGCAGGAAATTGCGTTGAAGACCGAAGCGTATGCGATTCGTAATATGGATATGGCCTTAGATTTGATCGGGAAAGATGGGGCAGCCTGCTTTTTTTCTGTAGCAGATCTAAAATGGTATACAGCAACGGAAGCTGCAGCAAACCCGGATAAAATTGATTTGATCTATTTGTACCGGCCATTGCCAACGGTGACTTATGCACATTCATTGGTTGCTCCCACGACGGATGCCAGTTATTTGCCGAGCTTCACCTTACCTGTCGGGCTGACAAATAAAACGAAGATCGTGAAGGCTTGGACCGTGCGCGATCAACAATTGGCACGATTGCAATACAGTGTATTTGTGGACGATGTGGATTTGAAAGACAAATCGTTTATCGATGCGCCGGATTTTGCCATTAATTTAAAAGCTGAATCAGGACTATGGCTGCAAACGGCAGATGGTAAATACAATGCTTATGTATTTGTCAATAGCGTAAATAATACCACGAAAGAAATGAAGATCAGTGTAAAAAGGTTGCAAGTAAAATAAGGATATGGGTGCAAGGATATGGCTTAAAGTTAAAGGTACTATGCTAGGGGTCGCTTTTATGGCGATCCTTGGAGTGTCCTATGGGCAGCAGGCAAAGATTACTTCGATAAAGGGAAATGGGCAGAGGTTGCAGGTGCAGGTAGACGTTCCGACCCCTGGTGTCTATACCTTGGTTTCAGAAGGTGAGGTTACCGATTTGGATAAAATTAAGGCTGCGGATAAAACAGGTATGATGACGCTGTATGCGATGATTGATGTTCGCGCTGCACGATCGACCAAACGGATCGTATTCGACAGCTTTAAAGGTGCGAAGCAAGATCTTGGTAAATTTTATTTTGGGAAAGGGAAGCAGACGGTCGGCATGCAATTGCCAGCTAATTTTAAAATTAAAGCTGTTTCGATCAATGCCTTTGTGCCTCCAGTTGCACCAGCTGCAGCGGAAAATTATAAACCAAAGATTGTTCCACCTGCAGGTCATCCCAGATTATGGGTTAATAAAGAATCTTTGCCGCTTGTTAAAGGGCGGCTGGAAGAGGCGGAGCATCTGGAAGCTTGGGGAAAAGTGAAAACACTTGCGCAGCAACCTGTTCAATTTATTTTTGATCCGAATAAGGAAATGTTTTACGATGAAAAGCTCGAGCGTGCTATTGAATCAAAAGCGTTTTATTACCTCATGTCCGGTGACGAAAAAATAGGTCAAGAGGCGGTCAGACTGGCGGATCAGTACTTGACGATGTTGGAGTTCGGGAATGTATCCTATGGTGATATTACACGCGAGCTGGGACGTGCAATTTATACGGGTGCACTGGTGTACGACTGGTGCTACTCCTTATTGGATGTACGCGTTAAGGCCAACCTGCATAAAAATATGATGCGTCTGGCGCAAGATATGGAAATTGGCTGGCCTCCCTTTTTTGGTATCGAAAGTATTATCAATGGGCATGGGAATGAGGCGCAGGTGTCGCGCGATCTGCTGGCAATGAGTATTGCTTTATATGATGAGGATCCTGTACCTTACAAATATACTTCATATTCGATATTGGAAGAGTTGGTGCCTATGCGCAAGTTTGAGTATCAGTCTCCGCGCCATAATCAAGGTGTTGATTACGGTGGCTATCGTTTTGGGTGGGAAATGCACGGAGCCTGGTTGTATTATCGCATGCTTGGCTATCCGGTTTTTGACGATAACATCAAGAATATGCCGTATTACTGGCTGTATATGCGCACGCCTGACGGAAAAATGTTACGCGACGGGGATATGTTTAATGTAAAGTACAACAGCAGTGCCGATTTTTATTGGAAAAATCCGCAGACCATGTTGCTTTGTTACGCCTATTCAGGCAATCCGGTAATCAAGGCCGAGTTTGTCAAGCAGGGCGGTTTGCCCGACAATCCAATCTTGTTCCTCCTCTTGGATGATCCAAAATTGAAGCCGGATTTTGACCGTGAGAAAATGCCGTTGACGAAGGATTTTGGACCCATCTTAGGGTCTATGGTTGCCCGGTCAGGCTGGAGCGAAGAGAACGGAAGTTCCGACGTGGTTGCAGAAATTAAAGGTGGCGGTTATCATTTCGGCAATCATCAGCATGCCGATGCAGGGGCATTACAGATTTATCATCATGGTATTCAGGTTGGTGATCTTGGTTTGTATCTTTCCTATGGCTCCCCTTATGATTTTAACTTTAATAAGCGATCGGTTGCGCATAGTATGCTTTTGGTGCGTGATCCTGCTGAGCCGCTGTTATTTAGGACGAAAACAAACGATGGTGGGACTCGGTTTAGCCAGCGTTTTCCACGCACGGTTGAGGAGGTGTTGAGTGACTCTTGGTACCATACCGGAGAGGTCAGGGCGTCGGCATTTGGTAAGGATCCCGTTCAGCCGAGCTATAGCTATTTCAATATGGATCTAACGGCCGCATATGCTGCTAAAGTAAAATCCTATGCAAAAAGTTTCCTGTTTTTGAATTTGAAGCGGAAGGATGTGCCTGCTGTCATTGTCCTATTGGATGAGCTTAAGACAAACAATCAGAAATTCGAACCCTACTGGCAGATCAATACGCTTGAAAAGCCTTTACAAAGTGAAACAGGTTTTGTACTGACCAGTAAATTTAAAAACGCAGCCGGTTCTACCTATGTTGATCTGCTGAAGCCACAGTTAAAAGACTGTGCGGTGAAATTGTATTCGGGTGATTCGACTGCTTTTGTTTTTGGTGATCTTTATCAGGTCAAGTCTCCTTGGCCTGAGGCTAGGGGAACACGGATTATGGTTTCGCCCAAACAGGAAAGTGATCAAGCGAGTTATGCTTCGGTTTTTCAGATGACGGAGAGTGGCTCATCAAAATTACAGGTGTATGCTGAGGAAAAAGCGAACTATTACCTCATAAGAGTAGCTGATCGTTTACTGGTGGTGGCCAAACCAAATCAATATCTTAATGAAGCCATTGAATTTGCGGTGCCGGGAGATCAGTCGTATGAGGTTGTTGTGGTTGGTTTGAAAGATGGATTCTGGAATATGAAAAGTTCATTAAAAAATAGTAGCTTTAATATAAATGTCCTGAAAGGGAATCATACAACCAGTTGGAAATCTAAAGCCGAAACTATTTATTTATCGCCGGGGAGACAGTATGGTGCCCAAGAAGGAAAGAATAATTAAAGAATACATTGTTTAAATTTTTTTAATGATTTTGTATTCTTATTTTTGCATAAAATTGTATACAATATGAAAGAGGATTCGCTTGCCTATAAAGTTTATTTAGAAGTACGTAAGAAAATTTTGTCCAGTCAGCTGGCTGGAGGGGCAAGATTGGTGGAGAGTGCTTGGGCGGATAAGATGACGGTGAGTCGAGTGGCTGTTCGTGAGGCTTTTATGCGGTTAGCAGGCGAGAGTCTGGTGGAGTTTGGTGAAAAAGGCGGCTGCTTTGTGAAAAAAATGACAGTCGAAGATGTGAAGGATATTCGTGAGCTGCGTGAGTTGTTGGAAATAGGTGCATTAAAGATTCTGTTTTCAAAGAAAAGTAAAGAGCTTATCGAAGATTTGGAACTGATCTGTAACGATTTTTCTGAGATGGTCAGCAAGGGATATTATGGTGGTGCTTGCGAGGCGGATGTTCGTTTTCATGAGCGGATTATTGAGGGAACTTGCAATTCAAGGTTGATTTCTATTTACAAGAACAGTAACATTCCCTTATTTCATATGAAGCTCGGGGCTATTATGGGGCAGATGGAAGATTACCTGGATACGGAGAAGGAGCATCGCGCTATTGTTGATGCGCTGAAAGCGGATGACTGGAATAAAGCTTATACCACTTTGGTCCATCATTTGGATCGGGGCGAGCAAGAAGCCTTGGAATTGGTTTAATATTTTTTGGATTTTTATAGGGGGTCTATTGTTTACAATAGACCCTTTTTTGTGCTGTCCCACTGCAACAATTGCCCTTTTTCAGCTTCTGTAATCATAAGTCCCTGAATGCCTTTTGGGTCTAAAGCACAATTTGTCGGATTCTTTCCCGGCGTAGGTATTTTCTCGGTCGTCTTGTTTTTGGTATCAATGGATAGGATATGTTGCGATCCATAGATAGCGGCATAAAGCTGGTTATCCTGATCGAAGGCAATTCCATCTGGGCCAATAAGACCACCTGTTTCGATGAATTTTTCGATGTTCTCCACCTGTTGTGTCAAGCTGTTCCAGTGCATTTTCCAGATCCATTTTGTACCCGTTTCAGCGACAAAAAGTGTGCAGTTGTCTGCTGCAAAGGCTAATCCGTTTGGGTAAAAAAGGCCTGTGTGGATCTTCGTAAGCGCACCATGTTTATGTAGACAGCAGATGTAGCCTGTACCATCTTCCAGGTCATTTCCCGGGCAGGAGAATAATAGGTTTCCTTCGGTATCAAAACATAAGTCGTTGGGCATTTTTAATGGCTTTCCTGCGATTTCCGTGACTATTGTCGTACAGGTTTTGTCGAAGGGATCATAGCAACGGATGCTGTTTTGTTGTGCGTCGCAAAACCAAATCACTCCTTTCTTATCGATTGCAATGCCGTTGGGATGTCCGCCCACGGCTATCCTGCCATGCTGGTTGTTTTTGTAATAAACTAAGTTTCCTGCTTCTTTCTCCACAAGCCATATACCACCCTCCCGGTCGAAAGCGGGGCCTTCTGGAAAAAGAAGTCCTTCAATGAGAATATTCATTTTTAAAAATTTTAAAATTTATTTTAAATGTATACAAAAATATTGTAATTTGGTATACATAAAATAAGGTGTATTTAAATACAACTTATTGATGACTGCAACATGTGTGGCGGTGATCGTCCAATTATAACAATAACAAATAGCAAAACTTTTAATAGGCATGCAAGAAAATGAAAAATCAGCCGCGATACTGCGGGAGAATGCAAGATGGATACCGGGTGGAGTGGTGTCCTTAAATCGGAAGTCAGATCCGAATATCTGCTTCGTCAAAGGGAATGGTAGTTTGGTCGAAGATATTGACGGGAACAGCTACATAGATTATCAAGCTGGATTTGCAGCATCCTTTCTGGGGCATAATGATCCTGACGTGAACGCTGCAGTGTTACAGACCTTGCAGGAACAGCAGGTATTGATGGGGGCTGGGCCAACCTTACTCGAAGGAGAGTTTGCGGAGCTTTTTTGTCAGTCCGTTCCTTCGGTGGAGAGTGTTCAGATTACAACGACAGGATCGGAAGCGACTTACCATGCGATCCGTATTGCCCGTGCAGTAACAGGTCGTGATCATGTGATTGTTATGCAGGGGGGCTACAATGGTTGGCATAACGATGTGGCCTGCAATGTGATCAGTCAACGGGCAGATGTGGGTTCATATCAAAGTCCGGGGGAATATCCATTCGATTCATTGAGTGCTGGCGTTCCTAAAAATCACAGCGATTTGGTACACATTGTCAACTACAACGATTTGGAAAGTGTGCTGTATGTGGTTCAAAAATATGATGTTGCCTGTATTCTGTTGGAACCGATTCTTCAGAATATCGGGATTGTGAAGCCAAAGGAAGGTTATTTGGAAGGCTTACGCAACATGGCCGACGCGCATGGATTTCTGTTGATCTTTGATGAAGTGAAAACCGGATTCAGACATGCGCTGGGTGGCTATCAGTCCATCTGTGGTATTCAGCCCGATCTTTCAACCTTCGGAAAGGCGGTTGCAAACGGCTACCCATTGGGGGTTATTGCAGGGAAGAAAAAATATATGGATTACTTTGTGGATCCTGATAAGTCGAAGCGCGTTATGATTGCCGGTACCTTTAATGCTTTTCCGCTAACGACGGCGGCGGCGATTGCGACTTTGAAAAAATTAGGAAGCGCTGAGCACCGCGTTTATGAGCACGTAGAGGCGCTTGGTGCGCGTTTGGAGCAAGGATATAAGGAAATATTTCCTAAATTAGGCGTACCGTTTTATGTCGCACGCCAAGGATCTGCCTTCTGTACATATTTTATGGACCATGCGCCAGTCAATTTTCATGATATTTTGGATAACCACAATTTTGAGCTGGATACCCAATATCGAAAAAAGCTCATAAAAGAGGGGATTTTCAATTTCCCGGCACCAATTAAACAAGGAAGTATCTCCTTTGCGCATACGGAGGATGATATCGACAGAACGTTGGAGGCAACTGAACGCGTAATAAAAAGTTTGTAAACCCTAACTATGAAAATAACCGCTATTGAAACCTTTGTATGCCATGCGCGCATGCGAAATTGGATTTTTGTCAAAATTATGACCGACCAGCCCGGGCTTTGGGGATGGGGCGAAGCCACATTGGAATGGCATACGCAAAGTGTGGTCGGAGCTATCAAGGATATTTCTCAATTGTTGATCGGCGAAGATCCGCGTCGTATTGAATACCTGTGGCAGATGATGTATAGACAACATTTCTGGCATGGAAACGGTATCGTTCGCGGTACGGCCATCAGTGGTATCGATATCGCCTTATGGGATATCTTAGGTAAAATTCACAATGTCCCTTGTCATGAGCTGTGGGGAGGTCGTGTACGTGACTATATCCGTTTGTATTGTCATTTAGGTGGAGGTCGCATGGAGGATTTTTATGAGACTGCTCCGGACGATGCCAAGCGATTTGGGGATCTGGCGCTAAAAGCTGTTGATGAGGGTTTTACTGCTTTTAAATCGATGGCTGTTCCAGAGACGATGTCGTTGGAAGGTCTTCGTCCCATTAAATATGCTGAAGCTTGTGTGAAGGCCATGCGTGATGCTGTCGGCGACGATATTGATATTATGGTGGATTGCCACGCGCGGCCAAGCCCACGTATGGGGATGCAATTTGCGAAAGCCTTGGAGCCCTATGGCCTGTATTTCTTTGAAGAGCCATGCTGGCCAGAGACCATGGAAGATATTGCTTTGATTCAACGGGCGGTGACGACACCTATTGCTTCAGGCGAACGTTTGATCGGAGTGCATGCCTTTCGGGATATGCTCGAAAAGCGCGCCGTAAGTGTTATACAGCCTGATATTACACATTGTGGCGGTCTGACTGAAGCGCGTAAAATTGGAGCTTTGGCCGATGCTTACCGTGTATCTATGGCACCACATAATCCACAGGGCCCCGTGAGTACGGCTGCTTCCATTGAGCTGGGATTTGCAACACCATCTTATATTATTTGTGAAAGTGTGCATAAGGACGTCGAATGGCGTCAGGACGTCGTTACCGAAGGGTTTACGGTTCAAGAGAAAGGGCGGATTGTCCTTCCGAATAAGCGCGCCGGTTTGGGTATTGAAATCAATGAAGAAGAGGTAAAGAAACACCCTTTTCAACAGGAAATATTGCAGCGAACCTTCTATAAAGACGGTAGTGTAGGGGATTGGTAGTCTAAAAATAGCGATAATGGAGGAATATAAGAATAAGGTCGTCTTGATCAGTGGGGGACTTGGCGATATCGGAAGGGCTATGGCTGAAGCATTTTTGACCCAGCAGGCCATTGTATGCATCTCGGATCGGTTTGAACCACAGGTGGCTAGCGAGCGATGGCCCTTGTTGGATGCCCCTGGAGCGCGTCTATTTTATGATCAGGTCGATGTAGCGGATGCCGGGCAGGTGGACGCCTGGGTGACACGGATAAGACAGGAGCTGGGGGCAATTTCCATCTGTATCGCGAATGCCGCATGCGTTGCGATTAAAGATTTCAGCACGTTAAGCAATGCGGAATGGAAGAATGAAATGGCCGTTAATCTCGACGGTTCATTCTTCTTGGCGAATGCCTGTGCAAAGTCATTTGTGGAGAATGAGATCACAGGTTCGATCGTTTTTATGGGCAGCTGGGCGGCACACGCCGTACATCAAAATTTACCGGCATATAGTGTCTCTAAGGCTGGCCTGCGTATGCTTTGCCAGGCCATGGCCCTTGAATATGCAGCATACGGAATTCGTGTCAACGAGATTGCACCAGGCTATGTCAATGCGGGCTTGAGCAAAGTGGTCTGGTCATCAAATGCCGAACTTCAAATGAAAGCAAAGGCTGTGGTGCCACTTGGTCAGATTATAGAAGCTGAAGAGGTTGCAAAACAGGTACTTTGGATCTGTTCGGACAATTGTAAACATATGACTGGTACCGCAATTGTGATGGATGGTGGACTGTCCTTGATTAGACCCTAATGTATGAAACAGAAAGACCTCTTGAAAGAAACGACCGGTAGCTTGTACGCACGATTTGGACTTAGCCAGTGTGATATTACTCCACCGGTCGGCATCTATTCCCGTAATTGGGGTGCAGCTGCATTTGACCAGGCAACCGCTGTTCACCAACCTCTGTTGATGCATTGTTTAGCTATGCAATCCTGCGATGGCTTGCCCGCAATTCTGCTAACCGCCGATTTGGGCTGGTGGAAAAATGCAGCTGATGAACAAAATTTGCGATTAGCACTGCTCAGTCATTTTAATCTGGCTGAATCGCAGCTGATTTTTGCGCTGTCGCATACCCATGCCGGGCCAAGCATCTGTTCGACAGATGCAGCCCAACCTGGAGGTGAACTGATTTCGCCCTACCTTGAATTCCTCAAACAACAGGCGATATATTGCATCGAAACGGCACTAAGTGGGCTGTTTAACGGCAGCCTAACCTGGAATTATGGTGTATGCGATTTGGCCAGCAACCGCGATCTGAAAGTCGATGATCATTATCTGATTGGCTACAATCCATTGAAAGAAGCGGATACAACCTTGTTGGTCGGGCGGTTGTATGATGAAACTGAAAGCTTAAAAGCAGTTATTTGTAATTATGCCTGCCACCCAACCAGCTTTGCCCACGAGAATGATTTGCTCTCGCCCGATTTTGTTGGCGAGATGCGGAATACAGTAGAGCGCTCTTTATCCGTGCCTTGTCTTTTTTTACAGGGTGCATCCGGTGATTTGGCTCCGCGGAGACAGTATGTAAAAGATCCGGCACTGGTTGAAGCCAACGGGAAGCAGTTGGGCTATGCGGTGCTCGCGACGCTGGCCCAGGAACAGCGTAGTCATAAAAACTGGGTTTTTAAGGAATCTTTGATCTCGGGGGCGCCACTGGCCTGTTGGGGATTTCGGGAACAGCGCGCTTCAACCGATTTTAAGCAAAGGGTATTATCGATCAAAGTACCTTACAAAAAGCTACCGAGTCCCGAAGCAATTTTGAGTGAATACGAAGGCTGTACGGACCGTGTTATGAAAGATCGCCTTTGGCGAAAATATAATACCCGCAAATCCATCGGCGATCAAGAGGATGCTGTTATTCCGGTGTGGATCTGGAAAATGGGAGATGCTGTGTTGGTGGCGCAGGCCAACGAAGCTTATTCCTGTTATCAAATCGAAGTAAGAGCCGAATTTCCAGATCATACGATCGTTTTTATCAATATCGCGAATGGGTATGTGGGGTACCTTGCACCGAAAGAGCTTTATGATAAGGATATTTATGCCGTGTGGCAAAGCCCCTATGCCAGCGGCGGTCTTGAAATACTTATTGAACAAACTAAATTAGGAATTCAAACATTATTGACCGATGAAACTCGATTGGATTGACGTCATTATTTTTGCCGTGTATATTATTGGTATAGTGGTATTGGGCTTATACGCTTCGAAAAAAAACTCCGCCTCGAAGCGGGACTATTTTCTTGCGGGCGATAAGCTGCCCTGGTGGATGATCGGGGGTAGTATCATCGCAGCAAATATCAGCAGTCATCATCTCGTTGGCGCTATGGGCGCCGCTTATAGTCGTGGTTTTGTAGCCATTACCCTGGAGTGGGGCGCGATCCTAATCGGTTTTAATGCATTATTGTGGATATTTCTTCCCTTTTATATCCGCAACGGTTTCTATACGATACCTGAATACCTCGAAAAGAGATACGGCAACGCTACCCGTGTACTTTATGCAATTTTGATCTTGTTTACTTATGTGTTTGTGGAGATTGGGGCAGTTCTTTATTTGGGCGGTCTGTCGCTGCACGCTTTATTCGGCATTCCTATTTTATACAGCATTTTTGGAATGGCAATTCTGACCGGTTTATATACCGTATTAGGTGGGCTAAAAGCGGTGATATGGACAGAGATGGTGCAGCTCGTCATTCTGGTGTTGGGGGGAATTGTACTAACTTTTGCCACCATTGATGCAGCAGGGGGATTTCAGTCGGTCATAGACTCATCGAAAGATTGGAAAATGTTTTATCCTGCTTCTGATCCTGATTTTCCCTGGACCATGTACTTAGGCGGATTATTGTGTATCAGTGTGTTTTATTGTGCGACAAACCAGTTTATTGTGCAGCGCGTATTAGCGGCAAAAAATGAATGGCATGGGCGTATGGGAGTTATCTTTGGTGACTATCTTAAATTTTTGGTTCCATTGATTATTACTATTCCGGCATTGGTGGCTCCAAAATTCCTACCTCATCTCGATCAGCCCGATTTGCTGTTTGCAACACTCGTGGAAACCTTACTGCCCAAAGGTCTGGTAGGGTTGGTGATGGCCGGATTAATTTCGGCGATCATGTCCCACATTTCAGGAGCGATCAATTCCTGTACAACAATTCTGACCGTGGATATCTATAGCCAGTATATTAATAAAAATGCAAGCGACTGCGAAGCGGTCCGTTTTGGTAAGCGCGCCGGCGTTGCTATTATCGTACTCGGGATCATGAGTGCGGTTGTACTGATCAGTTATTCGGATAAGCCGGTTTTCCTTTATTTGATGAATCTGTATGGTCTTTTCACGCCAGGCATCGCAACAATGTTTTTAATGGGGGTATTTTGGAAAAGAACCACATCGCAGGGTGCTTTAACAGCAGGTTTACTGACAATTCCCCTTTCTTTACTTTTGGAATACACCTTACCTGAAATGCCGTTTTTTAATAGAACAGGCATTGTATTCTGGACTTGTATGCTTGCTTGTGCTGTGGTCAGTTTGTTGACACCAGCGGTCGCCGAAGCAAGATTAAAAAATCTGGTGTTGACGGGCGATTCTTTTCAGGTACCGGATCAGGATAAAGCCGCTTACCGTGGTTTTCGAAATCCGACCTTATGGTGGATTATTATAACGGTGTTGGTGCTTTATTTTTATGTACGTTATTTTTAGCTTAACTTGTTGACCTGTTATACTCTTAAAACTTATCCAGATGATCGACCCAATATTGAAAGAATTAAATGCCAAGATAGCGACTGTTTTTCCAAAAATCGTTGCAATGCGCCGACATATCCATCAGCATCCTGAATTGTCTTTTCAAGAATACGAGACAAGTGCCTATATTCAGCAACAACTTCGCGAACTGGGTATACCATTCGAGCTTGTCGCTCAGACAGGTGTTGTGGCTGTACTGACCGGACAAAAATCGGCGAGCGATGATATTGTGGTATTACGGGCTGATATTGATGCTTTGCCGATACATGAGCAAAATGATGTGGACTATAAATCGAGGAATAGCGGTGTCATGCATGCTTGTGGCCATGATTTTCATACGGCTAATCTCTTGGGGGCGGCGTCCATATTAAATGATTATAAAACGGAGTTTTCTGGTAAAATTATACTACTATTTCAGCCTGCTGAGGAAAAGATTCCGGGCGGAGCGATTCAGGTTTTGGAATCCGGGATTCTGGAATCTTTTGGTGGAACGATTAAAGCTGTGCTGGGGTTACATGTAAGTCCCCGTGTTTCTGTAGGAAAAGTCGGTTTACGTTCGGGACGATTTATGGCCTCGAGCGACGAGTTCTATTTCACCATTAAGGGACGTGGTGGCCACGCTGCGGAGCCACATCGGGCTGTTGATCCCATTATGATCGGCGCGCAGTTACTCACCACCTTACAGCAAGTTGTCAGCCGGAAAGCCAACCCCGATGTGCCGTCTGTATTGACCTTTGGTCGTTTCATTGGGGATGGTGCTGCCAATGTTATTCCCGAGGAAGTCAAATTAGCCGGAACATTTCGTACCATGGATGAGGTATGGCGCAAGGAGGCGCTGGAAATGGTTGCTGAAATAGCGGCAACGCTTCCCGTATCGCTGGGTGCAAAGGTGGAAGTTGAAGTACGGCATGGTTACCCCGCACTTTATAACGATCCCGCATTAACGCAAAAAGTCAAAACAATTATTGCGGAAACGATGGGGAATAGTGTGCCACAAGATCTCGAAATCTGGATGGCGGCCGAGGATTTTGCTTATTATTCTTATCGTTATCCGGCGTTGTTCATGTTGATTGGGACAAATAACGACGATTCCACCACGCAATATGGTCTTCACAATCCACAGTTCAATCTGGATGAAAAGGCTTTCGAAACATCCATGGCTGTTTTGGTCAATGCAGCTATTTCTCTTTTGAATGAATCAAATGAATAGAAAGAAATTCTTGATGTCCTCTTTTGCATTTGGACTATCCTATGCCGTTAATGCGAATAACAAGCTGTCCTCGAGGCAAGAGAAGGTAAAAAAAATAGGGATCATTGGACTGGATATTACGCACGCTGTTGCTTTTACAAGAGCGATTAATACGGCTGCCAGCAATCATCCCTATGGAAAATTCAGGGTTACTGCGGCTTACCCCTATGGAAGCAAAACGATCCCTTTAAGTATCGAGCGTATTCCGAAAATTACAGCGGAAGTGCAACAGCTCGGGGTTTCGATCGTATCAAGTATTGCCGAACTATTGAAGAAAGTAGATTATGTACTTTTGGAGACAAATGATGGAAATCTCCATTTGGAACAGGCACTTCAAGTGATTAAAGCAAAGAAACCTTTATTTATTGACAAACCAATAGCGAATTCCTATGCGGACGCTTTCAAAATTTTTGAAGCTGCAAGAAAGTATGGTTGCCCTATTTTTTCGTCAAGCTCCTTGCGTTATATTACCGGTCTTCAGGAAGTGGATAGGACTAAGGTTATCGGAGCAGATGTCTATTGTCCGGCAGTAACGGAACCTTCACATAAGGATTTATATTGGTACGGCATTCATGGCGTTGAAATGTTATTTGCGTTGATGGGATCGGGGTGTCTTTCGGTAAAGACTGTTCAGGAACAGGGTACCTCGTTTTATGTTGGGAACTGGGCGGATGGAAGAATTGCCTCACTTCGGGGCATTCGTGAGGGGAAGGATGATTTTGGTGGAACGGTTTTTTTGAAAGATCAGATTGTCCATTTGGGGCAATTTATGGGATACGGTCCCTTGTTGGATAAGATCCTTCCATTTTTCGAAACGGGTGTAAGTCCGGTTGACGAAAAGGAAACCCTGGCAATATGCGCATTTATAGACGCCGCCGAAGAAAGTAAATTAAACGGCGGCAAGACGGTTCTGCTTCAAAAATAAAAAACTATGTAGGTATGCTTAATACGTATTCGCAATCGTGATCAATAACGCACTATTAAAAATCGAAGCTGGTGATATGACCGTTTCATTTAGCGGGACGCTGTTGCCGTAACGCTCTTTCAATTTGGTTTTTACTTCGGGGCTGCTTAGGTCAAAATCTTTCAGCTTTTCCAGCTTCCCAACTTCGATGCCTGCTCCACGTTGGTATATTTTCCAGATCAATTCCGAACAATATATTTTATCGTCCGACCATTCGAATGTAGCATCGTAATTTTTTCCGAGAAAATTTTTGCCGATTGATTTCATTTTGGCCAGCGTCGAATTGGTCAGTACCTGATCTGCATTTTTGAGGCGCTTGACCGCGTAATGCTGCTTTTCCCCTCGCGCAATCCAGTGTTCTAACTTAGTTACAGTTACGGGCTGTACGGCTTCCAGTACATAAGGATTACCGTTCTCATAAAAAATAATCCCACAATGGGAATACGGAGAACGCGTCGCTAATTGGATCGCTTTACATTGCGGTGAAATGGAAGACTGAAAGATCATATCACCATCTTTGAGTGGGGGCAATTTCGCATTATCTTTTGCGTGTTTGGGGGCCACTTTTTTTGGTTGAGCATGTATTGGCTCAGCAAAGATCAGTGTGACTAACATCAAGCTAATCAGCGATAGCAGGTATATAAATGTCTTTTTCATTGTTTTATTGATGACTTATTGAAATAGTTTCATGATTTTCTTTGACTTGGTCCTTTCGGCAAGTTGAAAAGCAGATAATACGTCGGATTCATTTTGGTATACTTTCTCCGTGTTTGCACCGTTCTGCAAAGATAATCTACGATTATTTTGTTTTTTATTAAGATAGCTTTTCCAAGTAATGTGCATTGTGTAAAGCTATAATCAGCTTTAATTTCATCAATACCCAGTCGGTTCAGGCTATTTAAACAAGTTTTACGGATAAAATCCATGTCGTTTTTTTCTATTGCTATCTTCAGGATTTCGAAATCATTGAATTGTCTGTTTTTAGCTAGAAATAAATGGTGAAACTGTTTGGCGATAGCGTACTGTCCCTTTTCTAAAATCCGATGAATGGCATTGCTGCTAAATTCCTCTACTGTGGAAAATCCATGCAGCTGACTAAAAAATAAAAGTATATTTTCAAAAGGGAGCTTGGCTACCTCCAGTTGCATGAGGCCGCTCAGATCGTTCGTGTCGAATAAATTCTCCATGTATCTGAGGCTGTCCAAAGCGATAAATTGAAATTCGGGTTGATAGTCCGCGAGCCAATTGGAGGATTTGGCTATTACAAAGGTGTTGTTAGCAATCCTATAGTTGATAGAGATAGCTGGTTCAGCATAGTTGATTATTGTTATTGTACTGTCTGATAATTCATAATGTTTTGAACGAAGATGCGCTGTCGTTGCGGTGGGAAAGAGCCTGTTGAGATTGATCTGTATGGCGTATACGCCCAACTTGTCTGCATGCAAATTATAACAAAGTGTTCCTTGCTCTGTGATGTAAAAGGGTATTCTGCTCCCCGGCTGCTGCTGTGACTGAAAAACGATCTTGTTTTGGTAGGCAAATAACGATGTTGCCAGACCGGCTAGTAAGCAAAGCATGCAAAGACCTATTTTTAACCCTAAGCGATTCATGGTATAAAATGATCGCATGACTAATCGTGGTATAGCTCTAAAAACTGATTGATCTGATTGGTTAACCCAAACGATTCGGATTCCAATAAATTGATTTCAGCTTGTATCTCCATTGTAGTCGGCGACAAGGTAAGCTTTCGATAGACCTGAATATCTAGTTCCAAAACGGCTAATTGTAGTGCGAGCAGCTGTTTGCCTTCTGTAGTATGGAGTTGTAGTTCATTAAAGGCATGTTTTAATCGTTCCAATTCAGCGATTGATTTTTGGACGTCATTTTCATCGGCCTTGCCAAAGTTCGGATAGGCCTCTCCCAACGTGCGAAAAGCATCGAGGTATTCTTCCTCGGACATTTCATAAATATTCGAATAGAGCATATTGTACGCATCAATGGCGTCATAGGTTTCCGAATCCATTAAGTCTTCGCGATAGTCCTCGACCAACTGTTTGATGTCTTGAGATTCAATCTGTAAGATTGACTCAATATCCTGTTTGATAAGATTGGCTATTTCCATGCTTTATGCTTAAAGTAATCTAAAGTCCCCCGCCGGCTCACAAATTTGCTGACAAAGAATTTTTTGACTTTGGTATAGACAAAGATCTTGTTTTATCGCAAAATTTCAATCCCTATAATCAGCTAATTTTTATGGAGACTGTCGCTCAGCAGTTTTTTATCACCTGAGCATCTCCTATAGGACCTGTGCAGTCCATATTTCCATCGCATTTTTCTGTCTTGTCGCACGTATTTTTCTTTCTGCCCGTCAATCAAACGGAGAGCGGGATGCCGTGTAGCCAAACGGGGATGAGCGAGCTATCAAATTCTACCTTTTAACATTGTTTGTTCAGTGCTTGTTCAGTGATTGTTCAGTGCTCGTTCAGTGATGACTCAGTGTGGACTGTATAATTAATGAATGATCACTGTCTAAATAGTGACTAAAAATTGTTATGAGATACGACTTGGTATAGGTATGCTTGGTTTAATATAGGTGAATCAGGAGATCAGCTTTAGGACCAATAGTTAGAAATGGGGGATGAATTTTAAGTAAACTAACTTTCTCTAAATTATTTGATTGATTGATAGTGTTTTATGGTGTTTTTGTGATTTTATGAGTAAAAAGTACTCAATATATTTTGCGCGCTTAAATTTAATCCTCATATTTGTTGAGTAAAAAATACTCAATAGTACAAAGTAAAATTAAAAGCTATGATCGTATTAAATAAGCAACAGGTAGTCACAGAACAATTTCCAAACGGGGAAACAAAAGTGAAAGATTTTGATCAGTTGATCTTAAAAGACAACCTTGTCGAATTTACATATCAAGAAGATGGAGACTTAATCCGCTTGCTTTTTGTCAAGAAGCGGTTGGATGAAACCGAAGCTGAAACTTGTCGGTTATTGATCCATTATATGCCCTATAGCCGTATGGATCGCAAAATAGAAGGTGATTTATTCACATTGAACTATGTGGCGGAGTTTATCAACAGTTTGCAATTTGATCAGGTGTTTGTGGTCGAACCGCATTCCCACGTTACCCTAGAACTTTTAGTGAACAGTGTTGGGGTTTATCCGGCATTGGACTGGTTGCCACAGTTGATGGAAAAGCTTGATTTTTCGGACAATGATCGGATTGTTTTCCCGGATAAAGGAGCGGCGGCACGTTACATCAACAGCGGCTATGAAAATAGCTGTGTTTTTGAGAAAAAGCGAAATCCACAAACAGGCCGGATCGAAGGGATGGAACTTAAGGCTGGAGATATTCCGCTCGGCGCAAAATGTATTATTGTCGATGACCTCTGTTCTGCAGGTGGCACATTTCTTTGGGCCGGGAAAATATTGAAAGAAATGGGAGCCAGTGCAGTTTATCTTTTGGTCACACATTGTGAAGCCCGAATTTTTAAAGGGACCCTGTTGGATGATGATTCACCAATAACCAGTGTCTTTACCACCAATTCCATGATGGATACCGAGCACCCAAAAATAAATTATATCAACTTAACGACTGAAAGTTATGTTTAAATCAATGAGCAAGAATCCAATACTTTGGACAGATGGTTATAAATTGTGTCATAAGGATCAATATCCAACACATACGGAATGGGTTTATGAGACTTGGACGCCACGCATGTCTCGCATAGAAGGTATTAGTCATGTTGTATTTTTTGGATTACAGGGAGCCTTGGCCGAAATCACCAATTCATTTGATGCAAACTTTTTTGCTCAACCGGAAGAAGAGGTCGTGGCGGCTTACGAAGAGGCAATTGCAACTGTTTTTGAAAATACAAACGCGAAGTTTGCGGCGACGCATGATTCGAAACATATTCGCGACTTACATCGGCTGGGGTATCTTCCAATCAAGGTAAATGCGTTGCAGGAAGGAAGCTTGGTTCCTGTCGGCGTACCAATGTTTACGATTGAAAATACACATCCCGATTTTTTCTGGCTTCCGGGTTACCTGGAAACACAATTATCGGCTTTTATCTGGTCACCGATGACTGCAGCGACAATCGCAGATCGCTATAAAAGGTTATTGACGGGGTTTGCCGAGAGAACGGGCGACGTCAATAAAGTCTTTACGCAGGCCGGAGATTTTTCCATGCGTGGTATGGGTTCTCCTGAAACGGCTTATCGTACGGCTGGGGGACATCTGTTGAGCTTCGGTGTCTCTGCTACATTGTCTGTTCGGGAGTATCTGAAATCCTACTATCATGCAAAAAGTGATGTAATGATGTACACCCCATCGACGGAGCACAGTGTAATGTGTTCGTACGGAGAGGACGAGGTAGAAGCATTTCGACATTTAATCACAACGGTGTATCCAAGTGGAAATATCTCCATCGTATCGGATACCTACGACCTCTGGAATGTAGTTGACAATGTATTGCCGCAATTGAAAGATCTTATTATGGCTAGGGAGGGGAAGGTTGTTATTCGTCCCGATAGTGGCGATCCTGTGAAGATTATCTGTGGCGATGCTGCATCTGATCGCAGTACTGTGCAGAAAGGTATCGTCGAACGTTTGTTTGAACTTTTTGGTGGTACGACCAACAGCAAAGGCTTTAAGGAGCTGGATCCCCATATTGGCGTAGTGTACGGTGATTCCATTACAGTCGATCGAGCGGATAAGATCTGTCAAGGTTTGCTGGATAAGGGTTTTGCCTCGACGAATACCATATTGGGCATAGGTTCGTATACCTATCAGTATGTGACACGGGATACCTTTGGCTTTGCGTTAAAAGGGACGGCTGAGATTGTCAATGGTGAGTTTAAAGCGATACAGAAACGTCCCGCTACAGATACTGGCAACTTTAAAAAGTCGCAAAAGGGGATGGTCGCTGTGGTCTTTGAAAATGACGATTTTCGTTTGATAGACGATCTTACACCGCAAACGGTCGCCGATCTGGGTGAACGAAATCTGCTGGAAACATGTTATCTGAATGGCGAATTTATACGCACAACGCGTTTTGAAGAAATAAGGAATAGATTAAGAACTGAAACAATTCGAGTATATGGAAAATAGCGTAAACAAACCGTTTTTCATCCAGGATGAAAACGTTGCACAGTATGCACAATTGATGGCATCCTGGATTGCCCAACAGGTGAAATCGGCCGACCGCAAAGGACTTGTATTGGGTATGAGTGGTGGAATAGACTGCAGTGTTGTCGCTTGCCTATGCCGGCTGGCACAGGTGGATGTCCACTTGGTGTTGATGCCGTATGGCAGTGATATGAACAAAAGTAAAAGCCATCAACATGCCATGGAGCTTATTCAGAAATTTGATTTTCCATTTCATGTATTTGACATTCAACCCGCGGTGGATGCGTTGGCCATTCATCAAGAAAAGTTTATCGCAGAAGCTACCGCCACTAACCGCGCTTTGAGCCTTGCTAATATTCGTCCACGTGTTCGTATGACGTATTTGTATCAATTAGCACAATTGGGTAGTAGATTTGTTATTGGTACGGGGAATATGGCCGAAGCTACTGTAGGTTATTTTACGAAGTGGGGCGATGGTGCCTATGATCTGAACCCGCTGGCAATGGTTACCAAACAGGAAGTATATACCTTAGCCAAATATTTGGGGGTGCCCGAATCTATTCAGTATAAAAGTCCATCTGCTGGTCTTTGGGAGGGGCAGACCGATGAAGAGGAATTGGGTATGACCTATGCGCAAATCGATGGGTTTATTTTAAAAGGTACATCGGGCGATCCGGTTATAGACGAAATTATTCGTAAACGTATACAACAATCTGCCCACAAGTTTGCAGCGGTGCCTACATTCAAAGGTTAATTTTAAATGGTTCGAGAAGTCGACGCAAGCACTTCATAACAGGCAACAAGGGACAAAAAAGTACTATAGTGAAGATGATTTTTCACTGGAAGAAGGCTTTAATGGCTTCATCGTTCTGCGAAATGAAGGCTGCGTTGAAATAAATATAGATGTTATGAAACTGAATAACATAAAAACACAATTTGATCAGATTGTAGATGTCCAACAGATTGCCAGCGGCAAAAAGGATAATATTCCAAACATGTTGATGTTGGCACAGGAAGAAAATATACAGCCAGCAGCCTTGGATAAAAAACGAACCTTGCTATTGGCGATCGATGTCCAAAATGATTTTATGGAATCCATCGGTAGTCTTGCCGTCAACGGTTCAAAGGCCGATGTACAACGTCTGACGCAGTGGATGTACCGTAATATTGAGGCCTTAACGCAAGTCATGTGTAGTCTCGATTGTCACTCGATAAGGCAGATTTTCCATCCCGCTTGGTGGCTTGACAGTGCGGGAAATCATCCGGAGCGATTCACCGTTATTCGCCATGCCGATGTCCGCGATGGTATCTGGCGTGCTGCGAATGACCATACAGCCTTAGCGCTGGATTATCTCCAGCATTTGGAAGCTGAGGGAAAAAAACAATTGTGTATCTGGCCATACCATTGTCTGGAAGGGACTTCGGGGGCGCAGCTGGAGAGTCAATTTACCAATATGCTTTATTTTCACAGTGCAGCACGTCAGGTCAAACCCATATTGGTTTATAAGGGGCAAGATCCAAATACGGAAATGTACGGTATTATCAAAGCGGAATATGACGATAATAAATTCGTAAATCATGCTGTGCTCGATGCAATTCGCGATTACGATGCGATATACATCGCCGGTGAAGCTTCCAGTCATTGTGTTTTAGCATCAACCGTGCAGATTTTGGAATATTTTGAACAAGATCGAGCGATTACGTCACGAATCACCTTATTGATCGACTGTATGTCGCCCATCGCTGGATTTGAAGCGCAGACTTTACAGCAGTTTGAGGCTTTAAAGGAGAAGTATGGAATCCAGATCAAATTGTCAACCGAAGTAACTTTGTAGCAGATGACAGCCTCAGAAAAAAAATACACATATGATTACCCAAGACCTGCTGTTACGGTTGACTGTGTAATCTTCGGCTTTGATAAAAACCAGCTTAAGGTATTATTGACCAAACGGGCAATAGAGCCTTTCTTGGGAAAATGGGCATTTCCTGGCGGTTTTATTCAGGAAGATGAGAACGCCGACGACTGTGCGATTCGTAAACTGCAGGAGGAGGCCGGTCTCAAAGATATTTTCCTCGAACAGCTTTATACATTTTCAAACTTAGCTCGTGATCCGCGCGGAAGAGTCATTAGTATTGCCTATTATGCACTTGTCAGGCCCGATGCTTATACGTTGGAAGCAGGGGTTGATATCGATGCGGTGCAATGGTTTGGTATTGACGAAAAGTTGGATCTCGCTTTTGACCATAAACAGATCTTGAACACCGCCATACAACGGCTCAGGGGTAAAATTCGTTATCAACCAATCGGTTTTGAGCTCTTGCCCAAACAGTTTACGTTGCCCGATTTACACAATTTGTATGAAACCGTTCTGCAGCGGTCAATTGACCGTGGGAATTTTCGAAAAAAAATTCTCAGCATGGGTTTATTGATCGACCACAGCGATAAGCAAAAAGACCGGCGTGCCAGGGCTGCAAAGATCTATAGTTTTGACAGGGTAAAATATAAAGAACTTACTGAATCGGGGTTTTATTTTGAAGTATAGGTCTAACGAACGGAGCAGGCAACCATGAAATTGGCTTCTGCCTGCTTTCATTGCTGTCTGGTCTTTTTAAGATCTTACGTTAATGTCCGGTGCAGCGCTGTCTTAATACACTAATTCAAGCTGAGTCGCGTTTGGGCTAACCCTGAAAATCACCACAATCATGGACTTCGAACTGATCGACTAAAGCTTTCTGTGTATAGTATTTTGCGACACGTTTATTTTTTAACAAAAGAGAATCCCCCTTAATTTTTAATTCGAAAATGGGCTCTTTCTCTATTTTCTTGAAGTAAAACTCATTATTTTTAGTCTTCATCGTGAGGCCGCTGTCACGAAAATTATAGGTGAAATCTTTGATTTGATAGATTTCATTGGAATCACAGACATTGACCAAAAGCAGTTGTTTTTTATTCATTTTGATTTCTGCAAGATCGCATGCATAACATATTCCTGAGAATTCGATGCCATACTTCTTAAAACTATCGTTGCTTTCCGGTCGAAGAATAGCAATAGGATACAGCTGTTTAAAGAGCGAAAGGTTATCATCGGATATGGATGTTAGCTCTTTTTGTTTCTTTATGGAGTCTATGCTGGCGGTGCTGCTGAATGCGGCAGCTGATTTTTTGGCTCCATTCTTTTGCTGGCAGCTGAAAAACAATACCATGCAGGACAGAAACATAGTCTTTAAGATTACCTTCATCGTTATTTTTCGCAATTATTGTTGTTACTCATAAACATATAGATTGAGAAACGGTTTTTGTTATTCAATCTCAACCCATTTTCTTTCGAAGTAGACGGTGCCTACCGGTGTATCGGTGGCGTCTATGATTTTCGCTGCTACAAAGTCGCCCTTTAGGCCAGCATATTTTAGTTTTAAACCTTTACTTTCTAAGTCGGAGGTATCATAGTATGCACCCAATTTGAGTTGAAATGGATTGTGTTCCACATCATTTGTAAAGATGGAAAACAAAAGCAACTTCGTAGCCTGTTTATCTGCCTCTTCGTATCCAAAGAAGCGATGATCGATACGTATATTGGCATGTAAGCGGATCATACTGTCTCGAGCACTTAAGTTTACATAAGCTTTGGTGATTTCGTCAGATTCCAGTACGCTTTGTGCATTTGCTTGGTCAATGCTATCCAGTTTGGAAGTTTTTAACGAGATACTTTTTTTGGGGGCAGTATCCTCGGCAGCTTTTTCCATGGCCTTGCTTGAACTTACAGGTTCTTCAGCTTGTTTTGGTTTTTCCTGACAAGCGATTTGTAACGCGAGGAGTGCTAATGCACTGCTATAATAACTGTATTTGAAATGATTCATTGTTCTTTCTGTTACAAAATCCAATCCAAAGTTGCCGAAAATAGGGGGAGAAAAAAATCCCTGTTTTCCGCTAATCGAAAAAATCGATAAATACGGTATTTTTACGGCATTCGCATGATTCTTGTCGTATGGAACGGATCAATGTGATACAACAAAAAACAGAAGAAATAAAGTATGGCACATCGTATTTATATTTATAATGTAAATCTCAGGACCAAAGAAACATATCCCACTTACCTGGCTGAATGGAATTATGAAATTCCCATCCTCATGCGGCCATTATTTTCCGCCAATATCCGTTCCAAAGGTTCTCAGCTTTATGCCAACAAGGAAGATGGGATCGCAAGACTTCGCTATTTTTATGCGTTGTTGGCTGATAGGTATCAATTGCATTATAAAAAAAGCTATTATGAGCCTGTCAACAACATGTTTGAATTTTTGGAAGCGCTACCTTTTGATACCTTGCAGATCGATGGACGCGATGTTTTTACAATGAATGCGGAAAAAGATGTGGAGCAAGCCAAAGATTGGGTGGAAGAAATTAAAATGCAAGCCTTATTGTTTGAACAAGCTGTCGAAGAACAGTCCTTAGATCCGCTTGACCCGCTTGTGAAAGCGTCTGGTTATACTTCTTTTTTAGATGCCCTTCAAACCGATTGGATTGATTATGGATTGGGTTTATGGGAAGAAGACGTTCTGAAAGAGCCAGACCCTGAAGTTTTTGAGGCAGTAGGAAAGCAGGGATTAAAGAATGCCAAGGGGGATATTTTGGTTGAGGCGATTTACGATGAAATATTCGAATTCAATGAACAGGGGATCGCTGTTGTTGAACGCGATGGCCTTTTTGGTTATGTTGATACGAGTGGCACTATACTAATTCCATGTCAATATGTGGAGGCCTTTGATGCCCGACATATCAATGGGAACAATTACGCTGAAGTGGAAGTGGCAGGGAAACGTGGGGTATTGCATATTGATACCAAACAGCTGAGCATACCTGCATTATATGATGAACTCGACTGGATCGCCTATGGCTTTTTAAATGCAAGACAGGGGGATAGCCACATGCTCCTTTCGGCTGAAGGACGATTGATTATTTCAGATCCCGCAGCCGAGTCGTTTATGTTTGACTATAACAAGTTGTTCTATAGCCGGCAAAAAGGAACGATAAAAAGGAAGTATTACCTAATGGATGGTCAGTTTTTAGGGACCTTTTTGGAAGGTAGCCTGGAGCCGCTAGCCAATCGCTATTTTTGGATTAAACCCAATAAGCTACAGTCAAAAATTGCCGTCATTCAACCCGATGGTAATATTTTGGATGAAGGAATTGACCGGATTATAGTGTTGGACGACTATCGAAGTATTGCGTATCTCAAAAATAAAAGATGGCAGATCTATTCGCTTGAACTAGGCTTATTCCGATTGGCTGATTTAACGATTGATCAGGTTCTAGTCGATCATATACAGCAGTACCGTAAAGATATCTTTGTCGTTGGTTGTGCCCAAGGACAGGGGATTTATGACGCTCATCGAGGGGAATGGTTACTTGAACCTGCTATTGCCTATCAAAAAATCGAACATTGCTTTTTGGATTTTATGCGCATACACTGTGCACAGGGTATGTACTGCTTCGATACGAAGCTTAACGTCCGTAGTGCGCTGTATGATTATATTTGTTCGCCTTTTCATTACCCAAGACCAGAAGCGGCCGAAGGTGAACTGTTGCTTTTATTCAAAGGGGATAAGTTGTTTAATTTGGATATAAATCGAAATGTTGTCGAGATTCCCGAAACAGCATATGGCTATTTGTATTCCGAGCGATACCAGCTCCGGGGGCGTGATCAAAGTTATTTTATACAGTTCTATCAGGCATGGATCAGGCGTAAGGGCGACGGCTACGAACAGTATTTTGACAATGAAACGCTGTTGGAAAATGGTAAGAAGCTGGAAGCGGAGGGAAAGATTTCAGATGCCATTCGACTGTTCAGCATCGGAGCAGATCGGGGTAGTGCGGACTGTCAATATCTGCTTGGAAACATCTTTACGGATGATGACTACGAGGGGATGGACATCGAAAAAGGAAAGTCTTTTTATGAAAAGGCCATGGCTCATGATCATGCGCAGGCATGGAACAATTGGGGATTTTTATATGCCACAGGCCATGGTGTAGCTTTTGATGTATCTAAAGCCTTAAAGGCCTATCAAAAGTCTGCTGCGCTGGGGGAAGCGCAGGCCATGAGCAACCTGGGTAACTGGTATTACGAGGGTGAATATGTGGAACAAGATTATGCCTTAGCCCTAGATTATTTTAAACAAGCAGAGAAAGCGGGGATTTATAATGATGCTCAAATCGCAGAAATCTACTATCAAGGGCAAGATTATGCGAACTTATTGCGTTATTTGAAAAAGGATACAACCAATCAATTTTCTGCTATTTATTATGGGATTCTTTATGAGGAAGGCTTTGGTGTAAAGCAAAACTTACAAAAAGCGATCCGCTACTATGAAAAAGCCAATGAAAATAGCGTGTACGCCTATGCCGTTAATCGTTTGCTACAACTCTATGGAGCGCATGGAGCGGCTTCAGACGCGGATAAATACGGATTTTGGTTCAATTTTGCTAAAGAAAATGCTGTTGAAATTGATCAATAGTAAGGAAATTGCATAGAAAATGGCTCATCGCATATATATTTACAATACAGATAAGAAGGATCAAGATTACTTCCCTCATTATTTAGGAGAATGGAACTATGTGATTCCACCCCTTTTTTTACCCCTATTTGCTGCTAATCCGAAAGCAAAAGGTACCTTAGTTTACTCCGAAAAGGAACCGGGAGTCAGAAAGCTTCGTGCGTTGTATGATTTGCTCATTCATGAATATGGGTTAAATTCCGATGCGCTGGCCATGGCAGCTATCGGGAAACTGTTCGATTTTTTGGACGGTTTACCCTTCGATTATTTCCAGCTGAACGCAAGTGATGTATTTAACATGAGCGATGTTAAACATAGCCAACAGGCCAAAGATTTTGCAATTGAAATCCTTGAGAAGAATTTGCTCTATGAAAAAGCAATCGAAAAACAATCCTTAGCTGAGCTTGAGTTTATTTTGGTGTCCGCTGGTTATACTTCTTTTTTAGCGATGCTCGAACTGGAATGGAGCAACTATGGCTTAGGCTGGTGGAATAGAGACGCGATTGATCGTCTGGATAATCAATTTTTTGAAGATCAGGGGCTTTGGGGGATACGCAATGCAAAAGGGGAGGTGAAGGTCGAAGCTAGCTATCAGGAAATTGGTACTTTTGAGTGTGAAGGGATCGCAGTCATACAGAAAAATGAGCTGTTCGGTTATTTGAATAGGGGTGGAGAAGAAGCTATTTCCTGTGTTTATTCATCGGCGGCGCCAGCCCAATATGGAACCGGATCAACGGTTGGTAAGGTGAGCTTAGCTAAAAAATATGGATTAGTCAACGTCGGGAACGGAGAAATAATCATACCACTTGAATATGATGAACTCGAAGATTTTGCTTACGGTTATTATCAGGGGAAGAAAGATCAGCAATATTATATCATCGATGCTCAAGGCCAGCTGTTCAATGCTGCCGGTGCGGACAAACCGTTTGAAATTGATTATGATGGATTTATCTATCAAGAGATTGGGGGAAATAAACTGCGTCATTATTATTCCAATAGCGGTATTTTGCTTGGCGCTTTTGCCAGTAGTGCACTGAGCGAATTACTGTTTGATTTTTATGCAGTCAATTTGAATAATAAAAAGAAAAAATCAGTTTTGTCTCCCGATGGAACTATCTTGGTCAAAGATGTTGCTGTACTTAATGCCGGAAATGGCCGAAGCGCATTATTTTTTGCTGATTCCGGCGGCATCCGTTTGTATGACCTGGAAGCCCGCGCCTTTGTACTGCAAGATTTGGCAATTCGGTCCATTCAAGGGGGGACTGATTTTGGTAATGGCGCCTGGGATTGCTATATTATCGAAACAGCAACCGGGAGGGGAATTTATCAGGCTGCTGAAAAGGTGTGGCTGGTCCCGCTCTCAACGCACTATGTGAAAATTGTATATGCTGCTGTGATGGATTATTTTATTCTGAAAGACCATGCGGGAAGATATTACTATTTTGACGCAGTGGAAAGGACGCTCAGTTCCGCCTACGATTATGTTTGTGCAAGCGTTAATCACTATCAGGATCTGATGTTATTGCAAGGTGACCTGTTGTATAAAAAGGGCTACGATGGTGTGGAAGTAATTCAGGAAGATCAATATGGTCAGTTTCTGAAGAAGCTGGATCAATTGTCTGGAGAAGATTTTGAAATATGTAATCGTTTTTTTGAAGGGTGGAAGGCTGCGAAGGGCGATAATTTTGAATCCAGTTATGATAGTTATACGCTATATCATATGGCCCTGGACTGTTGCCGACAAGGCGATGTCGAAATGGCGATACGCTATTTTACCTTTTCTGCTGACCAGAATAATGAAAGCAGCATGCATGAATTGGGGAATATCTATACGGATACTGATAGCGAAGACAATCCTTTTTTAGATTTGGACAAAGGAATTCAATATTATGAACAAGCGGCCCAAAAAGATTATTCCGCTGCATGGAATGCAATCGGCTACCTCTTTCAGTATGGCATCGGCTATAAAAAAGACCTGGAAAAGTCATTTAATGCCTACATGAAAGGAGCAGAGTTGGGTAATGGCTATGCTTTGTCCAATTTAGGCTACTTTTATTCAAGTGGAACCTATGTCGAAGAAGATCTGGAAAAAGCCCTCAGCTATTATCAGAAAGCTGAATTAAAATTAGTTGAGAACAACAGCAATATAGCTTCTATCTATTACAGTTTGGAGGATTACGATCGTCTATTGGTTTATTTGAAAAGGGATAAAGAAAATAGTTATTCCAATATTTATTATGGATTGCTCTATGATCAGGGACTTAAATTTAAAAAGGACAGTAAAAAGGCGATCCACTATTTTGAACGAGCCAACGACTATGGTGTTTACGAAAGTGCCACTGCTCGCTTATTGGATTATTACAAGAATGATCCTACATTTAGAAATCAGGAAAAATATGTCCATTGGCTTGATTTTGCAAAAAACAATGAACTGGATATCGAACTGGATTTATTGCAATGGGATAATCAGTCTGAAGACTCAGGTGCTAGCTCGTCCTTTTTTGGCAAACTGTTTAAAAAGAAAAAGTAAATTATGTTATCATCAGCAAATATAGATTTTGGTGGCATTCTGATCGACTTGATCCTGATTGTTTTTTTTGGATTTGGAACACTTTATACGTTATCTGCAGGCATTGTTCATCGTGTAAAGAAGCAAACACGGACGGTAGGATATTATTTCCTATCCTTTGTGGTATCGGGTGTTATTGGACTGGTTGCCGCCGGATTGCTGGCCTTTATATGGGCGATGTCATTATCGTAAAGTGACGGCAATAGAGTAAATTTATCGCAATGATCTGTTGACTTTAAGTGAAATGATCATTGCGATATTTGATGCCCATCAATGGTTTTTAGCATTGACAATGTGCATCAGGTGGTGATTGCAATGCCAGGCATAGAGGCCAATATTGATCTTTAAAGAAATCAACCTTTTGGTCGCAGGATGAATAAAACCTCTTTCAAGCTGTTCGCCAGTCAGGCTTTTCAACAAAATAACCCAGCGTTCATGTAGACCTTCGAGCAATTTGATCGAGCTTTCTATTGGAATATTTTTTGCGTCGGGAAGCTCGGCCCACAATTTCTCCTCATATAATTTGATGGTTGGGTCTTCTTCTGTGAGGGCTAATTTAAAACGGACAAAGCTGTTCATGTGGCTGTCGGCGCAGTGATGAACGACCTGACGAATCGTCCAGCCTTCGGGACGGTAGCGTTTTTCCAGTACGTCGTCTGTTAGATCGCCGACTTCGGATTTTAACCGGGCCGGAAAGTCGGCAATTGTTTTGATCCAGTCATTCAACAGGGATTTGTTGATGACATCGGGTATCGCAAAGCGACCTATAGGGTATCTGAGTTTTTCTAATTCATGTTGCATGACTTAAAATTAGTTAAAATAGACACAAGGTTCCTAATCTTTAGGTGTATGTTTTCGAAGAATATTTTCTTCGATTTGCTCTTGGGTCTGCTGTAATTTGGATGCGATAAAGAATTATGGTAATTTCGGCACAATGAATAGCTGGATAGCGTTCGAATTCGACCGGTAGACTAGCTGGTCGCTGCATAAAACACATAGGAAATGAAAAGTCTAAAAGAACTGATTGATACAAGTAATTCAGGATGGAAGTTGGTAGAAAGTTGGATGAAAGAAGCGACGAATGCTTATGAAGTGCTTCCTCGAAACCCTAAGCGGGCTGATGAGGAACTTTTAAGGGCCCAAATTACCACAAAATCGCCTATGGGAGCCATTATTCATCAAACTGGTGGTATTTTAATCGATGGGGGCTGGTTACGTATTTTAGGCTCTGGCTCGTCGCAGTTGGACCGAGGGATTATGGAATGGAATAAAGGGAAAAGTTTTGACAAGGAAGGCGAAAAAGGTGGTTTTTTGCTGATTGCAGACGATGTTCTAGGTGGTTATTTCGCTATTAATGCTGGTGCGCTGGGAGATGCTATTGGACAGGTCTATTATTTCGCACAAGATACCTTACAATGGGAAAGTTTGGAATGTGGTTATTCAGATTTTGTTTTTTGGGCATTGAAAGGGGATATTAGACAGTTTTACGAAACATTTAAATGGAAAGACTGGAGCGAAGAGGTCAAACTCCTGAGCGGCAATCAAGTTTTTTCATTTTACCCTTTCCTGTGGACTGAAGAAGCACGCGATTTTCGTAAAGTGGATCGTAAGCCAATGGCCATCGATGAGAACTACCATTTTACGATGGAATTTGCTGGTGGACGCTAATTGTTATTTCAATACGACAAACCTCCTGCATAAGGCTTTAATACGATAATAGGACAATGTATTGTTGTCCTATTATCGTATGATACAGAAGATAATTCCGCTGAATGATATTAAACTGATTTATTTTGAAGGCTAAAGCTAACTTCGTTCAGTCTGACTATTTGTATTTGTATCCCCTCGGAAAGGCCAAGTTTGGTCGCCGCATCTTTTCCTAATTTAAGCACATGAAACCCTCTGCCGCGATAGGTAAAATTACATTCATATTCTCCAGCGTTGATCATAATCCTTAATTTTTGGGATTTGGTTGGGAATAGGGGTTTAAATTCTTTCGTGATCCGTATTTGCGATTTTTTTACGTCATCTGTAGTGATCTTGTTACCTTCAGAAGGAAACAACATGTTCGTGGGCGGAGTGTCAGCTGTAGGGGGGGGCGTTTCTGTTTTTTGTTCCTGAATTTCCTGAACTTTTGGAGCCTCGTTTTGTATCGGCTCAGAGTTTGTTTTATCCTGACGTTTCTTATCTTGCCGCCCTTTCTTTCTGGTGTTTTGATTTGCAGTTTTTTCCGTAGTTTCTGTAGAGGGTACGGAAGGAGTAGGAGTAGCAGGAGTTTTGTGCTCGGTGTCCACTGCTGTAGCTGGGCTGGCCATTGCTAAAGGCCGTTTAATAATATTACGGATGTAATAGTGTTTTATGCGCGATTTGTCGGTGTTTCGTTCCTCAATTTCAAAATCTTCTTTGTAAGCTTTGAAAAGATGAGACATCTTGTCGTATCCATAGTTGCGCGCATCAAAATCAGGCTTTCTTTTGTTGAAAAGACTTCCGATCTCACCCAGGAATGCCCAGCCATTTTCATCTGCAGTATCATCCACCGTGTCCTTTAAAAGTTCCAAAGTCTCCTCGTCCAATACGGCAATACTTGTTGGATTGTCAACGGGAGCAGGTTTGGGCTGATTTTGTTGCTTTTTCTTTGCGACCGTTTCTTTCTTTTGATTTTTCTCAAAAATTTCGACGTAGATGAACTTGTCGCAGGAGGCAATAAAGGGTTTGGGGGTCTTTTTCTCGCCGATACCGATGACCAGTTTACCGGATTCTCGAAGACGTGTAGCCAGTCGGGTGAAATCGCTGTCGCTGGATACAATACAAAACCCATCAACTCGGTCTGAATGCAGAATATCCATGGCATCAATAATTAATGCCGAGTCAGTAGAATTTTTGCCTTGTGTATAACTGTATTGTTGTATGGGGGTAATTGCATGGGTAAGGAGTTTATCCTTCCATTTTTCAACATATGGGTTGGTCCAGTCTCCGTAGATGCGTTTGATGGTCGGAATTCCATATCTTTTGACTTCATTCAAAATCTCTTCGATCTTTCGATAAGATACATTGTCCGCATCGATTAGTATTGCGATTTGCAAATCCCCATGTTCTGCCATATATGTTTAGATTATTTTTTCAATATAATATTTGAACTCTTTTCTATTCGCGTGACCTTTCTCATCCGAATATATTCGTTAAAAATACAGTATTGTTAAAGAATATCTTGAATTTTTTGAGAATTAATTTGAACGCTATTTTTTGAGAACATGCGATCAGCTGCTTTTGTTTGGGCCTAAAAGGGAAATTATTACGTTTGCGGAGTAGCGAAATGATTTGAGGGACGGTGAAAATAAATAAAAAAAGGTTTTCAAACGGGGAGAATGAAAACCTTAAATAACCAATTATAAACCTAAATTATGATGATACAAAGATAGTGTAAATATTACACCTGTGCAAATATTCGTTACTATTTTTTTTAAACGTCCTAAATTTTGTAGCTGCTTAGCTACAAACCGCCTGTAGCTACGCCAAAACTAGTCCATCATGAAGTGCGAAGGTCTATATTTCATCACCGCATAAAAGCTATTGGTAAATGCTTGGACGCTTTTATAACCGACTTTATACGCAATTTGAGAGATGGTGAATTGTTTTGTGCTCAAAAGCTCCAAACTCTTGATAATGAGAAGGAGCTGCTGATATTTTGCAAGCGTCATTCCGGTTTCTTTTTTAAAAAGGCGTTCAATAGTTCGGAGCGAAAGATTGGACAGCATGGCAATCTCGTCTAACGTGATGGCTTCTGTGTAATGGTCATGTAGGTGATTTAAGACCGTTTGAAGCCTGCTTTCATGCGGAAGGGTAATTTCTAAGTGGAGTAATTGTGAGCAGAAATAGGGGAGTTCATGGAGTAAAGCACCGAGGAAAACTCTTTCCTGTTCATTTTCTTCTCTCAATTTTGACCATTTTTCGGTATATAAAATCATTTCCCGTAATACTTTAGGCGCCGAAAATAGCTGTACCTGATTGAAAAACAAATGCTCTTGTGAGCTGTCAAATTGTGGGGGATCAAAAAAAAGGACTATAAGCTTAATGCGTTCCGAGTGGGAGTTGGTCTTATGTAATGCACCTGAAGGAATCCAAGCAACGTGATTTTGGGGGAGTAGGTACATTTTTCCTGCAACGGTAAGGTATTGAAAACCCTGCTCAACATAAATCAATTGACCTTTCCGATGACTGTGTAACTCGTCGTCGTGTATCCAGTTTTCTTCAAACCAGACATAGGTTGATTTCTGGATGCCTTCAATTATCAACGTATGATTTGTCTGATCCATGTCGTTTTAAATTAAATTAATGGCAAATTTAATTAAAATTCCATACATACCTTTGCAAGCATTCATTACGTGTATAGCTTAATTTACATGTATAGTGTGGTTTTATGATGAAAGAAAATATAAAAATATCCGCAGCTGTCTCTTGGACCTGGTTACCCATATTGGTTGTTGTTTTAGTCTCAACCAATCTGCGGTCGCCAATCACAGCCGTTGGCCCTGTACTGGGGCAAATCAGTGAAGATTTGCAATTAAATAGTTTTCAAAGCAGTCTATTGACGGCAATACCTCTTTTTATGTTTGCGAGCTGTTCTGTAGCAGTGAGCCGATATTCACATAAACTGGGCATGCACCGTTTTTTATTACTCGGTTTAATGGCGTTGAGTGTAGGAATTGTGCTTCGGATTTGGGGCAATATGCCAACGCTGTTTGTGGGGTCTTTTTTAATCGGACTTGGGATCTGTGTGGGCAATGTCGTTACGCCCGGTTATATAAAAACAAATTTTCCAAAGCAGATTGGACTGATGACAGGCATTTTTGCCGTAGCAATGAATCTGACCGCAGCTTTTGCTTCGGGGTTTAGTTTACGATTGGGCGAATGGACTGGTCTCGGGTGGCAGGGTTCCTTGGGGGTTTGGGTGATTTTAGCCTTGTTATCCCTTATCATTGTTTCCTTTGATGCTTTAAGCCGAAAGAAAGCACAGGGTATCACTGAAAATAGACCGGCGACAAGTGGAATCGGACATATCTTTAGGTCAAGATTAGCTTGGTATATCAGCTTATTTATGGGTATTCAGTCCTTAATTTACTACAGTTTGATTTCTTGGTTACCTAAAGTATTGGTCGATTATGGTATGCCAGCGGAGGATACGGGCTGGTTGCTTTTTTTGATCCAAATTGCCATGATTCCCATAATGTTTATTGGGCCTATTTTGGCACATCGGATGAAGGATCAGCGTCTAATGGCAGCGGCTGTTGCGATAGGCATGTTTGGAAGTATCTTTATATTTTGGCATTACAAACTTCAGGGAATTTATGTTGCCGCCATATTGTTGGGACTTTCCAATGGACTTTCTTTCAGTTTGTCTATTCTTTTCTTTACCCTGCGGGCGAGGTCAACGGCGAATGCGATTAAAATATCGGGCATGGCCCAGTCTGTTGGTTATCTGATTGCAGCTTTTGGCCCGCCGGTATTCGGTAAGCTGCACGAAATAGATGCTACCTGGAATTACTCCTTCTATTTTTTAGCGGGCAGTATCGTACTTTTATTGTTTGCAGGATGGAAGGCCGGGGAAGATAAGTATGTAGCGGAAGATTAAAGATAAGGCTACATCAGGCACAGCTGTTTAGCTGATGTAGCCTTATTCAATTCGCTCTTAAACGCTATTATTCAAATTTAACTGTTAATCTTTGAGGACAGAAAATTCGATGTACGTGGCATTGTTCACATCGTGAAAAATACGTTGTGTGGCTTTACGGAAGTCAGCTTTGGTAGCTGTATAAGGCGCTAAAAACACCTGTGGATTTCGTTCTGCCAGCGGAAACCAGGAGTTTTGTACCTGAACCATAATGCGATGTCCTTTTTTGAACGTATGCGCAACATCTGGCATTTCAAAATTCACCTTTTCGACCATTCCTGGAGTCAGGGCCTGCGCTTTTTCAAAACCATTTCGGTATTTCCCGGCCATGATCTCACCACGTACCATCATCTGGTATCCAGCCATTGTTTTTCCTTGATAACTTGCTGCATCGTTCGGGTAAACATCAATCAGTTTGACAACATAATCTGCATCTGTACCTGTTGAAGAAACCTTAAGGAAATTTTTGATGGGGCCAACTATAGTCAGGTCTTCTGTCAACGGTTCCGTTTGATAAACCATGACATCAGGGCGACTAGCGGCGAAACGCTGATCATCTACCATATACTCTCGCGTTCGGTTTTGGATTAGCCCACCCTGGTGCGGAACCGGTTTATTGGGGTCAGTGACATATTCATCCCAAGAATCTGTACGTTGAACTTTGTCAAATCCAAGTTTCCCCTGAGGTTGGAAGTATAGTTTTTTTGTTTCTACATTTTTGGGTGGCCATTGTTCGAAATGTTTCCATTCATTGCTTCCAGAGACAAAAATGTTCGCTTCCGATGGTGCGAAGTTCCCTTCATCTTTTAGATAATATTTGAAAAAAGGCTGTTCAAATTGTTCCTGATAGGTAACGCTGGTTTTTTTCTCAAATTGGATATCACCTAAATAGTTTCCCTCTGCACGAACCCAGCCGCCATGATACCAAGGTCCCGCGACTAAAATCGAGTTGTTTTTTTTGCTTTTATCCTCAATCGATTGATAGGTCTTAAATGTTCCATAAGCATCTTCCGCGTCAAAGAAACCACCGACGACCATCACCGCTGGTTTTACCTCCTGTAAAGAATTGGTGATCACACGCGACTTCCAAAAATCATCATAGTCGGGATGTTTAAACAGGTCATTCCAAAACTGTACGGAGTCACCAAAATACTTTTCCTTCAGTTCCCGTGCTGTTCCGGCTTCTAAAAAGAAGTTGTATTTATCGGCTTCTTTAATCTGAATTTTGCTCTTGAATTGATCTGGGGTGATGGGTTTTGGACGCGGGACACCAAAGGTTGACATGAAGGTGAATGCATCCTGAAGAAACAGTACGCCATTATGGTGGAAGTCATCGCCGATATACCAGTCTGTTACCGGAGCTTGTGGGGAGACCGCTTTCAAGCTCGGGTGCGTTTTGACCAATCCAACGGTAGAATAGAAGCCTGGATAGGAGATCCCATAGAGTCCGGCTTTGCCATTATAGTTTTTGAGATTTTTCTGTAGCCATTCAAGCGCATCATAGGTATCTGTACTTTCATCGATGGCTTTTTTGTCTTTGCTGTAGGTGGTCGGACGTACATCTTCAAATTCACCTTCGCTCATCCACTTGCCCCGCACATCTTGGTAGACGAAAATATAGCCTTCACGCATCATCGTCGGAAAGTTGCCCAGGCTTTTTTTGTATTCGTTTTGTCCATAAGGAGAAACCGTGTAGGGCGTTCTATTGAGCAAAACTGGATATTTCTTCGATTTGTCTTTTGGACTGTAGATCGCAGTAAATAATTTTTTCCCATCTCGCATGGGGATTGCTACTTCGGTCTTTTCATAATGATCTCTAACATAAGCCGAGTCGGCAGCGGTTTGAGCATGTAACTGGCTTGCGCTTAAAAGCGCCAAAGTTAGGCACGAAATTGTATTTTTCATTCAGATAATTATTTGTTCAGTACATTCTTTGGTGTAAAACTCTACTTTACACTTGGTTTCGTTCGTTGCAATGTTATGGATACTCTTATGCACCTTAGGCTATAGGGGATACCGTTAAATTTGTCATCGCGCTACCGATTGGCAGAGCATTTATCCAATAACAATGCGCAGGTCAAATGCTGTTGGTTTATAAATTGAACGATAGACTCATTGCCTGTATTTAGATTTTAGGCTAAAGTTAGTGCTACTAAAACCATTTTCCAATTTTATTGTCATATTTATGGGAAATAGAAAAAGAAAAATTGACCAATTTTTAAGAAAGAAAAACTTTTTTTGGATTGAATTTGGATTAGTTTTCGAATCTTGATATATTGAGTAAAATTAAGGACAATTGTTTTTTGGGTTAACAACTTTAGCTAAAAACGTTAAATTCCAGTTAGATGGACTAGTAGAATACTAAATAATAATTCATTTTCGGATTATTTCTTAAGGTTTCGAATAGGCTTCGTATCGCTATTTGTCACGATTTTATAAATTAAGTGCGGGGTGGTATGAAATATGTTTTTTTAAGCTAATTTTAAGAATTATTTTATCATAATACATCAATTAAATAACAATTTAAGTATATAGAATTAATATGGGACAACAAGTGAAAGATGCCAATGGAAAATTGGGTATTCTTATTCCGGGATTAGGTGCTGTGGCTACAACATTAATCGCTGGTGTGGCATCTATAAACAAAGGTTTTTCAAAACCAATCGGATCTGTTTCTCAATTGAGCAGAATCCGTCTGGGTAAACGCACTGAGAACAGAAATCCATTAATTAAAGATTTCGTCCCTTTAGCAAAACTGGAAGATGTTGTTTTTGGTGGCTGGGACGTATACGAAGATAACGTATATGAGGCTGCATCAAAAGCACAGGTATTGGAGCAAGGTCAATTGGATGCTGTTAAGGCTGAATTGGAGGCTATCCAACCGATGAAAGCTGTGTTTGACCGTAATTTTGTGAAAAATTTGGACGGAACGCACATCAAATCTGAAAAAACTCGCCGTGAATTGGCAGATGCTGTACAACGTGATATTCGTGAATTCAAAGAGAAAAACGGATTAGACCGTATTGTCTTGGTATGGTGTGGATCTACTGAGCGTTATATTGAGACAAACGAAGCTTTTTCAACCTTAGCTAAATTAGAGGAAGCGTTAGATAATGATGATCAACGTATTCCACCGAGTATGATCTATTGTTATGCGGCATTGAAAGAGGGCGCTCCGTATGTCAATGGTGCACCAAATTTAACATGTGACGTTCCAGCGATTGTTGAGTTGGCGCATGAAAATGGTGTAGCAATTGCAGGTAAAGATTTTAAAACAGGTCAAACATTGATGAAAACAATTGTGGCACCTGGTCTTCAAGCGAGAGCTTTGGGTGTTGAAGGTTGGTTTTCGACGAATATCTTAGGTAACCGTGACGGATTAGTATTGGATGATCCTGAAAATTTCAAAACAAAAGAAGTGTCTAAATTATCGGTATTGGAAGAAATTCTAGATGCGAAAAAGAACCCTGAGTTATACGGTGACCTTTACCATAAAGTACGTATCAACTATTATCCTCCACACGGTGATAATAAAGAATCTTGGGACAACATCGATATTTTCGGTTGGTTGGGCTACAAAATGCAGATTAAAATCAATTTCTTATGCCGCGATTCAATTTTAGCAGCACCGGTTGCCTTGGATTTGGCTTTGTTTATTGACTTGGCGCAACGTGCAGGCATGTCGGGTATTCAAGAGTGGTTGTCATTCTACTTGAAGTCGCCTCAAACAGCTCCAGGATTGCCTCCTGAACACGATATCTTCAAACAATTGATGAAATTGCAAAATACATTGCGTCACATTATGGGTGAAGATTTAATCACACATTTAGGACTGGATTATTACCAGGAGCTAGTCGATAGTATTCAATAAGCTAACTTAATAAGAGCGGGGAAACAATTGTCTAAAAACAGTTTTTCCCCTTTTTCTTCAACATCTTTACGGTATTGAAGATTTGTGATATAACCCTCTGTAGACTTTTGCGCTTACGAACGCTGAGATAGTGACGGGGGTTTTGCTTTTTTATAAATGATTTTATTTTGCAATTAGAAGAAATGGAATTTGCAATTATAGCAGCGGGAGAAGGTTCTCGATTGCGAAAAGAGGGGTTCAATTTACCGAAACCCTTGCTACCATTACATGGAGTTCCATTAATTGAACGATTGATTCGCATGTTTGTTAAAGAAGGAGCGCAACGAGTTCATGTTATTATCAATAAACAATCTCCGGAGCTGAAATTGTTTTTGGAAAAAACGACGTTTGAATTACCTATTGTGCTTATAGAGGAAGATACTGCAAGTTCATTGCATAGTTTTGCCTTGCTTGTCAAAAACAACCCCGATTGGTCGTCCTGTTGTCTGACCACAACAGATACGGTTTTTAGGCCACATGAATTTCATGCCTATTTAGAAGCATTTCAGCAACATCAACAGGCCGATGCTTTTATGGCTGTAACTCCTTTTGTTGACGATGAGAGTCCGCTCTATGTGAACACCAATTCGCAGCTTCGGGTGGAAGCTTTTTTGGATACGGCAACCGCCAAAACGAAGTACGTTTCTGGGGGAATTTACTGCTTTCGTCAGGCGGCGATGGACTGTGCGTTGAGCTCCGTCGAAGCAGGTAATTCCAGAATGCGTAATTTTCAGCGTGCTCTATTGGAAAACGATTTACAAGTAGAAGCATTTGTATTTGAAAAGGTGGTCGATATTGATCATTTAAAAGATCGTGTTGTCGCAGAACAATTTTTGAGTGAGGAGGTTAGTTAGTAAAATGAGCGATATGATTTCTATTTTAGGCGTAACTCGAAAAAATCGCTTTTCACCCAACCATGTGGGGAATGATGCCGCCATATTCAATGAAGTAGTTTTAAAACTGACTGAAAAAGGTGCCTCGGTAGAGCTTTGTAACGAGGATGAATTTTTGTCTTCAGCATCCGTGAAGCAGGATAATATTCTGACTATGGGGAGAACAAAGACTTTAGTGAAAAAGTTGCAATCTCTTCAAAATAATGGGGTCAATGTTTTGAATTCTGGATTTGGAATTGAAAATTGCTTTCGGAAAAATATGACCCTTAAGCTTTTGGAAGGTGGAGTTCCTTATCCGAAAAGTATCGTGATCTCTACGGTTGCCGATATTCAATCTATTTTTGAGAAACTGAAAGGAAAGGGTGTGTGGATCAAACGTGGCGACTTTCACGCCATTCATAAAGAAGATGTTACTTTTGCCGCTAGTCTGAAAGAAGCGCAACATATCTTGAATGAATATGCGCTCCGCGGGATTAAAGAGGCGGTGATTTCTGAACATCTTGCCGGAGACCTACTAAAATTTTATGCGGTGCGGGGAACGGATTTCTTTTTTTATTTTTACCCCTATGAACACAATCATCACAAATATGATTTGTATGAACAAATTAATGATGAGGTCGTACACTTTCCTTTTGATCTCGACAAACTAAAAGAAGTCGCCAATCGTGCGGCAGAAGTCCTGGATGTACATATCTACGGCGGCGACGTGATTATTGATGCAAATGGAGACTTCCATATTATTGACTTAAATGACTGGCCAAGTTTTGCGCCTTGTCGGGCAGAGGCTGCAGAGGCCATTGCTCAAATGGTTTACCATAAATTTACTGAAAAGAACCACAATGCAGAAAGAACAAGTTAATGTAATCGAAGAAGATAATTTGAGTGCATTCGAACAATCTTTAAAATCTAATGATACCGAGGAACGAATTGATATTTGGTTTTATCGACCTATAGGTTATCGCATTGCGCAAGTCTGTGCAAAAATTGGTATTACACCCAACGCTGTAACCATTATTAGTATTTTCTTTGGCGTTGCGGCGGGTATTTTATTCTATTACCCGGCGTTATGGATTAATGTGATCGGCATGCTTTTATTGGTTTTTGCCAATTCTCTAGATAGTGCCGATGGACAGCTGGCCAGAATGACGGACAATAAAAGTCGCTTTGGTCGTATCTTGGATGGTTTTGCTGGCGATTTTTGGTTTGCTTCTATTCATATTGCGATCTGTTTACGCAGTATTAACGAGGGGTGGCCACAATGGCTATGGGTATTTTGTGTGCTTGCAGGTGTATCGCATATGCTTCAGTCAGCAATGGCTGATTATTATCGTAACGTGCATTTGTATTTTATTAAAGGTAAAGCTGGAAGTGAGCTGGACAATACACGTGATTTGAAAGTTGACTACGATGCCTTGTCCTGGCGCAAGAATTTTTTCAGCAAATTTGTGTTAAATGGCTATATGGGCTATACACGAAACCAGGAAAAGCTTTCGCCAAAACTGCAAAAGCTACTGCGCCTAGTGAAAAGTCGCTATAAAGACGAATTGCCAAAACAATTAATGGTCGACTTTAGAACTCAAAATAAACCATTGATGAAGTATACAAATATTGTACAGTTCAATACAAGGGTGATTTTCCTATTTGTTTGGTTGTTTATCGGCCAACCTTGGATTTACTTTTTCTTTGACATGTTTGTCCTAAATCCGATATTGATATATATGTGTAACCGACAAGAAAAGGTAAGTGGCTATTTTGTTGATAAATTAACAAATGATCCAACCTATGGGTAGCAAAATCTATAAAGTGCTCTTTATGCTGATCGGTATAGGTACACTGGCCTATATGATTCATGCAATGGGAATTGATGAGATTTGGAACAACCTTGAAAATATTGGCTGGTGGTTTCTGCCTGTACTTGGTAGCTGGGCAGTACTCTACTGGATGAATGCTATGGCATTTAAGGCAATTATTCAGGAACCGGAATTGCCACAGACAAACGTCCCTTTTTGGAAGGTCTTACAATTGACAATATCGGGGTATGCCATCAATTATATAACACCATTTGTTGCGTTAGGAGGGGAGCCTTATCGTATTATGGAGCTTAAAAACTATGTCGGTGGTTCGAAGGCAGGTTCATCTGTGCTGTTATACGGTGTCATGCACATCCTATCGCATATTTTATTTTGGGTCGCTTCTGTTTTTCTAATTCTTTGGTTTGTGCCTGCTAGCACGATGGTCAATGTGGCCTGTGCTGCGATTTTTGTAATGGCTATCATCTGTACTTGGCTATTTACAAAATTTTATAAGAAGGGAATTACCGTTTCACTATTGAAAGCCTTGTCTAAACTGCCTTTGGTAGGCAAGAAAGTGGGTGATGTACTGGATACGAAATATGAAACTTTGAATGACGTCGATCAACAGGTGAAAAACCTCTTTCAAAATCGTCGTGATCGTTTCTATACGGCGCTTTTTTGGGAATTTGTAGCACGCGTTGTAGGCTGTTTTGAGATTTATTTTATTGGTTTGGCTTTAGATATCAATATTGATTTTATTGATGCTATGATCATTAGCTCAGGATCTTCCCTATTTGCCAATCTTGTTTTTTTCTTTCCAATGCAGTTGGGAACCCGGGAAGGTGGATTGGCAATGGCCGTAATGAGTATAGGATTGCCTGCGAAAGTCGGTATTTTTATGGGTGTTGTGACACGAATTAGGGAAATTGTGTGGATTATGATCGGTTTGGGGTGGATGAGTTTAGTAAAAAGGAAATAACATGGATAAGTTTAATATTAAAGGAATTATTTTTGATTATGGTGGAACCTTAGACACCAATGGCGGCCACTGGGGAGCTGTTATCTGGTCGGGTTATGAAAAATATCAGGTTCCCGTAAATTTGAACGCTTTTCAGGAGGCCTATACCTACGCGGAACGTCAGATGGCTTTACAACCTATTATTAAACCGCAGTTTAATTTTTTGGAAGTGCTTGAAGCAAAGCTCAATGTGCAATTTGATTATCTTATTGCTGCAGGGTACGACTTAGACCGATCATTAGCGCATAGAATAGCCTTTGACGGTTATTCATTGGCGAAGAATACGGTTGAAGAGGTAAAACCACTGTTAAATTCACTCCATGAAAAATATCCGATTGTCATGGTTTCCAATTTTTATGGTAATTTAAAATCGGTCCTTGATGATTTTGGGATTCTATTTTATTTTCAGGAAGTTGTGGAGTCGGCTGTCGTCGGTGTGCGCAAACCTGATCCTGCCATTTATGCCTTAGGTGTAACTAAAATAGGACTTCCTGCACAAGAGGTATTGGTGGTGGGTGATTCCTATAGTAAAGATATGGTACCTGCCAAAGCGGTTGGCTGCCAAACCTTATGGTTGAAAGGGCAGACTTGGGGCGAGGATAAATTGCAGGATACTGGAGCTGCAGACCAGCAATTTACAAGCATCTTCGATTTAATCGACTTTGTTTAAGTAGAGATTCTGACGAAATTCTTTAGGCGAGATTCCAACATTTCGCTTAAAGAATTTACCAAAAAAAGATTGATCCGAGAAATGTAATTTCACTGCAATTTCTCCGATGGGAAGCCCCTGGCAAAGTAATGATTTTGCTTCCTCCACTAAAACGTTCTGAATAAGTTCTATTGCTGATTTTCCAGTTAGTTCCTTGGTAATTACGGATAGATGTTTCGCTGTGATGCCGAGTTCCATCGCATAAAATTGCACCATGTGTTCTTTATGAAACGACTTTTTTAATAGCAAATGGAAATTGGCCAGAATCTCTCTTTTCCGGGAGGGAATAGCGGGTGTATTTCGCATATTTTGGCTTCCTAGACGGGCTATTTCACAAAATAATATTTCTGTTAATGACTTAATAATCTGATGTTTGAAAAGGTAGCTAGAGTCTTGTCGGTCGTAATGAATAAACTGTTTAAATAAGTTAGATAAGTTGATCGAATCTTGGTTCGATAGCGACCAGATGTAACTGTCACTTAAGGCAAGAGATTTTTTGGTGACCTCGAAGAAATCTTCTTGAAAATCCAGTTTGAAGCTAAAATCCAGCGTAAAGAAAATCAAATATACCTCACAATCCCAAGATTTGACGACCGAAGAGCCATTCACTCGGGAGGATGGATTGGTTAACAATAGGTGATTTTGCGCAACTTGTACCCGTTCATTATTAATCATGAAGGAAGTCTCACCTTTTTTTATTAAACAGAGCGAATAGAGGTCACCTTTTGTTAAAATCTGCTGCTGCTCGGAACTAAAGACAGGTTTCGATTTGTTGCCCTTAAAATGAAAGACATAAAAACCCTTGTTTTTGATGGGAGTTTCCTTTACAGACATGTTTATTTTACGATAAAATCAAAATAGGTTTTACGATAGGGTTCATCTTGCAAAGTGTAATGCCACCATTCCTTATCATAAGCTTTGAAGCCAAATTTAGCCATCGCTTCTTTTAAAATCTTCCGGTTTTCTTTCTGTTGGACGGTCAGATGCGCATAGTGATGATGGGAGACTGCGCCGAAAAAATCAAAAGGTCCACCCATATCAATCTCCTTATGATCTTTTAAGCTAATGAGCGTTAGATCGACTGTACTGCCACGGCTGTGGCCTGATTTGGAGGCAATAAAGCCTAGATTGAACAAGTTCTTCTTATTGATAAGCGGGTAGAATTCCCTTTTTGCGATAGTATCATTGGTGTTTAAGGACCATGTTTTAAAGTTGTCAACAGCACGTTGCGGACGGTAGGCATCGAATATTTTCAGGCCAAGACCTTTTTTATTTAAATGGTTCTCGACCTGTTGCAGTGCTAGCGCTGCGCGCTTCGTTAAAATAGCGACTGGTTTTTCATAACCTTGAATTGGCCTTCCGGTGAAGTTGTGGCTACCAAAATAACGCATTTCTAAACTTATTGTTGGAATAATGTCCTTGACGTATACAAAATCTGAAGGCATGGTCTTTTCCTGCGCACTGAGAGAAAGCGTGGAAAGGCTTAAGGCAAATATAAGACACAAGTTAAATTTCATGGAATGAAGATACAACTTGTGTCTTAATTAATATAATATAAAACGTTATTCTCGTTCGTAATGACAAGAATGATCTTGAATTCAGCTTATTGACCAATTTGTGCTCGTATTGATCAACAGCCCACTAATGATCCGCTAATTTTTTTCTCAGATAATTGTATATTTCAATCTGCGAACGGCATGGCGCCTTTTTATTCTCAACGTAATGATTGCTCAGTGAATTGTTGAGTATACGGGCCTTGACATTATCATTGAGCTGGATCTGAAGCATTTCTTTTAAATCTTCCTTGATTTTTTTACTTGTTATTTTGACCGCTGCTTCGATGCGATGATCCAAGTTTCTTGTCATCCAATCTGCCGAGGAAATAAATAGCTGCTCTCGGCCAGCGTTGTAGAAATACATCACACGTGCATGTTCCAAATACTCATCGACGATTGAAATGGCATTCATTTGCAATTTAAAGGTTTTTTGATTTGTTGCACAGTAGATTCCCCGGATGATAAGGTCTATTTTGACACCAGCTGTTGCGGCATCATAGAGCTTTTTAATCATTTCTTTATCGCTCAGTGAGTTTACCTTGACAATAATATATGCTTTTCGACCAGCCTTGGCTTCGGTAATCTCCTGATCGATGTAGTGTAGAAGTTCCCTGCGCATATCCGTTGGGCATATCAACAGACTTTTGCAATTTTTGATAATTTCAGCCGGATTTGACTTAGGACGTCTCAGGTAATTGAAAACCTTATTTATATCGGCAATAACATCCCTATTACTCGTTAATAGGCAGTAATCTCCGTATAATTTAGCCGTTTTTTCATTGATATTTCCTGTGCTGACAAAACCATACTGGATCGTTTTCATTCCAATACGTTTTTTGATGACGCATAGTTTTGCATGGACCTTTTTATTTGGGATACCGGTCAATACCTTGATGCCTTCCAGTTCAAGTTTCTCTTTCCAGTCCAAATTGTTTTCTTCATCAAATCTTGCCCGAAGTTCAAGCATCACGGTGACTTCCTTTCCATTGCGGGCCGCGTTAATCAGGGCATTTGCAATTTTTGAATTCGAGGCTAAGCGGTATGCCGTAATCTGGATGGTTTTCACATCTGGATCCATCGCTGCTTCACGAAGTAGATCAATGATCGGTCTAAACTCATGATAGGGGAAGGAGAGCAGCACATCTTTTTTCAATACAGTATCCGTTACACGTTCGTAGTTCTTGAAATAGGGGTGTGGAAAGGACGTCCGTTCCAAGGGCTGATTATAGGATTTAAACACATTGGGAAAATCCATGAAGTGTTTGAAGTTGTGTATTTTTTGTCCTGGAATGATGCTGTCTTTTTTTGAAAGGTTAAGTTTCTTGATCAGGAATTCTACCAATTTATGGTCCATCTCTTGATCAAAAATAAATCGGGTAGGTTTACCTTTTCTTCTGTTTTTTACCCCTTTGCTTATCTTTTCGACCAGCGTCGTGTTGATGTCATTGTCAATGTCAAATTCGGCGTCTTTTGTGACTTTAAATACATGTGCATTGAATACATCAAAACCGAAATAGGAGAATATCAGAGGAAGATTAAACTTGATAACATCCTCCAAAAGTATGATGTGTTTTTCATCTTTTGGCGATGGCAACTGGACGAAGCGTCCATTTTGACTGGTCGGGATTTCGATGAGTGCAAATTTGGTTTCGTACTGCCATTCCTGTTTTCCCATAGCAATGCCCAAATAAAGGCTCTTATCCCGAATATAAGGCATAGGCCGCACATCGTCCAATATCAGCGGAATGACGTTCGATTCTACGTCATCCTGATAATAGTCACTCACAAACTTCTGTTGTTCGGGGTTGAGTTCCTCACTGGTCTTAATATAGACATTTTGTTTGGCCATATCTTTTTGGATACGATTCCAGGTACTGTCAAATTTCTTTTGCTGCTTGATGACCCGGATATTGAGCTCTTCTAGGATAAGCTGAGGATCTTCATAGAAGGATTGATTGGCACTTTTATCTTTGAGGTCTATAGCCCGTTTTAGACCTGCAACACGCACGCGGAAAAATTCATCGAGGTTATTGGAAAATATACCTAAAAATTTGATTCTTAAGGGTAAAGGGACAGTCTCATCCGCAGCTTCCTGAAGTACTCTGCCATTAAAGCTCAACCAACTAACGTCTCTAGGAATAAATTTTTTCGCCATAGCTAAATATACGTAAATTTAAAAAGCAAAACTATAGCTCTGCAGGGGATAATCGAACTTTTTTGTGTTAAAGAATTATTAAGTTATTTTTTGTTGATGTATTTCGAGCGTCGTTTTAAGGTGCATTTTTGCCATCATTCTTCTTCCCTAGAAATAACCGCTACAAGGTAGAGCATAGCGTGGCAAAAAAAAATCCCCCAAAGTCTAGCAGACTTTGAGGGACATGTCATTATGTTTGATTTCGTCTATTTCTTCTTTCCGTACTTTTTGGAAATTTGAATAGCTTTGTATTTCGTCGTGTCAAAATGGGGTGTGTCAATTGATAAGCTTGTTGGATAAGGTGCACTTCGATCGAAGAAATACACCGTTGTTGTGCTTCCGTAATCATTGACAGGCATCAAGTCAAGACAGCCTGTATAATCTGCGTTCAACAGGTCACCTACTGTAACGGCATAGATGCGTATGATACCGCCTTTATTTTGTTCATTTCTGACGAAAGCGACTTCCTTAAAACCTCCCGGTAAACCTTCAATACTTTTCTGATTGAAGCTATCTTTTAAAATAAAACCCAGCAGCACTAAAATCGGTATGACCAAAAGCCATAACCTTTTATTCTTCTTCATTAAAAAACACTTAAATTGTAATAGTAATACCTAATAACTTATAAAACTCTTTTAAAATTGCCTGATGTCCTGGCCAAGCAGGAGAGGTGACCAAATTTCCGTCTACGACCGCTTGATCTGCAGGAATATTTTTCCATGTGCCGCCTGCTAATTCAATGTCTGGACCTACAGCAACATAGGCTGTCAATGTACGACCTGCGAGTACTTTTGCAGCTGTTAACACCTGGATACCATGACATATTGCCGCCACAGGTTTGTTGTGCTCAAAGAAGTGTTTCGTAATCTCCAAAACACGTTTGTTGAGTCGAATATATTCTGCCGATCGTCCGCCAGCAATATATAGACCGTCATAGTCTTCAACATTTACCTGGTCGAAATCTTTATTGATTGCGAAATTATGCCCGCGCAATTCTTTGTAGGTCTGATCACCAGTGAAATCATGTACTGCTGTGGGAACTACATCCCCGCTTTTGCGGTCTGGAGCAATTGCATCTACCGTTATCCCTATAGAACCCATTGCTTGAAATGGAACCATTGCTTCGTAGTCTTCTACAAAGTCTCCTACAAGTAGTAATATTTTTTTTGCCATATCAAAAAACCTCTTTTAATAGGTTTTCAATTTACATATTAAAAGAGGTTTTTACAATGATTATTTGTTAATCTTTTGTTAACCCTGAACGGATAATTTTTCGGCAAGTGCACGTTTTGTTTTACGTACTTTAGCTTCTAATTGACTTCTTAAAGTCGGGTCGATAATACCTTTACCTTCTTCAAAGTTTTTGTGGAATTCGGGAAGAGAAAAGGAATCTAATATATCGGCACCGTCCCAAGTGATTCGATTGACAGCAGTGTTCAAAACTGTGGCACCTCCCATTGGACCAGGGGCAGTAGCCAATAAGAAAACAGGTTTGCCGTTGAATAATTTACGGTTAGGAATCCGTGAAACCCAGTCAACGATATTTTTGTAAGCTGTGGTATAGGATCCATTATGTTCGGCCAAAGAAATCAACAGGAAATCTGCGGCATCCATTTTAGCTGCAAAGTCATGCGCTAATTGTGGAATGCCCAACTCGACTTCTTTGTCGTAAGAATAGATCGGCATTTCAAAATGGTTTAAGTCTAGCAATTCGATGGTATCGTCGGCTTCCTTGTAGTATTTTGAAGTACTTGTGACAAATGTTTTGTTGATTGAGTTTTTGTTGCTTGTGCCTGCAAATGCTAATATTTTCATCTTTATATCATTAATTTATGAGGTGCTGCATAGGGTTAAAAATACCCCATACTGGCCTCGCTGTTACCTTTGGAAAATCATGGTTTTCGCATGTTTTCGATTTGATTTATTTTTAAATCGGGTCAAACTTACAATATAATTGCTGAATAAATGTCAATCAAATGTCTCTGTGGGGTGTTCTGCTTTATTTATTGATGTAGATCAAGAAAATTAAAACGTTCGTACATGCCAAGTAGACCTGTAAGTCCGCCGGTATGTATTACGAGTACCTGATCGGCGGGGGTAAAGTAGTCCTTTTTGATCAGGTCATCCACGGCATAGAGCAATTTGCCGGTATAAGTAGGTTCAATCATTATTCCTGTGGATGCTATAAAATGTTGAACGAAGGCGAGCAAGTCGGCGTTGGATTTGGCATAACCACCAAAATGATAATCAAGGTGTAAAATAGGCGGGGGGATGTTGGGGTAAAGTTGATCGACTTCCGTTTGAATAAAGCCACCATTTTTTAAAACAGGAACGCCATGTACATGGGTAAATAGATCTCGTTTTTCGACAGCATTGCCTATTCCCGCTAATGTTGTTCCTGTACCACAGGCTGTAAAAATATGCTGATATTCATGTTGGAGTTCGTCAACGATTTCGGCGCAACCTTTCGCTCCGAGCATACCGTAACCGCCTTCATGTATATAGAATGTCGTCGGATCCTGACCAAAATAACGCTCGTATAAATTTTCTTTATTTCGGTAAGATTCGCGGTCGACGTAAATAAGCTGCATCCCAAAAAGACGACACATCGTTAAAACAGGGTTGTTAACCCCTTCTTCACCTCTAACAAAAGCAGTTGTTTTAAACTTGAAGGTAGCGCCGGCGCAAGCAGTAGCCAAAAGATGGTTGCTCCATGCCCCGCCAAATGTAACCAGATGGCTTTTCCCTAGCTGCACTGCTTCTTCCAGATTATATTTTAATTTTCGCCACTTATTGCCCGAAATAAACGGATGTATGAGGTCATCCCGCTTAAGCGTTACTTTAATATGCTTCTTCTCCCAGGCCGGAAGGCACAATTCAGTTTCGGGACTATGGATTTTGAACGGCAACATAACATTAAATGAAAACAAATTTAACGAAAATTGTTTCATTTGGTTTATTTTTGTAGCATGACAGAACAAATTGGATCGCAAGATCAGGAAGAACAGGAATTATTTGAGCATCTACGTATTGAGGTGGATAAGGGGCAAGCATTACTCCGCATTGATAAATATCTGATGAACAGGGTGGAAAATGCTACGCGGAGCAAAATTCAGCATGCTATTGAAGCTGGTTCTGTCATGGTTAACGGTAAGGAGATCAAGGCGAGCTATAAGGTTAGACCTGATGATGTGATTACATTGGTGCTACCTGATCCGCCACGGGATAACGAAGTTTATCCTGAAAACATTCCATTAGATATCAAATACGAGGATGACGATGTGTTGATCGTGAATAAGGAGGCGGGAATGGTCGTGCATCCAGGATATAATAATTATACAGGAACCTTGGTCAATGCATTAACGTATCATATACAGCAGCTGCCACAGCTACCTGGAAACTCCGATCGCCCGGGTTTAGTGCATCGAATCGATAAAGACACCTCCGGATTATTGGTCATTGCTAAAAATGAAAAATCAATGGCCTTTTTGGCAAAGCAGTTTTTCGATCACAGCATTACCCGTAAATATATTGCATTAGTTTGGGGAGATTTAAAAGAGGACGGAACAATCACAGGTTATATTGGACGTCATCTAAAAGACAGACGTATCATGGCGATGTATGATAGTGAAGACAAGGGGCGTTGGTCAGTGACACATTACCGAGTTTTGGAGCGACTGGGCTATGTTACCCTAATAGAATGTCAATTAGAAACGGGACGTACACATCAAATTCGTACGCATATGCAATCTATTGGTCATCCGCTATTTAATGATGCCATGTATGGTGGCGATAAGATTTTAAAAGGTACCGTGTTTTCAAAGTACAAGCAGTTTGTGGATAACTGTTTTTCATTGCTGCCGCGACAAGCACTTCATGCTCAAGTATTGGGATTTATTCATCCTTCTACAAAAGAAAATATGTATTTTGAGGTACCATATCCGGAAGATTTTCGTTTAGCTTTAGAAAAGTGGCGCGGATATGCGGCAAATTCAATGGCTATAGAACATGATTAAAATTTAGAACAAAATTAAGATGCCAACAAACTATATCAATTTCAATGGCAATGTAGTGCCGGAAGATCAGGAAATATTTAGCATTGAGAATAGAGGTTTTCGTTATGGGGACGGACTGTTCGAAACGATGTTGTATAAGGATGGTGATATCCGCTTTCTAAATTTTCATGTCGAGCGTTTACAAAAAGGAATGGAGTTGATTCATTTGGATGATGCAAACCTTTTCGATGCATTTTTTATTCGTTCGAGATCCGAAGAATTAATCCGTAAAAACAATATGTTGGGACAGCAGGTTCGTATCCGGTTGATCGTATTTAGATCTGGTGGCGGATTGTATAGTCCGACGAGTAATAAACCTGGTTTTGTTTTGCAGGTGCAGCGCATAGAACCTAATCTTCGCGATAAGAAGGTCGGTTTGATTGTAGGGCTGTACAATGAATTCAAAAAACCTTATAGCGATCTTTCAAAGATTAAATCTTTAAATGCGCAGATTTATGTGTTAGCTGGCATCTATAAAAAGAAAATGGCTTTTGATGATGTGTTAATTCTAAATCAGGAAGGTTACCTATGTGAATCCTTAATTTCAAATATCTTTGTCTATTATGAAAAGGTGCTTTATACACCAGCATTATCCGAAGGATGTATTGAAGGGGTGATGCGTCGGGTAGTCATGGACATGGCACAGGATGAAGGTATAGAAGTGGTGGAAGCACAGATAAGCCCCGAAATCATGAAACGGGCAGATGAGATTTTCTGTACCAATGCTGTACAGGGGGTACAATGGGTAATGGGCTATAAGCAAAAGCGCTATTTCAATAAGATATCGCGGATCTTACAGGAAAAATTACAGCATTGGAACTATGACCTCAGTGATGAACAAGACTAGTTTAATTTGATCATTCATACAAAAGGGCAGAACTTAATTCTGCCTTTTTGTATGAATGATTCGCTCAGCCCATTGCTCAAATGCTGTTTTAAAGCTGCGGAGAAAATCTTTGGTTTTTGCTAATTCCACTGTTCCACTTGGACCGATACAGCTGCCGATATCGCCCAGATAAGCTTCAGGTTGCTGCATCGTTGGGATATTGACGAAGACAAGTGATTGACGCAAATGATGGTTGGCCCCAAAGCCCCCATAAACTCCCGTTGATGAGGAAATTATTGCGCCAGGTTTACCATCCCATTTATTTTTTCCATAGGGTCTCGAACCCACGTCAATCGCATTCTTTAATACCGCCGGAATCGAACGGTTATACTCTGCGGTAACAAAAAGCACAGCATCCAAGGACGCGACCTCTTGACGGAAACGGGTATAGCTAGCCGGTGGGTTACCAGCATCGTCAAAATCCTGATTATATAAGGGGAGATCGCCGATATCAATCATGCGATAGCTAAATTTCGATTCCTCCTGGTCGAGGATAAACTGTGCGATCTTTTTATTGAAAGATTCCTTTCTCAAGCTGCCGACAAATATGCCTACGTTATATATACTCATGGTAATTATTCATTAAAGTCCTATCAATCTGAACAACGGATCCTTCAAAAAGGTTTGGGGTATTTTGTGAATTACACTATTTTCAACCTGTTCAAAATGAGGTTTTTATTGTTGCGTTAACAAAAATTAACATTTGAACATTAATCTTTTGCATACTGTTTGTTGTCGTATTGTAAAGAAGAAATTACAAACTAAGGGAGGAGCTACTTATGAAAAAATTGTTTTATGCGGCGGCGATCATTGCAGGCCTTTTTACGGCGGGAGCCGCACAGGCGCAAGTGAGTATCAGTGTCAATATTGGAAGTCAGCCTAGTTGGGGGCCAGCGGGTTATGATTACGCGCGTTATTATTATATGCCAGAATACAATATGTATTACGATGTACCCGCGAGATGTTACGTTTATTATGATAACGGCGGCTGGATAAGAAGAGCAAGTTTACCGAGACGATATAGACATTACGATTTTTATCGGGTGCATAAAGTAGTAATCAACGATCGCACACCTTGGCATCATCACGATCGCTACAGAAGCCGTTATGGCGGTTATCGGGGAAGGCAGGTCGCCATTCGAGACAGTCATCATGGTGGTGGATATTCATTTGCAAGCGAGCGTCGGGTAAGCCGCGAACATTCATGGGGTGAGCGTCGGGGATACGATAGAGGAAACGACCGCGGTTATGGACGAGGTCGCGAAGGTGGTCACGGGCGTGGCAATGATCAGGGACATGGACACGGGCGAGGTAACGGTCATGGCGGAAGACATCGGGATTAATTGAGTAGCTGAATAACAGAATAAAAAAGGAATCTATATCAACATAGGTTCCTTTTTTTTGGCCGGAAATAACAGCTGGTCTGCTTTCGTAGCGCTGGAGGCATGCGAAATCATGACGCTTTGAGTGCCATGCACAATAAATTAAATAACATAACAGCTTTATTAATGAAAAATATATTAATTTTGCGCAACACGGGACTGAAATCAGCTTATTTTAGATGATTTTGAGTATTTGTGAAATAATTGTGATGGTAAGTTAATTTTTGTAATGAGAAAAGTAGTTAATTCGGGTGTTGTATGGGTAGGGTTAAGTATATCTATTTTGGGATTTTACTCCTGCAATCAAAGTGGGACAAATAAGGTGCAAAATGTGGGGGCTGTTGACTCTATGCCACCAAAAAAGGATAGTTTACTTGCCGTGCAGGATTCAATAAGTAAAGTAGATTCGCTACGGAAAGACACCATTACAAAAATGGAAGAAGATGTGGACTACAAAGGAGCTAAAGATACAACGGTATTGTTGACTGATACTGTTTCTCCACGATACATTTATCTCACTTTTGACGATGGACCCTTAAATGGAAGTCAGCACCTTGATTCCATTGCGACAGCAAAAGGCATTAAAATCAATGCTTTTCTGATTGGTAATCATGACAAGATGAGTAAGAAGTTACACGGCTTTACAGAACGTTATAAAAATAATCCATTAGTAGATTGTTACAACCACAGTTACTGGCATGCACATAATAAGTACAGTACGTTCTATTCGAATGCGCAGACGGCCTTTGAAGATTTTGAACTTGCTGAGCAATCGCTGGGCTTAACACATAAGATAGTGCGGCTGCCGGGACGAAATATCTGGTATATCGGAGACCGCAAAAAGGTTGATTTGAAAAGTGGGGCTTCGACGGCCGAGCTACTACACCAAAATGGTTATAAAGTAATTGGTTGGGATTGTGAGTGGAAGATTAATGGTGTTACAGGGAAACCGGACCTATCGGTGAATCAATTGTATACCCAAATGAAGAATTTACTCCGCAAAGGTACGTCTTATACAAAGAACAATGTTGTGCTCTTGACACATGACAATATGTACCAAACGAAAAAAGGGCAGCGGCTATTATCGGACTTGATCGATAGTCTCAAACAACATCCAAACTATCGTTTCGAATTTGTGCGGAATTATCCGCAATAGTGGCAACTAGTATCTATTTAAATAATTAAGGCTTAAACAGGAGTTCCCCAGTTTAAGCCTTAATTATTTAGACGAAAAGTCTATTTTAATTTTGTTTACGGAGATATTTGGTCAGAATCACGATGGTTTGACCTTCAATCTTTCCTTCAATTTGTTCGATATTGTCTGCTACAAGTCGAATATTCTTAACCACGGTACCTAAAGTCGCTTTTAAAGAGGAGCCTTTCACATCAAGCGTTTTTGTCAGAACAACAGTGTCGCCCTCCAATAGTCGTTGCCCGATGCTATCTTCATGAAATGAAACATAGCCGTCATTTTCATGGTCTCCAGTTTTCTTAGCTTCAGCTAGTGTCTCATCGTCTAAATAGAGAATATCCAATGCTTCAGACGCCCAACCTTCATTTTTTAGTCGGTTTAACATACGCCAGCATACAATTTGTACCGATGGGTTCTCGGACCACATTGCATTTGGAAGGAATTTCCAATCGTCCGGATTTAATTGCTCCGTTTTGTTGAGCTGATTGACCAATGTTTCTGAAATCAGTAAAGTATTGTCCAAATTTGATGTTATTTCCGGTGGTAATGTATAAGCAATTAAAGTGGCATCTTCGCCTGTCAGCTCACATTTTCCGCCAGCTCTCGCTTGTAATTGTTCTTCTAATTTCATGTCAATTTTTTTGAAAGCCCAAACTTAGCCAAATTTGTTTTGATGTACAATGACGAATATCACGACTTAGAGAAATAACTCCTGTTTTTGTCCCTTTAAAGCATTGTTTTTGCTAATGACTATCTTTTCTTACTGGTAAATTTATGATATGAGCGAGCTATAATGTAAATTGTAGCATGAGTTTTTTCTTCAAATAAATCTACTTCATGTAAAACATTGGTACCGAATTTGTGTTTATCCAACATTAGAAAAGATTATTAACTGTAATATAGAAATACTATGAAATGGCAAGGAGGTAAACAAAGTGGTAATTTTGAAGACCGCAGAGGAATGTCGGGGGGAGGAAAAATTGCTTTAGGAGGAATTGGTGGAATTATTGTTTTGGTCATTGGATTTTTGATGGGTGGAGATCCGAGTCAACTCTTACAGCAGGCTCAAAATATGGGGGCGCAAACCGAACAGTCCGGGCAGCCACGTGAGTTAAATCCTGAAGAAAAAAGGCTAACCGAATTCTCCTTGACTGTACTCCAAAGTACAGAGGATGTTTGGGCAAAGCTGTTTAAAGAGCAGATGCAGAAGAGTTATACGCCTACTACCCTTGTTTTTTATGATGGTGGTACACAAACGGATGGTTGTGGCATGGGACAGGCCTCTTACGGACCTTTTTATTGTCCTGGCGATCAAAAGATTTACCTGGATCTGAGCTTTAGTAAAGAACTGTCGGATAAATTCGGGGCGAAGGGAGAGTTCGCCATGGCGTATGTAATTGCCCATGAGGTTGGACACCATATCCAACAGTTGGTGGGTTTATTACCAAAGACCAATCAGGCCCGTGGGCAAATGAGTGAACGCGAAAATAACCGGATCTCTGTGATGACCGAACTGCAAGCTGATTTTTATGCTGGAGTATGGGCGCATTATCTCAATGAATATACCGATATAAAAATCGATTATAATGATATTATGGACGGTATGAAAGCTGCCGAAGCAGTGGGAGATGATAAATTACAGACAGAGGCACAGGGCTATGCTGTTCCTGAATCATTTACGCATGGTACGTCCGCTCAACGTATGGAATGGTTTAAAAAGGGATATGATTCGGGGGATATGCGATCGGGCAACACCTTTGAAGATCCGAGTCTGAAATAAAGATCATACTTCGAATGAAAAAACACCTGTTCACACATCATGAACAGGTGTTTTAATTTAATTGCCCTATGTGTTTCACCACCTACGCTTTCATTTATTTGGGAATATAAAGGATCATCACAAAACCCGTGCTGAATCATGTTGGATCATTATTGAACCAACAAATTACATCCCCTGATATCACTTTGGTCAAAACGTCCTAATATTTCAAAAGATCCATCTGGATATACTTTACCCAAATCCTGCGTGGCTATAAATGAACACGAGTAACGATTCGCAAGGTCGATAACGTTGATACCACCAGTTTTATTCATGGGAATTAGGCTCAATGGATCATTGGTGTCGCGAATCAAGATTTTCATCCATTTGGGAAGATGGAAAATTCCCTGACCTGAAGAATAACCTTGTGAGAGTAATTCTGTCATGCCATATTCCGAATGGATTCCATGGACGGAAAAGGCTTCTTCCAGGAGTTTATGGATTTCCTGTTTGACCATTTCCTTGCGCTTACCTTTCATTCCGCCAGTTTCCATAATAATCAGTTCAGGAAATTCAAAGGCGTATTGTTCAATGAAGTCGAGTAGGGCGTACGTTACGCCGAAAAGGATTGTTTTTGTGCCTTTATTTTTGAGCGCCACAAGTGTATCGTAAAGCTCTTGGTGGTTATAGAGAAAATAATTGCTTTCAGGCTGCTCACTTTGCTTCATGAGATCATCAATCATGTAGATTAAAGATGAACCGCTTCTTTCAAGGTATGAGGGTAGAAGGGCCAGTATGGCAATATGGCTCAGTGGCCCATAGAAGTCTTCAAAAATACGACGGAAAGTGCGTTCGTAAATACGGAGGTCAGCGACTAAATGTTTTGAGGTGACCATACCCGTTGTACCCGAACTCGAGAATACGATTTCAGCCTCCATTCCTTCAGCAATAACCTGTTGCGTCTTAAAAAATTCAATAGGCATAAAAGGAATATCCGTATAGTGCTGAATAAGGTCTTTTTCTCTGCCGAGGAGGCTGATATAGTCACGATAAACCTTACAATGCTGGCTCTGGAATTGGTAGGTATCTAAACAATGCTGATTAAAATCATCCTCGGTTTTAATTTCAAAAAAATCCTTCCAGTTCGCCATAGCATTTAAATTTGATCGACAAAATTAACGAAAATTTGTAAATATTGAAGGCGATCTATAGATTCCTTCTTATCAGAAGCCTATTGAAGATGTTTGGTATTATTAATAATACAGGTATGTGGAGACAGAAAATTCTGTAAACAGAAGGAGCAGTATAGTGTCTTTGTCCAGTATAACCGGATTAGAGGGGTAGATAGATCGGGATCGTCGTAAAACATAACTAGAGAACAGGCTTAGGTCAAGGTAAGAAAACTTGACCTAAGCCTGTTATTTTTTATAACATACCACCATCAACAGGAAGAACCTGTCCGGTTACGTATGCCGATAAGTCAGATGCTAAATAAAGACATGCATTGGCAACATCTTCTGGTTGGCCAGCACGTTTCAATGGAATTCCAGCTTCCCATCCTGCCACAACTTTAGGATCCAGTACATCTGTCATTTCGGTACGTATAAAGCCTGGAGCAACTACGTTTGCACGGATATTACGAGAACCTAATTCTTTAGCGACCGATTTTGTGAACCCAATGATACCAGCTTTTGATGCAGCATAATTTGCCTGACCAGCATTTCCTTGAACGCCAACAACGGATGACATATTGATAAATGAACCTTTACGGTTTTTCATCATAATTTTTGAAGCAGCTTTTGTAACGTTAAAGACAGATTTTAAGTTGACATTTAATACATCATCCCAATTCTCTTCGGTCATACGCATTAACAGGCCGTCTTTTGTGATACCAGCATTATTTACAACAATATCTAATCCGCCAAAATCAGCGACGATCGCATTGATCAATTGTTCTGCTTCTTCAAATTTTGAAGCGTCAGAGCGATAACCAATCACTTTGGTGCCAAAAGCCTGAAGCTCCTGCTCCAACGCCTGTCCTTTTTCGACAGAAGAAAGATACGTAAAAGCGACGTTAGCACCATGTTGTGCAAAGACTTCTGCAATTTTCCTTCCGATTCCTTTTGATGCTCCTGTTACTAAAGCAATTTTTCCTTCAAGTATTTTCATCTGTATAAGTTATTTGTTCTTCAATTAATTACACTATGGCATTTATGACCATTTTCCTCGTGCTTTCTTTCGCTCACAGCCCGTCTGATCTTGGAATTCAACACGATACATGAACTCGCTTCCATTAGGTTTATCTTGGTTATGCCACAGTGTTTGTGTTTTTCTCGATGCTATAGTATGAGCGAATAAATGATCTTATTTTTTAGCCATCGTGTACACTATTGCCTATCGACGTTCTGCAAAAATGTTAAAACTATATTATAACACAAAATCTTTCGATAAATAACGGTTTAAAATAGAAAAACATTGTGTGCTGACCCGGTGTTTATCTTGGAGTGGGGGAGTGTTTTAAGGTAACATTTTTAGAATTTTGCGGTAAGCGATTGCTCACTTAGGATTATTTTAATAAATCAATGGTATTTTTGAATAAGTGGTTCTAAAAAGTACAGTTTTTTGACAAAAGACTTGGACGTTTACCAAAAACTATATTAAATTTGCATCAATCACAAAAACATGAGCAAAAAATCAAATAAAGAAGTTGACGTTGTTCTGATCGGCGCCGGTATTATGAGTGCTACTTTGGGTACTCTAATCAATGAATTAAGCCCAGACGTTAATATTGAAATTCTTGAGCGTTTGGATGTTGTGGCTGCTGAAAGTTCTGACGCATGGAATAATGCTGGCACGGGTCACTCTGCTTTATGCGAGTTAAATTATACCCCCGAACAGAAAGATGGTTCTGTCAAGATTGATAAAGCAGTGAAAATTGCCGAGCAATTTGAAGTCTCTAAGCAATTTTGGTCCTACCTCGTTGATAAAGGCATTATTGCCCAACCTGAAAATTTTATCCGTAGTATTCCACACATGAGTGCGGTTTTTGGTGAAAAAGACGCTAAATTTCTAAAGACAAGATGGGAAACACTAACGACCCAAAACTTGTTCAAAGGGATGGAATATACCGAAGATACAGCATTGTTGAAATCGTGGATTCCATTGATGATGGAAGGACGTGCGGCAGACGAAAAAATCGCTGCGACAAAAATGGATCTGGGTACTGATGTAAATTTTGGGTCGTTGACACGTGATTTGATCGCTAATCTTGAAAATAAAGAAAATATTTCGATTTCCTTAAACCACGAAGTAATTGACATCGAACGTGAAGATGACGGTCGCTGGGAAGTGGAAGTCAAAGATTTAAAGACAGGAACAAAGCGAGAAATCAAGGCAAAATTTGTATTTATTGGAGCCGGTGGGCACTCGTTGTTATTGTTGGAAAAATCTGGAATACCCGAAGCGAAAGGCTATGGCGGATTCCCGGTGGGAGGCCAATGGCTGCGTTGTGTGAATGAAGAGATCATTAATACACACCATGCGAAGGTGTATGGTAAAGCTTCTGTCGGTGCGCCTCCAATGTCTGTACCGCACTTAGATACACGTTATATTGATGGCAAGCAAGCGTTATTGTTTGGACCATATGCAGGTTTCTCAACTAAATTCTTAAAACAGGGGTCTTACTTCGATTTACCGGCTTCTATCAAATTGTCCAATATCCGTCCGATGTTATCAGCCGGACTTGACAACTTACCGTTGACGAAGTATCTTATTACTGAAGTCATGAAGTCACCAAAAGATAAACTGGAGTCTTTAAAACAATTTATGCCTACAGCTAAATTGGAGGATTGGGTTATCGAGAAAGCAGGACAACGTGTTCAGGTCATCAAGAAAGATGAAAAGAAAGGTGGAATTTTAGAATTTGGTACAGAGGTCGTTTCGAGTGCCGATGGTTCTATTGCTGCGCTATTAGGAGCGTCTCCTGGAGCTTCGACGTCAGTGGCTATTATGATCAGCCTGTTGAAGAGATGTTTCCCTGAACGTGCCAAATCAGATGAATACCGTAAAAAACTACGTGAAATGATCCCTTCACACGGGAAATCATTGAACGATGATGCGCAACTTTGTAAAGAAACGCGTACGCGTACGCACAAAGCGTTGAAATTGATTGATATAGAATAATCAATTCGACAGAAAATATACTTATGGGGTGCTTGGAATGACCATGGTCATTCTCGGCTGAGATTATACCCAATAAAAGCGATTGTACCTCCTTGTACAATCGCTTTTATATACCTGATCCAGGTAATGCTGGCGTAGGGATTTAATTTCAATAAAAAATAGCCGTTTCTCTCCCATAGGTTTATTATGAATGACACGATATAATAAACAAGGCGATGACTTCTGAAACAATTTTCGAAGCTTTTGTAAAACAGATTCAACAGGCCACCATTGCGGAATGGTTGGGGGTATCTTTTGGTGTTTTACAAGTTTGGTTTTCCCGGCAAAATAAATCGATCAATTACATTTTTGGGATTATTGGTATCTTAATTTCTGTATACGTATTATTCCATGCGAAACTATATGCCGAAATATTGCTACATCTCTATTACTTGATCATGAGCATCTATGGCTGGATCTATTGGAAATATAGTCGTGATGTAGCTACGCCCATAACACACTGTGAGCCGAAAGAATGGTGGATAGTAGGTGGCATATGTGCTGTCGGTTTTCTGTTGTTTTATTTCGGATTGGTACACTTAACAGATTCTGATGTACCGCTTTGGGATTCTGCAGTTTCCTGTACAGCTTGGGCAGGGATGTGGTTATTGGCAAAGCGGAAGATAGAAAACTGGATATTGTTGAATATCAGTAATCTGATGGCAATTCCTTTACTGATCCATAAAGGGCTGTTTCTTTATTCGGGCTTGACGTTATTTTTATTTGTTATGGCATTTAGTGGGTATTTTAATTGGAGGAGAATAATACGTGAAGAAAGATATGCAATTCAATAGCGAAGATATCGCTATACTGAAAGATAATCAGGCAAAAGGAATTCAGCAGAAAACGTTGTCAGATGGACAACTGGATCTGATTTACCGTCGGAAGTGGTTTAAGATTTGGGTTCCCCGTGCATTAGGTGGATTGGGGTTAAGTGTACCTGAAGGACTCAGTTTATTGGCTGATCTGGCTTATTGGGATGGGGGATTAGCCTGGACAGTAACCTTATGTTCAGGAGCAAATCTGTTTGTCGGTTTTATTGATCCCCTTATAGGAAATCAAATTTTCGAAACGGATCGGGTTTGTTTCGGAGGTAGTGGACAGGCATCTGGTACTGCTACGCGTGAAGGGGACCACTATCGACTCCGTGGTTTCTGGAGATATGCTACCGGAGCGCCACATTTAACGCACTTCACATTAAATGCCGCAATTCAGGAGGCGGGAAAACCCGTTTTGGACGAAAAAGGTGAACCGCTGATAAAATCATTTTTTGTCGATCGGGATCATGTACTGATTCACTATGACTGGGATACATTTGGATTGGAAGCTACAGCTTCGCATTCTTTTTCGCTGGAAGACGTTCTCGTTGATAGCAGGCAGTCTTTTGAGATTGATGCGGCAAAAAGTACACGTCGCGAGCTGTTGTATCAATATCCCTTTATGCCTTTTGCGGAATTGACTTTACTGGCCAACTTTACGGGAATGTATAAGCGCTTTTTGGATTTAATCGAAAAACTATTTGTGTTAAAAAGCAATCAATCCAAATGGGAGAAGACTGAAAGTAAAGAAGCGTTTAGGGTACTCGATGAATTTCAGCAAGATTATGTTAATCGGAGGGAAGCAATCATGAATTTGGCCGCTCTTTCTTGGGAAAATCTTCACGATGGAAATGATAATGCAGCGATTTATGAACAGATAGGGATACAAAGTAGAGATTTTGTGGAATCTATCTTAACAAATACGATAAGACTCTATCCACACACCGGAATTTCGGGGGCCGCCATTGACCATGAAATCAATATCATCTTCCGGAATATTTTTACGGCTTCGCAACACAAGTTATTGCAAAAGAGCTTCTAAACAACAAAGACTATCCTAGGATAGTCTTTGTTGTTAAATAGGATGTGTTCCCGGCGGGGGTCGAACCCACATCGTCAGAACCGGAATCTGAAATTCTATCCATTGAACTACGGGAACGTCTGGCAAAGATATACTATTTTCTAGATCTTACAAACAATCTTTGTGATAAAATTATATCTTTTAGCAATCAATTTTTAAGGCATCTTATCGTCAGTATTTTAGCGTTTAGCTTTTGTCAATTCTCTATTTTTTTACGTCAATGCTATAATAGTTTCCATATATGCTTAGCATCGGGCGGGCAATGTGGAATGAGAGGAGGCTAGCACGATTGCCCCTGAATAAACCAGTATAGTTCATTTGGATGGCCGAGCTGGCAAAAGGTGATCGGACATTCATCACGACCGTGGATGATATTGCGTAATAACGGAATGAAGGTAGTCCCTATCGATGTGTGTGTATATTTCGGTCGTGGTAATGCTTTCATGACCGAGCATATCTTGTACAGCTCTTAGATCTGCCCCGCCTTCCACTAAATGTGATGCAAAACTATGCCTAAAGGTATGTGGGCTGATGGTTTTTTGTAAACCGATTTTTAAGGCAAGTTCTTTGATGATCAAGAAGATCATGACCCGGGATAATGCGGCGCCTCTTCTGTTGAGGAATACAATATCTTCATTTCCGGCCTTAATCTTGATATGAGGTCTGATCGTTTCTAAGTAGATACGGAGGTGTTTAATGGCGTGTTGACCAATTGGAATGAGGCGTTCTTTGCTTCCCTTGCCCTCAACTTTGATAAATTCAACATCTAAAAAAAGGTTCGATATCTTGAGTGTGACAAGTTCGGAAACACGGAGACCGCATCCGTATAAGATTTCGATGATCGTTTTATTGCGCTCACCCTCGGGTGAAGAAAGATCGATTGCCGCGATCAATTGATCGATCTCATGTATGCTCAAAACGCTGGGCAGCTTGCGTGCCAAGCGTGGCGCCTGAAGAAGATCTGTCGGATTGTGGACGAATTCATGCTCGATCATCAAAAAGCTAAAGAAAGTCTTCAGGCCAGAGATCAGCCTGGATTGTGTGAAGGGTGAAATATTAAACTCCTGCAACCAAGCCAAAAACTCCTGTATATTTTTTCTCGTTACAGTATTTAAAACCAAATGATTGTCTTCGCAGTAGATCTGAAATTTGGATACGTCATTTAAGTAAGCATCAATTGAATTAACGCTTAAGCCTCTTTCGAACTTTAAGAATTGTTCGAATTCTTTTTTTATATCAGTCCAGTTTTCAAAATCCATTTGCAACAAAATTACAATTAACTGTTGTTCTTTTCGAAAGTTATTCTGTATTTTTAAGTGGAATTTTTACAGATTATAAGTGATACAAAGAGACGTTCCCTTATAGCGGGTCCCGATTCCTCCTTGGATAATGAAAAAAGTATTAATCTGTATTTTACGATTTATCGGGACAATTGATCTCCTGTTCCGTTTACCCTAATATAAAACAATTAGCAAAAATAACTGAAAAAAGACATTTTTTTGTATGAAATTCATTAAACCACTCGCATTAGCTTTTCTATTACCGGCTACGTTCTATATAGCAGAAGCAAAAATGCCAACCACATTAACTGCGGAAGCGCGCGCGATTCTATCCCAAGATAGTTTGGCGCTGAATCAAAAATTACCCTTCGACAATGAAGTCATGACAGGGAAACTGAAAAATGGATTTACATACTTTATTCGTAAAAATAGCGAGCCTAAAGGCCGTGTTACCATGTATTTGGGTATGAAGGCCGGCTCTATTCTAGAAAATGAAAAACAGCTTGGTTTGGCCCATTTTTTAGAACATATGAACTTCAATGGCCTGAAGCACTTTCCAAAGAATGAATTGGTTAACTACCTGCAGAAAGCGGGGGTTCGATTTGGATCGGACCTCAATGCCTATACCAGCTTTGACCAGACCGTTTATCAGCTGCCCATTCCTTCTGACGATCCTGAACTTTTAAAAAATGGTTTGCAGGTAATGCGCGATTGGGCTCAGGACGCTTTGTTGGATGGCGAAGAAATTGATAAAGAACGGGGTGTTATTCTCGAAGAAAAACGAGGTGGAAGAGGAGTACAGCAGCGTTTACAGGATCAATACTTTCCGATGTTGCTCAATGGTTCCCTTTACTCCAAGCGTTTGCCGATCGGAACTGAACAGATACTGAAAACATTTCCCTACACAGAAATACGCAAATTCCATGAAGACTGGTATCGCCCGGATTTACAGGCCCTGATCATCGTTGGAGATATTGATCCCAAGGAGATGGAAGAAAGGGTGAAAGTATTGTTTTCCGATATGAAAATGCCCAAAAAAGCGTTGGAGCGTAAAAAATATCGGGTCGATCTGTTAAACAAGAACCAGTTCTTGGCTATTTCAGATCCGGAACTGCCCTACACTGTTGCACAGATTTTGATCAAAAGCGAAAAAGAAAAGGTTTCCACGGTAGGAGATTACAGAAACGAGCTGTTGAAGAATGTGTTCAATCAGATGATCGCGGGGCGTTTTTCTGAATTGATGCAACAACCGAACCCTCCTTTTATGCAGGCAGGTGGAAGTATCAGCGATTTTGTTGCTAACCTTAATACTTTTTCATTGTTGGTGGTGCCTAAACCAGGCGAGTTGGAATCCGGATTTAAAGCGATGTTAACCGAATTTGAGCGCATTCAAAAATACGGTTTTACACAGACGGAGTTGGATCGTGCCATCGCCGATATGAAAAAGGGTAACGAGATGTCATTTATCGAGCGTGATAAAAAGAAGTCGGATAGCTATGTAAACCGTTATCTCAATTATTTTATTGATGATGAACCTGCTTTAAGTAATGAAAACGCTTATCGTTTGACAAAACAGCTGTTACCAACCTTGAAACTGTCGGAAGTGAATGGTTTGGTGAAAAAATATTATACCGATCTGAACCGCGATGTTTTAGTTATGGGGCCAGAAAAGGATAAGGCCAATTTACCCGCTGAGTCTACCGTGACGGGCTGGGTAAAGGCAGTGGAAGAGAGTCCCGTGACAGCATATGAAGATAAAGTTTCCAATCTTCCCTTGCTTTCAAAAGAGCCCGTAAAAGGCACTGTTGTATCGTCAAAAAGTATTGACGCCGTTCAAGCGAAAGAATTGATCTTAAGCAATGGTGTGAAAGTAATCTTAAAGCCTACGGACTTTAAAAATGATGAGATACAGATTATGGCGTATAGTCCGGGTGGAACATCAGGCTATAGTGATGCAGACTACTTCTCAGCCTCCAATGCGTCTTCTTTAATTGATGCAAGCGGCGTTGGACAAATGAACAACGTTGAGCTTACGAAGTATCTTTCAGGAAAAGATGTCTCCATCTCTCCGTATATCTCCGAACGTTACGAAGGTATTTCAGGTAGTACAGATAAAGAAGGCTTGAAGAATGCTTTTGAATTGATTTATGGTTATTTTACCGAGCCTCGATTGGATCAGGATATTTTCCAGAGTACCATGACCCGGGCAAAAGGATCTTTGGAAAATAGGTTGAGCAATCCAAATAATGTATTCTCGGATAAAGTGAAAGAAGTGCTTTATGGCAACAATGTCCGCCGGCAAAACCCAACGGTAGAAACGATCAATAAAATTGATCGGGAACGTGCTTTGGCAATTTACAAAGAACGATTTGCTGATGCTTCGGATTTTGTGTTTACAATTGTGGGGTCATTTGACGAGAATCAGATCAAGCCTTATTTAGAAACCTACCTGGCTTCATTGCCGACCCTTAAAAGAGGAGAAAGCTACAAGGATTTAAATATTCTGGAGCCGAGCAAGGGCGAGCGCGTAGTTGTTCATAAAGGCAAAGAGGAGAAGGCAAGTACGCAATTGGCCTACTATGGGGACTATACCTATAATGAAACTGAAAATGTGAATATGGAAGCCTTGGAGAGTGTGTTGACGATCAAATTGTTGGAAAGACTCCGTGAAAAAGAAGGTGGAGTTTACGGCGTGGGCGCTCGGGCGAGTTTCAGTAAGCTGCCAAAAGCACGTTATGCTTTTTCCATTGGTTTTGGTTCGGCAGTAGATAAGGCTGATGCTTTAATCACTTCGGCCTTGGATGAAGTAAAAAAGATTCAGGAAAAAGGCCCCGAAAATGGAGATATCGAAAAGTTCCTAGCAGAACAACAGCGACAAAATGAGTTAAATCTTCGTGAAAATGGTTATTGGCTGAATTATATATCAAGTTCTTATCAGAATGATCTTGATCTTGCACGATATACACGTAGAATAGACAATTTGAAGAAGGTAACTTCGAAGTCGGTGCAGGATGTTGCCGGAAAATATTTGAAAAGAGATCGACTTTTTGAATTTATTTTGATGCCGGATTCTAAATAACAGGAGTCCTGGAAAACAGAAGGGTTGCCTGCGTAGTAGGCAACCCTTTTTTATTGGCTAAAAAATTAGGAACAAAAAATCCCAACCATTTCTGATTGGGATTGCCAAAATGTCTAATAAGTATCTCTTGTTAACCCAAATAGGATTTTAAGATTTTGCTTCTTGAAGTGTGTCTCAAACGTTGAAGAGCTTTATCTTTGATCTGACGAACGCGCTCACGTGTTAAATTGAATTTTTCTCCGATTTCCTCTAACGACAATTGGTGATTGGAACCTAAGCCAAAGAAAAGCACGATAATTTCACGTTCTCTTTCTGTTAATGTTGCCAATGATCGTTTGATTTCTTCTGACAGAGATTCATCAATCAAAGAACTGTCTGTGTCTGGATCATGGTTCTCCAAAACGTCCAAAAGTGTGTTTTCTTCACCTTGAACAAAGGGAGCATCCATAGATACGTGACGGCCAGAGTTGCTTAGCGTATCCGAAACCTTGTCTACTGTGGTTTCAAGGATATCCGCCAATTCTTCTGGAGATGGTTCCCGTTCGTATTCTTGTTCTAGTTTTGAGAAAGCCTTACTGATTTTGCTCAATGAACCAACTTGATTCAATGGCAGACGTACGATACGCGATTGTTCAGCAATTGCTTGAAGAATAGATTGGCGAATCCACCAAACGGCATAAGAAATGAATTTAAACCCCTTTGTTTCGTCAAAACGTTTAGCCGCTTTAATTAAGCCCAGGTTACCTTCATTGATTAAATCACCTAAGGTTAAACCTTGATTTTGATATTGTTTTGCTACTGATACTACGAAACGAAGGTTGGTTTTAGTCAATTTTTCCAAGGCAACTTGATCGCCTTCGCGGATACGCTGTGCTAATTCTACTTCTTCTTCTGCTGTAATTAAGTCTACTTTACCAATTTCGTGTAAGTATTTGTCCAAAGACTGTGACTCACGATTGGTGATAGATTGTGTAATTTTGAGCTGTCTCATTAATTTTTATTAATTCTCCTCTCTAAGAAATGTTTGCGAAAATACGAAAAATTTTTGAATTATTAATGGAAAATTGATTATCTAGCCACTCATATTTAATGAGTTAGGCTTTTTTGAGTTTCAATTTTTAATCATCAAAAACTATTCCATTTTAATATTTTTTTTTCCTCTTATCTGTTGCTGTAATATTCAACTGTTTGATATTTAAAGAGCTAAAAGGTTTAATTTTTTTTATTGTTCTAAACAATTTAACTCGTCGGCAGCTGATTTATTATGCACCATGCATTCCTCAAATTTATTTTAAAATGATAATTTTATGATAAAACAAAAAGATGGATCTTTTGTTTTATTAGTGACATTAAATAAATTTAAAAGAATAAAAATTATATTATGCCAATCTTAATTCACTTGGATAAAATAATGAAAGAGAAAAAGATGTCGCTTAACCAATTGAGTGACAACGTCGGAATTACCCTTTCCAATCTTTCAATCATCAAGAATCAAAAGGCGAAGGCATTGCGATTAGATACTCTTGAAGCGATATGCAAAGCGCTAGACTGCCAGCCTGGTGATCTGCTGCAATATTATGATGGTGGTGATGAAAAAGGTTAAAATCGATAGCCTTTTAAAAAATCGACTACATTCATTCTTTTTTTGCCTTCGAGTTGAAGGTCAGAAATGACAATATAGCCGTCTTGTGTCGCAATTTTTAAGAAACTTTTCTTGTCAGTTTCTACGGTGCCCGGTATTGTAGCTGTATGGGCAAGCTCTTTTTCTGTGCGATAGATTTTTAGTACCTTATCATTTAAGAGGGTAAATGCCGCTGGATAAGGGCTTAAACCGCGAATGAAGTTATAAACCTGCGCAGTGGGCTGATCCCAGTTTATTTTACAGTCTTCTTTGAAGATTTTTGGTGCGTGTTTGAGTGGCTCCGTGGTGAGAAGGACGTCTTGAGGTTTAGGCTGCAAAGTGCCGGCCTTCAATTGCTGGATGGTTTGAAGGAGCGTTTCTGCCCCAGCCACCATAAGGTTGTCGTGGAGATCGCCGGCATTGTCTGTTTCTTTGATGGTAACTTTTTTCGACAATAAGATGTTTCCCGTATCGATTTCGTGCTGTAGTAAAAATGTCGTTACGCCCGATTCTTTCTCGCCATTGATGATGGCATGATTTATCGGTGCTGCACCCCGATATTGTGGAAGGAGTGAGGCGTGAACGTTGATTGTTCCAAATTTAGGCATATTCCAGACGATCTCAGGTAGCATACGAAATGCGACCACAACCTGTAGGTCCGCCTGAAAACTTTTGAGGTCATTCAGAAATGCTTCATCGCGAAGTTTCACGGGTTGAAGAACTGGGATGTTATGTTGTCTAGCAAATATTTTCACCGCAGATTCATGTATTTTTTGTCCGCGTCCTGCAGGTTTATCCGGTACAGTAACCACAGCGACAACTTGTTCGCCAGACTGAATCAGTGCTTCAAGTGAAGCTACAGCAAAATCGGGAGTACCCATGAAAATAATACGCATAATACTTGAAAATTTTTATAAAACTCTTTAAACCAGTGCAGGAGCCTCCTCGTTGAATAGCCTACTGAAAAACACCTAATAATTTGTCATTTCAGTTTTGTAAATAACAAATTTTTATAACTTTGCGAAGTTACATAAATATATTGAAAGCTTGAATTTTCCTTATTTTTTAGCAAATCGGATCGCATTTTCTGGAAAAAGAACGTTCTCAAAATTGATCGTTCGGGTGACTATTGGTGCCATTGCTCTTGCTATTGCAGCGATTATTATATCTATTGCGGTATTGCGCGGATTTAAGGGAGAGATTATCAGTAAGCAACGGAGTTTTTTTGCCGATGTATTGGTTTTACGTTACGACCTGAATAAGTCTTACGAAAATTCGCCCATAACACTTGCACCGGAGGTCCGCAAGTCCATATTGGCAATTCCTCAAGTCAATTCCATCAGTTCCTTTGCAACCAAGGCCGGAATCATCAATGTCAACAATGAAGTGGAAGGCGTGGTTCTCAAGGGTATCGATTCATTGTATAATCAGCAGCCGTTTCAAGGTATGCTGGTGGAAGGGAATATGATAGACTTTAAATCGGATAATGCCGATAATCAGATTTTAGTCTCTAAGTATCTCGCAGATCGATTGCTCTTAAAAGTCGGTGACGATTTTATTATGTATTTCGTGCAGGATCCTATACGCAAACGTAAATTTGTCATTAAGGGCATTTTTAATACAGGCTCTGAAGAATTAGATAAGGTCTATGTGATCGGGTCTCTCAATGTCATCCGCAAACTGAGCAACCTCGATGATCATGAGGTAGGGGGCTATGAGATTCGGATCAAAGATTTTAGTCAGCTCGAACGGACAACAAACAAGGTTGAAGATCTGTTGCCTATCGATATGCAGGCAATTAATATCAAGGATCAGGTTCCCGATATTTTTCAGTGGCTGGAACTGCTGGATATGAACACCAAAATCATTTTTATATTGATGACGGTCGTGGCTATTATCAATATGATTTCCGCCTTGCTGATCACCATTCTTGAGCGTACTTCAATGATCGGTATTTTAAAGGCGTTGGGGTATCACAATGCCGGAATTCGCCGCGTCTTCATGTACAGTGCCTTGTACCTGATCGGCCTCGGATTGTTAATCGGTAATCTTATTGGCCTCGGTTTTTACTTTTTTCAGGATTTTACCCATTTCTTTAAATTGGATGAGAAGACCTACTATATCTCCTATGTGGCCGTTCAACTTCAATGGTCTGATGTGATTCTTGTCAATTTGGCTGTTGTGTTTATCGGAATGATCTCTTTATTTATTCCGTCAATGCTAATTACCAAAATTAGTCCGATTAAAGCCATTTCTTTTAAGTAACGCTCTTTTTAGGCTTCGCTTTCTTTAAAAAATCGTATTTTTAGTGCTGTTAACTATTTTTCGAGCTGTATAGAAAAATAAGTATTTATATTTTACGGCTAGTATACAAGCACATATGAATAAAACTTTTGAGCATATTTCCCACGCCTTCGAAGCACCTTTACAAAATCCTGTACTTATATTTTCACTGGTACTTTTTATTATCCTGTTATCACCGATTGTACTGCGACCGATTAAGGTTCCGGGGATTATAGGATTAATTATATCCGGCGTTATTATTGGACCGCATGGACTAAATTGGCTGGAAAAAAACTCGGCCATAACGCTTTTTTCAACAATAGGCCTGCTCTATATCATGTTTATTGCCGGGCTCGAGTTGGACATGAATGAATTTAAAAAGACAAAAAATAAGAGCTTGCTCTTTGGCTTCTTGACATTCATCGTGCCGATCAGTATTGGCTATCCCGTTTGTCACTTTTTATTGGGTTACGGTGTTTTGCCGAGTTTGTTGATATCAAGCATGTTTGCTACCCATACGCTGGTTTCTTATCCCATCGTCAATAGCTATGGTATTTCAAAAATGGAGGCTGTTGCGATTACGATCGGTGGAACAATCCTGACCGATACGGCCGTGCTGATTATTCTTGCTGTAATTACTGGCGTTTCTCAGGGAAATATAGGTAATGAATTTTGGATTACCCTGACGATTTCCTTTGCTATCTTTCTGTTTATCATGTTTGGTGTTATTCCGAGGATCGCGAAATGGTTTTTTGAGCGCTTGGGGAGTGAGAAGACGTCCAATTATATCTTCGTTCTCTCGGTTGTGTTTTTTGCGGCCTTTCTAGCGGAAATTGCCGGCCTTGAGCCGATTATTGGGGCTTTCGTGGCCGGTCTGGCCCTCAATAAACTGATTCCACATTCTTCGGCTTTGATGAACCGGATCGAGTTTATCGGTAATGCGATTTTTATTCCTTTCTTCTTGATATCTGTGGGCATGATTGTCGATGTCAGCGTGATCTTGAAAGGGCCGCAGGCTCTTATTATTGCCGGAACACTGACCGTTGTGGCTATCGTCGGAAAATATGTGGCCGCCTGGCTGACACAGATTGTTTTTAAATACAGCCGTGGTCAACGTAACCTAATATTTGGTTTAAGTAGTGCACATGCTGCGGCAACACTGGCCGTTATTATGGTTGGACATAAGAACGGCATTATCGATGAGAATGTGCTTAATGGTACGATTCTGCTGATTTTGGTGACCTGCATTGTCGCCACGGTGGTGACGGGAAATGCCTCACGTAAAGTGGTTATGGATGGCGAACAGGACGAAGAACATACTGATGTGGTAAAGGAAAAAGATGAAAACATCTTGATTTCTATCGCTAATATGGATAATATGGAGCCGATTTTGGATTTTTCAACCTATATTAAAAGCAAGAAATGTTCCTATCCTGTCAATATTGTGTCCGTTGTGAAAGATAATGAACAGGCACAATTAAACATGTCTAAAGCACGGAAGAACCTGGACAATATGGTCAGGTATGCTTCGGGTAGTGAAACAAATGTGAATATAAGTGCTACAATAGATTTAAACATTGCCAGCGGGGTTGCGCGGTCGGCAAAAGAGGTTTCTGCCAATTGTATTGTTTTGGGCTGGCCAAGTGCGGCCAATTTTATGGATAAGTTTGTCGGGGAGAAAACGGAAAGTATTTTAAATAGAACCTCGGCTAATGTGATGTTATGTCATTTTAAAAAACCTTTTATTTCGAATAAGTCGATTGTCGTTTTTGCACCACCGATGTGCGAGGCGGAATTTGGTTTCGAATACTGGCTGGAGAAGGTGGTCAAGTTTGCCAAGGAATTATCCCTGTCCATCACTTTTGTGGTTGATACACGTTCTGCCGCTGCCATTGAAGAACATCTCGTCGAATTGAAAAATTCTGTTCCTGTCACATTCAAACATTACGACAACTGGGACAATTTACAGGGCCTTAAAGCGTTTAAGGAGGAGGATGCGATGTTTATTTTTGTGTCGGCTAGAAATGGAGAAGTTTCCTATCGGGATTCGCTGGATGGAGTAGCAAAGAAATTAGATCGTATTTATGCAAACGAAAATCTTGTTTTAGTGTTTCCTAGTAGAGTGGAAAATGCGCACATCGACGAATATGAAGATGTTGAAGCTGCACCAATCTTTAGAAAAATTAGCAAAGAAATCGGAAATATGTTTAATAAGGGATAGTTATTGTCCGTTAAAATTGAAGGTTATGTCAAATAAGATTACAATGTCAAGTGAAGGAACTTTACAGGTTCCAGATTTTCCAACAATTCCTTTTATTATCGGCGACGGCATTGGTCCTGACCTCTGGCATGCGGCAGTGCGTGTTTTTGATCAGGCGGTGGAGAAAGCGTACGGCGGACAACGGAAAATAACATGGAAGGAGGTGTTGGCAGGTGAGAAAGCTTTCAACGAAACAGGCGAATGGCTACCAAAAGATACGCTGAATGTATTAAAAGAGTACCTGGTTGGAATCAAAGGGCCGCTCACCACGCCAGTAGGCGGGGGAATCCGTTCGTTGAATGTTGCGTTGCGTAAGGATTTGGATCTCTATGTATGTCAACGCCCGACAAAATGGTTTGAGGGTGTACCTTCGCCAGTCAAACATCCCGAGTATGTGGATATGGTGATTTTTCGCGAAAATACCGAAGATATTTATGCTGGAATAGAGTTTCAGGCAGGAACAGCTGAAGCCAACAGATTCCAGGATTTCTTGCATGATGAGCTTGATATTGATTACAATTTCTCGGCCACGACAGGCGTCGGTGTCAAACTGGTTTCTGAAGAGGGATCCAAAAGATTAGTCCGTGCAGCAATAGAACATGCTATTGATCACAACTTGCCTTCCGTGACGATTGTTCACAAAGGAAATATCATGAAATTTACGGAGGGGGCTTTTAAGATTTGGGGTTATGAGGTTGCTGAAACGGAATTTGCCGACAAAACCTATACGTGGGGACAGTGGGAGCGAACGAAAGAAGAAAAGGGTGTGGAGGTTGCCAATCAAGAACAAAAAGTGGCCTTAGATTCCGGTAAAATTTTGATTAAAGACATGATTGCCGACAACTTTTTACAGCAGATCCTGCTGAATCCACGGGATTTTTCTGTTGTGGCAACGTTGAATCTGAACGGTGATTATATTTCTGATGCGCTGGCAGCAATGGTTGGCGGTATAGGGATCGCACCGGGTGCTAATATCAATTTTAAAACCGGGCACGCTGTCTTTGAAGCCACCCATGGTACTGCACCTCGCTTTGCAAATACCAATACCATGAATCCTTCATCGGTTATTTTAAGCGGTGTTATGCTATTCGAATACCTCGGCTGGACCGAAGCGGCGGCGGCAATTGTTAAGGCCTTAGGAGAAACGATATTGGCTAAGACTGTGACGGTGGATTTTTACAATTTGATGGATGATGCGACCTTGGTCAAAACAAGCGAATTTGCAGATCGAATTATTGAAAAAATATAAGAATTTTATTTTCTGAGATATTAAGCAGAAATTTGAATAAAATTTCTGCTTTTTTATGGATTACAATCAGCTGCCACTTTTTATAAAGGAATCGACCGTTTTTACGGAGAACGAAAAAATGAAGTTGGCTCAGGTCGACCGTTTACCCACGCCACAGGAGGTAGATGATATAACGAGTCTCCCTGAAATTTACGAATTGCTAAATGCCTTTATTGGTGATCAATCTTCTCGTAATACCCATCTTCAGCTCAAGGCTAAGGAGTATTTGCAAGATAATCAGGTAGATATGGCATGGAAAGTGTTGCTTATTTGATGTTTTTTGCATTGAATTAGCTGTTTGTTGTGCGATCTTTTTATTGAAATCATTTAGAATTTTATAAATTTTCAATAAAAAAACAGATTAGTTGAAAAATATATAATTTTATTTTACCTTTGGTTTTTAAACAACGGATTGCTTAGCTAGGGTTAAAAAATAGCAATCAAACAAACTATAACATCAATGAAACATAATTTTGGAGCAGGTCCATGTATTCTGCCAAAGGAAGTATTTCAACAAGCCTCAGAAGCTGTAATTGATTTTAACAACACCGGTTTATCAATTTTAGAGATCTCTCACCGTTCCAAAGAGTTTGAAGCAGTGATAGATGAAGCCACACAATTAGTACGCGAGTTATTGGCAGTACCTCAGGGATATTCGATTCTTTTCCTTCAAGGAGGGGCAAGTTTGCAATTTGCAATGGCGCCGTTGAATCTTTTACCTGAAGGCGGTAAGGCTGCTTATTTGGATACGGGTGTATGGGCTACAAAAGCATTAAAAGAAGCTAAAAAATTCGGTACAGTAGATGTTGTAGCTTCGTCGATTGATAAAAATTATTCCTATATCCCTAAGGGATATGCCATCCCAACAGATGCGGCATATTTTCATTATACAGCCAACAATACCATTTACGGTACGGAGGTTTTTGATAAACCCGAAACCGCTTTGCCAGTGGTTGTTGACATGTCTTCTGATATTTTTTCACGTGAGATCAACGTTGCTGACTATGATTTGATTTATGCTGGTGCTCAAAAAAATATGGGACCTGCAGGTGTTACACTCGTGATTGTTAAAGATGATATCTTAGGTAAATCAGGACGTATTCTTCCATCGATGTTGGATTATCAATTGCATATCAACGGTGGTTCAATGTACAATACACCACCGGTATATTCGATTTTTGTTTCGATGTTAAACCTTCGTTGGTTAAAAGCAAAAGGCGGTGTTTCGGTATTGGAACAAGAGAATATCATCAAAGCACGTGCTTTATACGATGAAATCGATCGCAACCCATTATTCAAAGGTACTGCTGCTGTAGAAGACCGTTCACGCATGAATGTTACTTTTGTGATGGATACACCAGAGTTGGAAGCTGAATTTTTGGCTTTGGCGAAAGAACGTAATTTGATTGGCATCAAAGGTCACCGTTCTGTCGGTGGATTTAGAGCTTCAATCTACAATGCTTTACCATTGAGCAGCGTAAATGCGTTGATTGATGCCATGAAAGAATTTGAGGACACGCATACAGCCTAAGGCTGCATGCATGTTGCTGAAATTTAACAGTTGACGAATAAATAATTAGTTAGATTACGAATTATAAAGGTCGTATCGTATTCACGGGATTGGATCTTCCAATGAGTTGAATGGTACTGCTACCTTTAAAAACGAATTATAAAGATGAAAATATTAGCGAATGACGGTATCGATCCACTAGGAAAAAAAATGCTGGAAGATGCCGGTCATAGTGTAGATACAACGCATATTCCACAAGAAGAGCTTCCAGAAAAGCTTCTTGCTTATGACGCAATCACGGTACGTAGCGCAACTAAAGTGCGTCAGGCCCTGATTGATGGCTGCCCTAATTTGAAAGTTATCGGCCGTGGTGGAGTAGGCATGGATAATATTGACGTAGAATATGCCCGTTCAAAAGGCATCGCTGTTGTCAATACCCCGGCGGCATCTTCGCTATCCGTTGCTGAGCTGGTGTTTGCTCACCTATTGAATGGTGTCCGCTTCTTATACGATGCCAACAGAAAAATGCCAGTTGAGGGCAACACAAAATTTGGCGCCCTTAAAAAAGCTTATGGTGCCGGTACGGAGCTTCGTGGTAAGACGATCGGTATCGTTGGATTTGGCCGTATCGGTCGTGAAGTTGCCAAAATCGCCATTGGTCTAGGGATGGATGTGGTTTATACGGATTTGTTCGAAGGACCAAAAGCGTTGACCATAACACTTTCAGGTGGTATCCAGGTTGACGTGCCTATTCAACAAGTGGAGATGGACGAGCTATTGAAAGTTTCAGATTTTATCTCTTTACACGTTCCATTTTTGGATAAACCAGCGATTGGAGCTGCGGAGTTCCCATTATTGAAAGATGGTGTAGGCTTAGTCAATGCTTCTAGAGGTGGCGTTATTGATGAGTTGGAATTGGTGAAAGCATTGGATTCGGGCAAGGTAGCATTTGCTGGTTTAGATGTATTCGACAACGAACCTACTCCACGTGAGGAGATTTTGAAACATCCGAAAATTTCATTGACGCCACATATTGGAGCGGCAACTAATGAAGCTCAAGAAAGAATCGGCGAAGAATTGGCCGGTCTACTGATCGAAAACTTGAAGAAGTAATTCTTCCGCATAACATATCAGATATGCGGCACAAAACTTTCATGATTTTGTGCCGCATTTTTTTAATATAAATTCATGAATTGCCTATATTGGCACACAGAAATTTAATAATTGTAACTTCAGTATGAAAGTTTTAAAATTTGGTGGTACTTCCGTGGGGAGTGCAGCACGTATCAAAGGGTTGTTGGATATTGTAAACCCTGCTGAACGTCAGATCGTCGTGTTGTCCGCAGTTGCTGGAACGACAAATGCTTTGGTTGAAATCGGTCAAGCTTACACAGCAGGTAAGAAGGACGAAGCTAAAGAGTTGGTCAAGAAGCATAAGGATAAGTACGAAGACCTTATTAAAGAACTTTTCAGTACTGAACAGGGATATAAAAATGGTAAAGAATTGATCGATTACCATTTTAACCTGATTTCTACCTTGGCCAACGAATTGTTTACACCCATCGAGGAGAAAGTTATTTTAGCACAAGGCGAATTGATGTCTACCGCTTTATGGCATTTTTACCTGAATGAAATTGGCGTAAAATCCGTGCTTTTGCCAGCCCTGGACTTTATGAAAATTGATGAAGACAATGAGCCTATGGTTGATTACATTGGCGAAAAGCTAAGCCATATTTTGGCCCAGAGTCCAGAAAATACCCTATTTATCACGCAAGGTTTTATTTGCCGTAATTCTTTTGGTGAAATTGATAATTTGCGCCGTGGAGGTTCAGATTATACGGCTTCCTTGATCGGGGCAGCAATCCGTGCCGAGGAAGTTCAGATCTGGACTGACATCGACGGGATGCACAACAATGATCCCCGTGTTGTCAAAGGAACCACACCGATTGCACATCTAAGCTTTGATGAAGCAGCGGAGCTGGCTTATTTTGGTGCTAAAATCTTACATCCACAATCGGTGTTCCCAGCGCAAAAATATAACGTTCCAGTTCGGTTGTTGAATACGATGGAACCCAATGCAAAAGGGACATTGATCAGTAAAGACGGTGCGCAGAAAGGTTGTATTCGTGCTATAGCAGCGAAAGACGGTATCACAGCAATTCATATCCATTCGTCGAGAATGCTACTTGCCTACGGTTTCCTGCGCCGTGTCTTTGAAATATTCGAGCGTTATAAAACACCAATCGATATGATCACAACTTCGGAAGTGGCGGTGTCTTTGACGATTGATGATACCACAAATTTGGCGGATATTATCAAAGAAGTGGAAGATTTTGGTTCAGTAACAGTGGATGGTGATCAGACCATTGTATGCGTTGTAGGGGATTTTGGTTTGAATAGCCATGGCTATGCCGCTCGCGTACTTGATGCTGTAAAACACCTTCCAGTTCGTATGATTTCGTATGGTGGTTCAGACTTTAACGTGTCAATTCTATTGAATTCAGATCATAAAACTGAAGCATTACGTTCATTGCACAATCGTTTATTTTAAGAATTAGGTTTTTATATGATAAATACAGGTATCGCGGCGAAGTTTGCAGAGAAAGAAACGCCGTTTTATTATTATGATCTGCATGTGTTAAACAAGACCCTGGAGGCTGCGCATGCTGCTTCGCACAAACGGGGATTTCATGTTCATTATGCATTAAAGGCCAATTTTAATGACGAGTTATTGAAGGCGATTCAAGCGGTCGGCTTTGGTGCGGATTGTGTGAGCGGCAATGAGGTGAAGAAAGCCATTGAATGTGGCTTTGATTCCAAAAAAGTTACTTTTGCAGGAGTTGGTAAATCCGATAAGGAAATCAATTACGCGCTCGATCAAAATATCTTCGCGTTTAATGTTGAATCCATTCAGGAGCTTGAGGTCATCAATGAGCTTGCCTCAAAGAAAGGTGTAAAAGCGAATGTAGCTTTACGGATCAATCCAAACGTGGATGCACATACCCATCATTATATTACAACAGGGCTTGATGAAAACAAATTTGGTGTGCCCAATGCCGATTTGGAAAAATGTGCAGCCGTGCTTAAAAAATGTGAGTCTATTGAATTGGTAGGTCTTCATTTTCACGTCGGTTCACAGATTACGGATATGACCGTATTCAAAAGCCTGTGTGTGAAAGTCAATGAATGGAAAAACTGGTTTGAAGAACGCGGTACACAAATCCGTGTATTGAATGTCGGTGGCGGGTTGGGGATAGATTATAAAAATCCGGATGGGAATACAATTCCCGATTTTGAAGCCTATTTTGATATTTTCGACCGCTTCCTGGAGCGTACAGCACAGCAAGAAGTGCACTTTGAATTGGGACGGGCTTTGGTTGCGCAATGCGGAAGCTTGGTAAGCCGTGTCTTGTATGTCAAAAATGGTGTCAAGAAGAATTTCTTGGTATTGGATGCCGGAATGACTGAATTAATGCGCCCGGCCTTGTATCAGGCCTATCATAAAATTGAGAATATCAGTGCGGTGGACACTGTAGAATCCATTAACTATGATGTGGTTGGACCGATCTGTGAATCTTCAGATTGTTTTGGTAAGGAAGTGCCACTTCCGGTCTCAAAACGTGGCGACTTAATTGCCATTCGTTCTGCAGGCGCCTATGGCGAAGTGATGGCTTCGCGTTATAACCTCCGTGAGGAAATACGGTTTGTGTATAGCAATCAGCTTTAATAGCTGTCGTAAAATAATTATTCTTAAGCCAGTCCATTTCTCGGACTGGCTTTTTTTGTTTTTAAATGCTGGCGTCCTGTCTGCTTGGTGAGCAATTTTGTTTATCATTTTGTTGATCGTCTTTCGTATACTTGTTTATGCTTGTGCTAATTGAATTTCCGGTTACGATAGATTTGTTTGGAAAAACATTTCTCTTACATCCTTTTATGGAAGGGTTGGGGATGTTTATAGGGATGCGTTATTACCAACTGCTCAAGTGGAAGGATGAGGAAAGTTTAGGGCATACCAATTCACTTCTTATTGTTATTGCTGCCGGCTTAGGCGCTTTAATCGGCTCGCATATTATCGGGTCCCTCGAGCGTCCGGCTGAGTTGCTCAATGCGACACATAAATGGACCTACATCTGGGTGAATAATACGATAATCGGTGGTTTGGCAGGAGGTTTGGTTGCTGTAGAAGGGATGAAAAAGATCATGGGTAAAAAAGAAAGTACCGGGGATCGGATGGTCTTTCCTTTAATTACCGCAATTGTCATTGGCAGGATAGGATGTTTTTACACGGGTGTATTCGAGCAGACCTACGGTTTTCCCACTACCTCTCCATTGGGGATGTACTTGGGCGATGCCTACAAACGGCATCCAGTTGCGCTGTATGAAATCGCATTTTTGCTGCTTTTATTTGTAACGCTCCAACTTTTTAAACGACGATACAATTATCGAAATGGTGTGTTGTTTCAGCTTTTTATGCTTAGTTATTTTAGTTTTCGTTTCCTTTTGGACTTTATTAAGCCACGGGCAATTATACTTTTGGGGCTAAGTACCATACAAATTACCTGCATCGTGGTGATAATTTATTATATTTATTTATTAAAAAATGAACGTTTAATCAAAAAATAGGAATCATGTATTTGCTTGAAGGATCATTTGGATCGGAAAGTACCGCGATGTTGGGACTTTTTCTTCTTACTATAGGTGCTATTGTGATTGGCATTGCACTTTTGGTTATTATTATCGGCTCGATTATTAAAGCAGGTAATAAGGAGTCGAAGTTTAATGTCAATCCCTGGCTTAAATTATTGTTGGGCGGAATTGGAGCAATGCTGGCAGGGGGGCTTGCCTGCGGACTTACCTTTATGAACTAGAAATCAGAACGATGCCAGTAAGAAACTATACGTACTACGATTATACCATTAGCCTATGTCCAACATGCCTTTCGCGTGTGGGTGCCAAGATTATTATCGAGGATGAACAGGTATTTATGACCAAAAACTGTCCCAATCATGGTTTTTTCAAAACGCTGATTGCGACGGATGTTGACTATTATAAGAACATTCGGAATTATAATAAAGCCTCCGAAACACCGTTGAAATTTGACAATGAAGTACATTATGGCTGCCCATACGATTGCGGTTTATGTGTAGATCACGAGCAGCATAGCTGCCTGTCCATTGTTGAGGTGACCGACCGTTGTAATTTGACCTGCCCAACTTGTTACGCCATGTCGTCGCCCCACTACGGACGACATCGCTCGCTGGAAGAGATTGAACAGATGTTTGACAAAATCGTCGAAAGTGAGGGTGAACCGGATGTTGTTCAGATCAGCGGTGGAGAGCCAACCATACACCCTGATTTTTTTAAGATTTTAGACATTGCGAAGACAAAACCTATTAAGCATCTCATGCTCAATACGAATGGTATCCGAATTGCCAATGATCCTGGTTTTGCTGAGCAACTCGCCACCTATGCGCCTGAATTTGAAATCTATCTCCAGTTTGATTCTTTTCGCCCATCCGTGCTCGAAAAGTTTCGGGGCAAAGATCTCACGGATGTCCGAAAAAAGGCCATTGACAAATTAAATGCGCTCAATCTGAGTACAACATTGGTTGTGGTCTTAGAAAAGGGAACCAATGATGATGAAATTGGTAAAATCTTGGAGTACGCTTTACAACAGCGATGTGTACGCGGGGTAACTTTTCAACCGGTGGAAATTGCCGGGCGAAATGCGACCGATGCACAGCAGCATAAAATGACACTGACCGAGGTGCGTCAGGAAATTCTGAATCAATATTCCCTATTGGATCCACATGATATTATTCCTGTTCCTTGTAATCCTGATGCGTTGGCGATGGGTTATATCCTGAAGATAGGCGATGAGCGGATACCCTTGACCCGGCATATTGATCCGGCTATTTTATTAAATAACCAATCGCGCAATACCATTGTCTATGAACAGGACAAAGGTGTTCAGATGCAATTGCTGGATATATTTAGTACCGGAATTTCGGTGGATAAGGTAAAGCCAAAAGTAAACCAGTTACTTTGCTGTTTGCCAGAAGTGTGCGCACCTGATCTTGATTACGACAATCTTTTCCGCATTATCATTATGAATTTTATGGATGCCTACGATTTTGATGTTCGTGCTGTTAAGAAATCTTGTGTCCACATCGTCAATAAAGACTTGAAGTTGATTCCTTTTGAGACGATGAATTTATTTTATCGTGATGATAAAATAAAACGGCTGGAAGAACTAAAACTCTCCGATGCTATTCGATTTTAACAGGAGATAAGTTATTTTTGTCGGAGAAAAACCTTTGGTCCTTTCTTTGCAATTTGTAGTTTCCATGGCATTTGACTACCTGTTGCCAGGAAAGAAAGTCAACAAAATTAGAAGTATGAAATTGGGCATTGTTAAGCGTTTTATTTTTGTCTTAAGTCTCTTGACTTTTCAGCTGCACGGATTTGCACAGGACTCCGTTCAGGTTCGGAAGAATCAGATAGGCGATCGCACGGCGAGCCATAGCAGCCTAAGTAGACGGTCGAATGTGGATTCGACGCGGGTTGGAAATGACTCACTGCGGAATGAGCTACGAAATGATCTGCGCAAAGTAAATCTAAACTTTTTATCCAATATTCGTACGGCTTCCATGGCCGAGCTTATCGCGCAGCTGAATGAAAAATCCAATGGCTACTTGACAACGAATGCTGGATCGGCTAAAGATAGTATTGCTTTAATAAAAAATAGTATCCATGAAGAAATCAGCCAGTTGAAGTCAATTAAAGGCAGTATCAGCAATTATTCCAATAGCCTCAATGTGACAGCAGATCAGATCAAGACGCTGATCAACCGCTATGATATCAGTGCCAATAATCACAGTAGAGCGTATCAATATCTCGACAATGCGCAGCTTAAACTAGCTGCAAAACAAGATTCGCTGGAAGCGATCAATCGGACGATTGATGAACTTATAGCTAAAAATCAACGTCATCTGATTCGGATTGAAACCGTTCACGAAATAAAAAGCGGAAACAAAAAAGCCGATTCCGTGACCGCTAAAAGTTCGATATGGAAAGCCAATACGGCAGCCATCTCTAAAGATGTGATCTTAAATAATATCCGGAGTAATTACAGTAACAATAAGTCGATAGACAAATATGTGAATCGGACAGATTGGGCGAGCCGTATCCTGTTGATTGTACTGGGATTGGGGTATTGCTACTGGATTGTACGGGTGTCTTATATCCTTCGGCAAAATGATCCTGAACATAAACTTGCGATTGATGCGATCGTTGGGAAAACCATTATTTTTCTCCTGACACTGTTGCCTTTTGTAAACTTCTTTACACCAAGTTTCATTTTGCAGGCTTCCCAATTGGTCATCATGTTAATCTTCATGTTTTTGCTCAGGCATCGCATGAGTGGATTGCAGCGTAAAATTGCCATTATCCTTATTGTATTCTATATCCTGGATGTATTTGTCAATATGATCGTAAGCGATGACCTGTTTTTACGTATCGTTTGTATTGCCTTCAATTTGATTGCTTTAGGATTGGTCAGTTATACGAAACGGCGTATAAAGAATGCGGATAGTCCGGGTTATATCAGTAATTTTATTTATGTAATTTTTGCTATACTCAACGTGACCGCAATTACACTGAATATTATCGGGCATGTGGAGCATTCACGTAGTTTTAGTATTGCCTGTGCTGTGGGGCTGGTGCAGTCTTTTACACTGCAGTATTTTTCGGATATGATTAAGGCGGATGTCCGCAATCAGTTTAAAAAAGATCGGCTGACTTCCGGTTTTTGGATGCGTTTCAACGAGCAGCGCACCTTGGCTATCATCACCGAAATTCTGCGTATTGTCTGTGTGCTTTTGGCGATCATTGTGCTGGCAAATAACTTACAGTTTATTGAAAGTTTATTGGCATTGAGCGAAACATTCTTCGGAAAAGTACGCAGCATCGGCAGCATCTCTTTTACCTTAGGAAATCTTGGTGTAGCGGTTTTACTGCTGTTGGTGGCCAATTGGTTTCAGAAAAATATTAGTTTGATCGTTCTTGGTGGTGAAGACGGTCAGCTCAGCCAGGTCTATAATCAGAAGATGACCTTATTTCCGCTCTTTCGCTTGGCCATTATTCTGATCGGTTTCTTTATGGCCATCTCGGCCCTGGGTATGAGTTTGGACAAACTTACGGTCGTGATTGGCGCATTGAGTGTTGGTATCGGACTCGGCATGCAGAATATCATCAATAATTTTGTCTCGGGCATAATTTTGGTTTTTGATAAGCCGTTTCGCGTTGGTGATCAAATTGAGCTTGCCGACAAAAAAGGGCGCGTCAAGGAAATCGGTATACGCGCCAGTGTTTTAAAAACAGGTGATGGTGCAGATGTCATTATTCCAAATGGTGATTTGCTGTCGGGAAGGGTTGTCAATTGGACCTTATCCCAAGAATACAGCAAGACAAGTTTTGTTCTCCATATCGATCGGAAAGCAGATTTGGACCAAGCCAAACAATGGATCAAAGACGCTATGGAAAGTAGTGACCATTTTATCAAGGATAGAGATAGCGGAATCAGTATACAGGACATCAGTGCTGAGATGATTTACCTGAGTGTTTCCGGCTGGGTAAATTTTGCTGCCAATGCTTCTGCCTTTAAAAATGATGTCTTACTTGTATTGTATAAGAAGTTTGAAGCTGAGGGCTTGAAGTTTTATAGCGTCATTCCACCCAAGATTTAGCCCATTCAATTGCAATTTTTCCGCGTATACAGGGTGTATTATCTGGAAAGCCTACTATTTAGTCCGCTGAGTTCGATAATGTAAAGGACTAAATCCCCGGGCGCGTTTGTAGAAATGGGAAAGATGGCTCTCGTCGGTAAATCCGAGTTCTGCAGCAATTTGTTTCAAGGTATAATCTTTGGATTTAAGTCTGTTCTCGATGAGTTCGATCCGGTAGGTATTGATATACGCTCTTAAACTGCTGCCGAAGTTCTTCTTAAAGTAGGTCCCAAAATAGGATGGGGCAATATTGAATTTCTGAGCCAGTAGGCTGACCTGAAGTTGTTCGGGCGAAAAAATATGCTGATGAATGTAAGCCGAAATCGATCGGTCAACATATAGTTCATGCTGCTGGGGTATACGTTGCGTCTCTGCTATTTCTTTGAAGAGCCCAAAGATCGCGACGAGTTGGTCAAATAGCCAGTCCGAATGCTCGCGGACTGTGGTATGACTATACAGTCGGACCGCTTCCAGGATATGAGTGTAAATCAGGCGATAATGCTCGTCCATATCCAATTGGCGTTCCTTTAATCCCCTGTCGTTCATCAGCTCCATAATCCAGGCATAGCGCTTTTGATTGCGTTTATTCTGCAGGAAGTAGGTATCTGTAAATAAAATAAACAGAAAATGTGTCTTTTCTTCAATGTTAAAATAATGCTTGTCTGCCGGACTAATTAAGAATACATCACCACGTTCATAGTTCAGTTCAAATCTGTTGATCACATGGGTTCCTTTGCCTGAACGAATATAAACAAGCTCATAATAATTCTGTTCATGTGGAGGTAAATGAAAGCTATCCTCAATAAATTCACTGATCCGCAAAGGCTCAAACTGTTTTTTGCGCATTATTCTCCTGATTATATATCCGTAAATGTACATAAAAATAATGTATTTGTACATGTTATTGCCTGCTGTACTATTGCACCTTTGTGTCGTATAAAATGGTAATAAAACATGGTCAATTTTATAATGATTGCATTTTGCATCGCGGCAGGGATGCTGTTAAAGCGAACAAATTTAATTCATTCCGAAGCACATAAAGGGATCAATACCTGGATTCTTTATTTTGCCCTTCCAGCGGTGTCTTTCAAATATATTCCGAAGATTGTATGGTCATCGCAATTACTGTTTCCGGTGTTTTCGGCAATCCTCGTTTGGGCAGGTAGTTGGTTATTTATGGAAATGTACTGTAGGCGTAAAAACTATAAACAGCGTTCGCGCAGTAGTTTGGAATTGGCCGCTGGTTATAGCAATACGTCCTTTATTGGCTTTCCATTGATCATCGCCTATTTTGGCGAAGCCCAGTTGCCGATTGCGATTATTTGCGACCAAACCACATTTATTCTACTTTCTACAGCTGGACTTATCAATGCACTGCGAGCGAATGCCCAAGATGGCGAGGCGATCGATGTCAAATTTATGCTTCGAAAGTTAGTCAGCTTTCCACCCCTGATCGGTTGTATAACAGCCTTAATGCTGTCGCAATTGGTTGATCTTTCGGTTGCCGAGCCTTTTTTTGATAGGCTGGTGGCGACCGTTGGACCCTTGGCCTTATTTTCTATTGGTTTACAGTTGAAGTTTGATGGCTGGCGACAACAGATTTCGCAGATCAGTACAGCGATGAGTTATAAATTGATTCTTGCCCCAGCATTGGTATTATTATTTGCTTTACTACTTGGTGTAAAGGGCGCTGTTGCGCGGATTAGTATATTCGAAGCGGCTATGCCAACCTTGGTAACCTCAGGGATCATTGCCGAGCAATACCATCTGAATACCAAATTGGTCAATCTGGTGATCGGTTTTAGTATCGTTGTGGGGCTGCTGACAACCGCGTTTTGGGATTTTGTCATTCGATTTTTTTTCTCCTAATTTATGGTTGCATTGATTGATTGATTGATTGATTGATTGATTGATTTTGGAAACAGCGTGAGGCCTCATTTGCCAACGATTGGTTTGAGCAGAAGTGTTGCGTAGGAGTGGGCTGTCTTCACTTCGTAACATTTTGATAGTGAATCATCTCATACAAACAACTTTTTTACTGTTCAATTGTTATTAGGCTATAACCATCTATAAAAAGGAGGTATGTTATGAACCTGATACACAAAATTGAGCATTGGGGCGATGCACATCACCCACAATGGATCGATTACCTAAGAATAGCCTTAGGGATCGTTATTTTTGCCAAAGGTGTAAGTTTCGTAAATGATAGGGACGTTGTTCAACACATGATTGAGCAAAGTAGTTTCCACTTATCATCATGGGGTGCGGTTCACTATGTGGTTTTTACCCATTTGGTAGGCGGGCTGTTCCTTATCTTAGGTTTTCAAACCCGTTTAGCCTCATTACTATTATTTCCGGTATTGGTAGGGGCTGTATTTTTTGTTAATATCACCCACGGGTTTAGTTATTTGAATTCCGAATTGTGGCTTTCTATAGTCGTATTCTTTTTGCTGATCTTTTTTATGGTCATGGGCTCTGGAAAATACTCCCTAGATCAAATGATGAACAAACCAGGATACAAAAGGGATATCTAAAAAAAACTCCTTCATACATGAAGGAGTTTTTCTTTTTTTATTTGCCTTGCTCGTCAATCCATTGACGTGCATTAACGAATGCTTCAATCCAAGGAGAAACTTCGTCCTGACGACCTTTTGGATAATTTGCCCAATGCCATTGGAACACCGAACGCTCAATATGTGGCATCGTAGCCAAGTGGCGTCCAGTCTTATCGCAGACCATTGCTGTATTATAGTCCGAACCATTTGGGTTATGCGGATATTGCTCATAAGCATATTTTGCCACGATATTGTATTGCTCTTCCGCATACGGAAGGTTGAATTTTCCTTCCCCGTGTGAAATCCAAACCCCTAAGGTACTTCCCGCTAGTGTCGATAACATGACCGAATTGTTTTCCTGAACTTTTACAGACACAAAGTTTGACTCGTGTTTCCCTGAAGTATTGTGTAGCATTTTTCCATGGATTTCATGCTCAGGATTGATCATTTCAAGTTCCATAAATAACTGACATCCATTACAGATACCAACCGAAAGTGTATCCGGACGAGCAAAGAAGTCGGTTAAGGCTTTTTTCGCTTTTTCATTGTAAAGGAAAGCACCGGCCCAACCTTTTGCCGAACCCAATACATCTGAGTTCGAGAAGCCTCCGACGGCACCGATAAATTGGATGTCTTCCAATGTCTCACGACCAGTGATCAAATCGGTCATGTGAACATCTTTCACATCAAAGCCTGCCAAGAACATGGCATTTGCCATTTCGCGTTCGGAGTTGGAACCTTTCTCACGAAGGATTGCCGCTTTCGGACGTGCTTTAGTTCCGTCGATTTTTGGTTTCTTACCATCAAATTGACTTGGGAAAGTAAAGGCTAGGGGTTGGTGTTTATAATTATCAAAACGTTGTTGTGCAGTTCCATTTTTAGATTGCTTGGAATCCAAAAGGAAGGATGTCGTAAACCATACATCACGTGTTGCTGCTACATCAAAGCTGAATACCGCTTCTTGATTTTTAATTGTTACTGTATTACCTTCGATCACCTGACCAATTTTAACCGCGTCTACACCGGCATCTTTCACGATCGCTTCAAATGCAGCGTCGTCTTTCGCTTGAAGGACAAGTGCAATATTCTCATTAAAGAAGGCTTTTACGCTATCCGATTCATGTAATGCCGAAAGGTCATAATTGGCACCAAGATTAACATCGGCAAAGGTCATTTCCAATAAGGTTGTAATCAAGCCACCCGAGCCTACATCGTGACCAGCTTCGATCTGTCCTTCGTGAATTAATTGCTGTACGGTATTGAATGCTGTTTTAAAGTAAGCAGCATCTTGAATGGTCGGTACTTCAGTACCTAATTTATTGATGATTTGTGCAAATGACGAACCCCCTAATTTGAACTGATCTTTTGATAAGTTGATGTAATAGATCGATCCGGCTGTTTTGTTTAGCACAGGTTCAACCACTTTGGTGATATCAGTACAGTTTCCTGCGGCAGAAATGATCAATGTGCCAGGGGCAATGACGTTTTCGCCGTTTGGATATTTTTGCTTCATCGACAAAGAATCTTTTCCCGTGGGGATATTGATTCCCAATGCAATGGCAAAATCCGAGCATGCTTTAACAGCTTGGTATAAGCGGGCATCTTCACCCTCATTATTGGCTGCCCACATCCAGTTGGCCGATAGGGAGATTCCTGCAAGACCATTTTTGATTGGGGCAAATACGATGTTGGAAAGCGATTCCGCAATAGCCGTTCTGCTTGCCGCAGCCGGATCCACTAAGGCAGCCACAGGGGAGTGACCTATTGTTGTCGCAATACCTTCTTTACCTTTATAATCCAATGCCATGACACCGACGTTATTCAACGGCAATTGCAATGGACCCGCACATTGTTGTTTGGCAACACGGCCACCAACACAACGGTCTACTTTATTGGTTAACCAATCTTTGGAAGCAACCGCTTCCAGTTGTAATACTTGGTTTAAGTAGCTTGGAATATTAGCTGCATCATAAGCAAGATCAGCGTAGTTACGAACTACGGTTTTATCGCGCATGAAAGTTTTTGGCGATGAGCCAAAGAAATCTTCAAGGGCGTAATCCATTGGTTTTTCACCCGTACTTTTTGATTCGAAAATAAAGTGGTGGTCGCCAGTGACATCACCTACGGTGTACATTGGTGCACGTTCGCGATCGGCAACACGTTTTAAGGTGTCAATATCATCTTCGGCGATCACAAGTCCCATACGTTCTTGCGATTCATTACCGATAATTTCTTTTGCGGATAGTGTAGGATCGCCTACAGGAAGTGCATCCAGGTCAATCAAGCCGCCGGTCTCTTCAACAAGTTCAGATAAACAGTTTAAGTGGCCACCTGCACCATGATCGTGGATAGACACAATAGGGTTATGATCAGACTCTACTAAGCCACGAACAGCATTCGCTGCACGTTTTTGCATTTCGGGATTGGAACGTTGAATGGCATTAAGCTCAATTCCAGAACCAAATGCCCCTGTATCTGCAGAAGATACAGCAGCGCCACCCATTCCGATGCGGTAATTTTCTCCACCTAGGATAACAACTTTATCGCCAGTTTTCGGCGTATGTTTTTTCGCTTGATCCAGTTTTCCATAACCAACACCACCCGCTTGCATAATGACTTTGTCGTAACCAAGTTTACGGCCATCCTCTTCATGTTCGAAGGTCAATACAGAACCTGTAATTAAGGGCTGACCAAACTTATTACCGAAGTCAGAAGCACCATTGGAAGCTTTAATCAGGATGTCAACCGGGGTCTGGTACAACCATTGACGCTCTTGCATCGCATTTTCCCATGGCCGCGTTTTGTTGAGTTCCTTTGCCGGTTCAGTAACTGTTCCTGCCTGAAGGTCCAATTTATTTTGTTCCAATCGCGAATAAGCAGTCATGTATACGGCAGTACCCGCCAATGGAATCGCTCCTTGGCCACCGGCCATACGGTCGCGGATTTCACCACCTGACCCAGTTGCAGCACCCGAAAATGGTTCTACAGTAGTCGGGAAATTGTGTGTTTCAGCTTTTACGGATAAAACCGAATCAAATGCTTTCTCTTCGTAAAAGTCAGGTTTGTCGGCCGATTTAGGTGCAAATTGTGTGACACGTGGACCTTTGACAAAGGCAACGTTATCTTTATAAGCAGAAACAATCTCGTTCGGATTGGTTTCAGAAGTCTTTTTAATTAATTTAAAGAGGGAAGTGGGTTGCTCTTCGCCATCAATGATAAAGGTACCATTGAAAATCTTGTGTCTACAGTGTTCAGAGTTTGCTTGTGAAAAAGCGAATACTTCCGAGTCTGTAAGCAGACGACCCAATTTGGTCGAAAGGTTATTGAGGTAATCTACTTCTTCTGGATTTAGCGCTAGGCCCTCAGATTTGTTGTAGGCCTCGATGTCTTGAATTTCCAATATCGGTTCAGGTGTAATGTTGACGGTATACATGTCCTGTGTCAACATACTGAACTTTTGGGAAATCATTGGATCGAAGTCATTGAAATCCGCTGGTACCGGTTGAAATTCTTCTATACGAACAATTCCTGCAATTCCCATATTTTGCGTGATTTCTACTGCATTGGTACTCCAGGGAGTAACCATCGCGGCGCGGGGTCCTACAAAGTAATGGTTAAGGTTTTGGTCGTCTAGTTTTTTGGCGTTGCCGAATAGCCAGTTGAGTTTAGTAATGTCTTCTTGTGATAAAGAGTTTACGCTTTGAACACCATATACAGTGTTCGATGGGTTCTCAAAGAAATGAATCATTATAAATGTTTGTTTTGAACGTTCTTCAAATTAAAGCACAAAGTTACATATTATTTTTATGGAAATGACTGGATTTTTGATTAAAAAATAGGTCTTTAAGATTGGACATAAAAAGGATAAAAATTGGTACAATTTGATAAGGCTTTTTTTATGAAATTGTGTCGGGCTTGCTTATTCAAGAGCGGAGTGTATATGCCTAAAGTCCGTTTAATTCCCTTTAAATCCGCTCAAGTCCGTACGCTATTCGGCAACGGATCAGGATTGCTTCGGGAACGGCTCGGGACAGCTTCGAGACAGCTTCGAGACAGCTTCGGCTGGGCTTCGACTGGGCTTCGGGAAAGATTCGGGTCCGCTTCGGCAAGGAGCCGAACAACGGCCGAACAGCAGGCGAAGCAATCCCGACCATGTTCAGGCCATGTCCCGAAGCTGCCCCAAACCAAGGCCAACGATGTGCCGACTAAAGCCCAAAGCACCTTGTCCATGCGGAAAACCTGAAAAAGCATAAGCAATAGCGCAAGAAAAACGCCCTGTGGCAAGTCGGTTTGTTCGCCGAAGCCCAACAACCCCTTAGATCATATGGTAATTTGTCATACAGCCGGTGAGGATAGGGGCTGCCAGCTATCTTCAAATTCAGGACTTCCGGCGATGATCGGCAAATTGACGTTGGATATAAACTCAAATTTATCTAAGTTTGTGCATCAAATCAGATTCGAGATGAATATTTCATATAATTGGTTAAAACAACACGTTAATATAGATTCGACACCGGAGGAACTATCACTGATCTTAACAAATACAGGATTGGAAGTAGAAGCTTTGGACGTCGTGCAGAGTATCCCAGGTGGATTGGACGGTTTGGTTGTTGGTGAAGTGAAAACTTGTGAACAGCATCCTAATGCCGATAAATTAAGAGTAACCACTGTTGATGTCGGTGGACCGGAGTTATTGCACATTGTATGTGGTGCACCAAACTGTCGTACAGGATTGAAAGTTATTGTTGCTACAGTAGGTACTACTTGCCATCCGCTTACCGGAGAGCCTTTTAAAATTACCAAATCTAAAATTCGTGGTGAAGTTTCCGAAGGTATGTTATGTGGAGAAGATGAAATCGGTTTGGGTACATCTCATGCCGGCATCGTTGAATTACCAGCTGACGTTGCAGTGGGGACCTTAGTGAAAGATCATTTCAATATCCAGGATGATTACCGTTATGAAATTGGCTTAACACCAAACCGTGCAGATGCTGCTTCGCATTTAGGTGTTGCAAGAGATATTGCGGCACATTTTCGTACACACGTGTTAAAGGCAGATGTTTCTGCATTTAAGGCTGCTGAGGCGGAGGGAACGACAGTGGTCGTTGCAGACGCACAGGCAAGCCCACGTTATAGCGGTATCAATATTACCGGTGTTCGCGTTGGCGAATCTCCCGATTGGTTAAAAGAGAAATTAAATGTTATCGGTGTTCGTCCGATCAATAATATTGTCGATGTTACCAATTATATACTACACGATTTAGGTCAGCCACTGCATGCTTTTGATGCTGATAAAATTGCGGGAAATAAAGTCATTGTTCGTTTGGCGACTGAGGGTGAAAAATTTGTTACGCTGGATGGTGTGGAGCGTACCTTGTCTGCAGAGGACTTGGTGATTGCTGATGCAGAAAAACCAATGTGTATTGCGGGTGTTTTCGGTGGAGCACATTCGGGTGTATCAGCCGAAACGACCAATGTATTTTTGGAGTCGGCCTATTTCAATGCTGTTTCTGTACGGAAGACCTCCAAAAGACATGGCTTAAAAACAGATGCCTCTTTCCGTTTCGAACGTGGTACCGATCCGAATATTACGGTTGAAGCCTTGAAGCGCGCAGCGTTATTGATTCAGGAAATTGCGGGTGGAACGATTTCATCGACGCTAAAAGATGAGTATCCCGTGGTGATTAACCCGTTTTCATTTCACGTGAGCTATGCGAATGTGGTTCGTTTGATCGGTCAGGCGATCCCAAATGAAGAAATTAAATCCATTATTGTCGCTCTTGGCATTGAAGTCGCTTCAGAAACTGAAACAGGACTTGATGTGTTGGTGCCTGCATACCGCGTTGATGTCACACGCGAGGTAGACGTTGTGGAAGAAGTGTTGCGGATTTATGGTTATAACAATATCGAGTTGAAGTCACAAATTAAGGCCTCTTTAAATACGGTTGAGAAGCCGGATAAGGAAGTTGTCTTAAATCAATTGGCTGATCTGCTCATCGCCAATGGGTTTCGTGAAATTCTGTCCAACTCCCTAACGAAGCTGGATTATGCGGATGATAGCGAAACGGCGGTCAAATTGTATAATCCATTGAGCTCGGATTTGGATACAATGCGTCAAAATATGGTTTTTTCTGTTTTGAGTGCGATTGAATATAACCAAAAACGAAGAAACTTTGACCTGAAGTTCTTCGAATTCGGTAAAACTTATGCGCTGGATGGTGAAGGCTATAAAGAAACGCAGCATCTGGCTTTTGCCATGGCAGGTAAAAATGAAGCTGAGCAATGGAACAGCAAAAAAGACGCGGTTAATTTCTATAACCTTAAAGCGGCTGTAGATACGCTTATCAAACGCTTGAAAATTGAAGGAATTCAGATACAAGATGCTACAAGTACACATTTCGCCTATGGTTTGAACTATATGAAAGGGCAGAAATGTTTAGTTTCTTTTGGTGCAATCGCGAACGCAGATTTGAAAAAAGCAGATGTTGAAGGTCAGGTTTTCTTTGCTGATTTTGACTGGGATGTTTTGATGAAAATTATTCGTAAGAATAGCATTCAATACAAAGAAGTTTCCAAATTCCCGGCTGTGCGCAGAGATTTGTCGCTCTTGATCGATGAAAATGTGAGCTTCGATAAGCTACAATTTGTTGCTCAAAAGACCGAACGCAAGCTTTTGAAGGAGGTAAATGTGTTTGATGTGTATAAAGGTGATAAAATTCCGGAAGGGAAAAAGTCTTATGCTCTGAGCTTTATCTTGCAGGATGAAGAAAAAACACTTACGGATAAGCAAATTGATGCGATAGTTCAAAAATTAATTGTTAATTTTGAGAAGGAACTAGGTGCGGAAGTGCGTGGTTAACGAGAGATACAACATTAATTGGTAATATTCAATTTATACTATGGCAACATTGTCTTCACAAATGAATCTGATCGTTGAGAAAACGAAAAATTTAATTCAATTGTGCGAAGTCTTGCAAGAAGAAAATGATTTGCTTAAATTAGAGGTACAATCCTTAAAAGTGGCTTTCGATGCGAGCAACGATAAGAGCAAGCAGTTGGAAGAGAAGGTCAAAGCGTTGGCAGTTGCCCGCACGTTAGATTCTGAAACGGATAAGGAAGCAATTAATGAAAAAATACTTGACACAAAACAAAAAATTAACGATTTTGTGCGGGAAATAGACAAATGTATTAGTTTGTTGAAATAGTTGGGAGAAGTGTTATCGGATTCAAACTAATACAACGTTAAAAAGCTCAAAGAAATGGGAGAGATTTCCATAAAAATAAATATCGCAGATCGTGTTTATCCCCTTCGGGTGGAGAGCGCGGAAGAAGAAGTAATTCGACATGCTGCGAAATTGATAAATGAAAAAGTAAAGGAATTGCAGGAAAACTATACTGTGAGAGATAAGCAGGATTTGTTGTCCATGTGTGTATTGCAATTTGCGACGCGTATGCTTAATGCAGAGCGGCAGTCCCAAAACCACGAAGTGGGCTTGGAAAATTCAGTACAGGAACTTGATCAGTTGTTGACGGATTTCTTTAAAAAATAAATTTACGTTCTTTATATTTAGAGCTTAAACGACGAATTTGCCGCAATTAAATTCGGGTTGTCACTATTTTAAACTTAACGCTTCAATATTACAGGCGCAAAAAGATATAGGCCATTTTGCGAAAGCCATCTGGGTCATAATCTAAGCCTAATTATGTAATCACGAAGTTTAATAATACATGAGACCTGTTTAAATTTAATTGCGGTTTTTTTTTGTCATGAAGTCTTATGAGCTTATCAGGCTCGCCACATTGGTGCATACCAAAGAAGGGGAATAGGACGATTCATGATTTTACTGGAATTTGAATATAATTAATAAAAACAAACATAATAATACAATTATACATACATGGACATCGCAATTTATAGCATAATTTCTCTGATTGTTGGTGTTGTTATAGGTCGTTATCTATTGGTTTTGTTGTTTAAAAAGCAAGAACAGGAAGCCAAGGATAAGGTAAATAGCATACTGAAAGATGCAGAGCAGGAAGGGGAACACATTAAAAAGAAACGCCTGTTAGAGGCCAAAGAAAAGTTCCTTCAATTAAAATCTGAACATGAAAAGGAAGTCAATCAACGTAACAATGCCATCAACCAGAAGGAAAATACGTTAAGACAAAAAGAGCAGTCAATTAACCAAAAATTGGAAAACATCAACCGCGACAAGCAGGACGTGGATACCAAGAAAAAGCAATTGGATAAATTGGTTGAACTGAATGAAAAGAAATCCGAGGAAGTAGAAGCGTTAAAATTGCAACAGATTAAGCAATTGGAAAGCATCGCTGGCGTAACTGCCGACGAAGCAAAAAATCAATTGGTGGATTCGTTGCGTGAAGAAGCCCGCTCACAAGCCATGATTCAAATCAAAGATATTGTGGATGAGGCAAAATTGACAGCGACTAAAGAGGCGAAAAAGGTTGTTATACAGACGATTCAACGCACCGCTACGGAATCTGCGATCGAAAATACCGTTTCAATTTTCAATATTGAAAATGATGAAATTAAAGGTCGTATTATTGGTCGCGAAGGTCGTAATATTCGTGCATTGGAAGCTGCAACGGGCGTAGAGATCATCGTAGATGATACACCTGAAGCAATTATCCTATCCGGTTTCGATCCTGTACGTCGGGAAATCGCACGTTTAGCTTTACACCGTTTGGTAACCGATGGACGTATCCACCCGGCACGTATTGAGGAAGTTGTTGCAAAAACACGGACGCAAATTGAGGATGAAATTGTTGAAATCGGTGAACGTACAGCGATCGATTTGGGGATCCATGGTTTGCACCCCGAATTGATTCGTATGGTAGGGCGTATGCGTTACCGTTCATCTTACGGACAGAATCTTTTACAGCACTCGCGTGAGGTTGCTAATTTTGCTGCGACAATGGCTGCAGAACTGGGCCTGAATGTTAAACATGCGAAACGTGCTGGATTACTTCACGATATTGGTAAAGTGCCTGATGACAATCCAGAGTTGCCACACGCTATTTTAGGTATGCAACTTGCAGAGAAATACAAGGAACACCCTGATGTATGTAACGCAATTGGTGCTCACCATGATGAGATCGAAATGACGGCTTTAATATCTCCGGTTGTTCAAGCTTGTGATGCGATTTCTGGCGCACGCCCGGGCGCACGCCGTGAGGTTGTAGAAAGTTATATCAAGCGCTTAAAAGAGCTGGAAGACTTGGCTTTATCGTATCCTGGGGTTGAGAAGACCTTCGCGATACAAGCTGGTCGTGAACTACGTGTCATCGTGGAGAGTGAGAAGGTCTCTGATGCGCAGTCGGAAATACTCGCTGCTGATATCTCTAACCGTATCCAAACGGAAATGACGTATCCAGGGCAAATTAAAGTAACTGTTATCCGTGAGACAAGATCGGTGTCTTACGCAAAATAGATCCTAAGGATCCATCATAAAAAAAGCTCCAATCAAAATGATTGGAGCTTTTTTTATGGAATTCTACAGCTTTCGCTCAACAGGATGATTTCAGTTATTCAAGGTGTTTGGGTATTGACTTGAACTGTTCTCAATAAACTTGGCCTGAGTAGAATTAGCCTGAATTGACTTGTGTCTTGCCTGGCGAATGGACTTGAATTGGTGTCAATAGACTGTATTGGAATTGATCTGAATAGACCAGACTTGAATAGACTGAACTTGAATAGACTAGACTTGAATCAAGTTGACCTAAATGGACTCAACCTAAATTGTCTTTAATTTAGGATCCCTATTTTTTAATTGAAAAATTCGATCAGGTCAGGCACTGTCTGGATGAGATAGGTCGGTGACTCCTGCTCGAGTTCGGCTTGGCTACCATAGCCATACAGTACGCCAACAGCATCCATGGCAGTTTCCCTTGCGCCAATCAGATCATGTTTACGATCGCCGATCATGAGGCATTCCTGTGGATTTGTTAGTTTGGCCTTTTCCATGACATATTGGATGACGCTGGTTTTGGTCGGTCTGGAATCGTCCAAAGCGCTTCCACCCGCAAAATCAAAATAGGTATTTATTTCAAAGTGTTGTAATATTTTGTGGGCGAATATTTCGGGTTTGGAGGTCGCCAGATAGATGCTGTACCCTTTTGTTTTCAGGAGCGTTAAAAGCTCGGGTATGCGATCAAACAGGATGTTCTCGTACAGTCCTATGGCTGAAAAGCGCTCCCGATATTTTTCTACACAGGCAATTGCTTCGCTTTCCCCAAATCCAAAGGTATGTATGAAAGAATCTTTAAGGGGCGGACCGATCAAGGGTTTGAGGCTATTCAGATCGGCTGTATGGATGCCTTTGGACTCCAAGGCATAGGCAATACATTTTGTAATCCCTTCTGCAGGGTCGGTCAGGGTTCCGTCCAGATCGAATAAGATATGTTTGTAAGACTTCATGCTGCAATATTACGGAATAGAATAGGAGTAAGCGAGTTTGTTTGCCCTGAAAGCAGATAATGACCTACGGCAGACCAAAAAATAGGGAATATTATCATTTTTAAGACCTAAGGCATGCTCAATATTTGTTAAATTTGCCGAATGAAACAAAAGAAGAAAGTTCAAGAAGTCGAACCTTTACGTCCCGTAGATAAGTATTTTGCGGAGCTGGATGCTAATTTTCAGGATCCGACCAACCGCCTGATTCAGGCCATCTTTTTACCATTATTATTTTTTGGTATCATGGGCTGCATCTGGATGATTCCATTTCCACAGTTCGAATTCTTGGTCAAACTCAATTGGCATACCTTTTTGAATTGGGGCTCTTTCTTCATCGCTATTGTCATTTATTATTATTTAAAGCTGTCTGCAACCTTGTCCTATGCGATATTATTCTCGATCGGGGGTATGAGTTTCTTTATCGTGCAACTGGAATACGCACAGAAGAACGGTGGCCCGGCTGTCATCTGGGTGTGTTTGGGAATCGCATTGCTATCTATTGTCGCGCTGTTTATCGGTAAGGGAAAGGAAAAGAAGAAAATCACAGGACAACAGTTTCTGCAGTTTTTACTTGTCGGACCGATATGGCTGTGGCATTTTGTCTTTAAAAAATTGAAATTAAGATATTAATTGAGCTGTCCTTAGGAGCTGATCGCATTGCATCTGATCGCATCCTAATCGGGGGCTTAAAAGAACGGGGCCAAATTGCTTGCAATTTGGCCCCGTTCTTTTAGTTGAGCGCTGACATAGATCGGGGATATCCGACAGCCATGCGTAATTAGTTCAGTACATAACTAACTTTTGTAATTGAACCATTTGATGATTTCTTTGAGATTTGCCTTTTTTCCATAGATCAAAATCCCGACGCGGTAGATACGTGCAGCGACCCAGGTTACCAATAAAAAGGTCAGTATGAGCAAGGTCAACGAGGTCAGGATCTGCCATAGGGGTACACCAAAAGGTATGCGAACGAGCATGGCGATCGGTGAGGTGAATGGAATAAAGCTCAACCATGTTGCAATCGGTCCATTGGGATCATTGATAATGACGCCGAAAGAAAGAATATAGGTCAATAGCAAGGGCATGGTAATGGGCATGGAAAACTGATTGGCCTCTGTTTCGTTGTCGACAGCTGAGCCTGCAGCGGCGAAAATAGCACTATACAATAGGTATCCGGCAATAAAAAACAGAAAGAAGAAAATGATGACCTCCGTGAAATTAAAGCTTTGGATCGACGTAAGGATCGAAGCGGAATCATTCTGGGCCATAGCTTTTGATACGGTACTCATATTACCCGCTCCAGGTTGGCTAGCGGCTACTTCCTGCATATCCTGCGGATTGACAAACAGTAGCGTTGCTGTGATAAATAAGCCCCCGGTAAGCACAAGCCACATCACAAATTGGGTCAGTCCAACCATACCGATTCCAACAATTTTACCCATCATGAGCTGAAAGGGCTTGACCGAGGAAATAATAACTTCGATGATACGATTGCTCTTTTCTTCGATAATACCACGCATTACCTGGGCACCATAAAGAAACAGGGATAGATAGACTAAGATAGCCAAAGCGACACCAAGGCCCATTGCAATGGCCGTGTTGCTGTTCTTTTCTTCGCCGTCGGCTGTTATTTCTTTTGCATCGATGCTGACTTTCGGCTTAATGGACTGGATAATCTGCAGGTCAATTCCCTTGGCTTTATATTCCTTTTCACGGATGATCTCTTCCAGCTGTCCGCTAATGATCTCCTGTATGACAAAGCTGGTCTTGCCACTGGTAATGAGTTCGGCTCTTTGGCTTGTTAAAATATCTTTTGGGATATAAAGGATCGACTGTTTTCCTTCACTTTGGGTCAGCTGCGCTTTTTGTGCCTGGAGATCCAGTTTACTGATTGTATAACTTACATTTTTATTGCTTTGCAGTTTTCCCGCAAAGTCGCCTTGTTCATCTAAAATAAAGACTTCGGTGTGTGAATCTTTAAAGCTCTTTTTTGTCAGATAAAACATGCCTGCATACAATGCAAAAAAGAACAATGGCACGGCAAAAGTCATGACAATAAAAGATTTTTTCTTGACACGGGATAGGTATTCCCGTTGAATGATAAGTAGTATTTTATGCATGATCTTGAGATAGGGGTGAGACTTGTGTAACTTTTTGAATGAAAATATCCGCCATAGAGGGAACGATTTCGATCAACTGGTTGAGCTGTATTTGGGGTAAGAAACGCATTAAGACATTATTGATATGAATATTGTTATTTAGCTGAATTGTAGTGTTGTATGTTTTGTCGTGCTTTGTGGACGTGATGACTTTAAATAGGCTGTCTTCGGATAGAAGAAAATTATCTTCATTGGCTGTATATTCCAATCGATAGGTTTGATTTCGGTATTCTTTTTTAATCGCCTGTACGGAACCATCGAGTATTTTCTTGGATCGGTTGATGAGGGCGATATTATCGCAAAGCTCTTCCACAGTCTCCATACGGTGTGTGGAGAATATAATGGTCGCCCCCTCTTGATTCAATCGGAGAATCTGTTCTTTTATGATATTGGCATTGACGGGATCAAATCCCGAAAAGGGTTCATCCAAGATAATCAATTGTGGTTGGTGGATGACCGTGGCGACAAATTGTACTTTCTGCTGCATACCTTTACTGAGATCTTCAATTTTTTTGTCCAACCAGGATGTGATGTCCAGGCGCTGGCACCAATCTTGGATGCGTGCTAGGGCTTCTCGCTTGGAAAGTCCTTTAAGTTGCGCCAAATACAACATTTGATCGCCGATTTTCATTTTTTTGTACAGCCCCCGCTCTTCGGGTAAATAGCCGATTTGTGCAATATGCTGTGGACCCAGCGCTTCGCCATTAAACAAAATCTCACCGGAATCGGGCGCGGTAATTTGGTTAATAATACGGATCAGGGACGTTTTTCCAGCCCCGTTTGGCCCCAATAGTCCGAAAATTTTACCCTTTGGGATTTGAATGGATACGTCGTCCAATGCACGGTGATTGGCGTAATCTTTGGTGACATGATTGATTTCGAGTAACATCTATTTTAAGGTTTAATTAATTCGTTCTTTGAGTTTGTTAGAAATATTCCTTTTTTCCCAAAGACTGACGTTTATTTATGTGATTAGTATCTTGAGCAGCTGAATTGTTACAGCAGCTCCGAAAAATTTCTTGTTTGGTGATGCTTCCATTTTACCTACTGGACTTCTTATTACAAGATTTATTTTTTTTATGGCATGCAGGACTTCTTTTATTTGGCTAATAAGACGTATACCCAACCGCATAGTGCATCTTCGGAATGCGCTCAGTTGTTTGATGAATCGTTTGAAGTGAAAGTTAAAAATAATTGGGGACATTTTAGTCCCTGGCCAATTAAATAGGAGACGGAGCTTTTTTATGGAATAGAAGCGGTACACATCTTGTCAAAGGGATTCATTTAACGTACCTTTGTTCCATGGAAGTGAAAAAAGCCGAATTCGTGTGCAGTAACACGAGAGTTGACAAATTACCTGCACCCAATTTGCCGGAGTATGCGTTTATCGGACGTTCAAATGTCGGTAAATCATCGTTGATCAATGCAATGACCAACAAGAAAGGACTTGCCAAGACCTCCCAAAAGCCTGGTAAGACTCAGTTGATCAATCATTTTATCATCGACGATACCTGGTATCTGGTGGATTTGCCGGGTTATGGTTTTGCCAAAGCCTCTAAAACAAGTCGCACGGAATGGGAGAAGTTCATCCGTAGGTATCTTACCCATCGGGACAATTTGCAATGTGTTTTTGTATTGGTAGATAGCCGTCATGAACCACAGAAGATAGACTTGGATTTTTGCTATTGGTTGGGCGAATGTGGTTTACCCTTTATGTTGGTTTTTACCAAGGCAGACAAGCAATCGACTGTCAAATCCGATGTGAATATTGCGAAATTTAAAAAATCATTGCTTCAATGGTTTGAAGAGGTGCCGCCGATTTTCCTAACTTCAGCAGAAAAGAAAATGGGGCATGAGCCTATTTTAGAGGCTATCGATGAAGTTAACGGCCGATTTGTTCGCCCTGAACCCGAAGGAAACGAACAATTTTAGCTAGATCTTAAGTTCAGATGAAAAAATACTTGTCCTTAGTTTTATTTGCCCATAGTGTATTTGCATTACCATTTGCCTTCATCGGTTTCTTTTTGGCATTGCATACAACGGACTACACCTTTTCGTGGAAATTATTGGTTTTGATGCTCGTGTGTATGGTAACGGCCCGTAATGCCGCTATGGCATTCAATCGTTATTTGGATCGCGATATTGATGCCATTAATCCGCGAACGGCCATGCGTGATATTCCTGCCGGAAAAATTTCTGCTAAAAATGCATTGATTTTTACGTTAGTAAATTGCCTTATTTTTATCGCAGCGACGTATTTTATCAATTCTCTTTGCTTTATGTTGTCGCCCATTGCACTTTTTGTTGTGCTTTTTTACTCCTATACGAAGCGCATAACACCCTTATGCCATCTTGTATTGGGAGCAGGGCTAGGATTGGCTCCAATAGGTGCATATATGGTTATTACAGGACAGTTTGCGACTGTTCCGGTACTTTATGGCTTCGCAGTGTTGACCTGGGTGAGCGGCTTCGATATTATTTACGCGTTGCAGGATGAAGCATTTGATCGGGCCAATCAGCTGAATTCTATACCCGTTTGGTTGGGAACGAAGGGAGCCATGCGCGTTTCGGAAGGTCTGCACGTGTTTTCTTTTATATTTATTTTAATACCAGCATTTTTGATGCTGGTAGGTTGGATTTATTATTTAGGTGTGGCCTTTTACGGAGCCTTGCTGATTTACCAGCATACCCTGTTTTCATCGACTAATTTAAGTCGGGTCAATCGTGACTTTATGACAACCAATGGTTATGCCTCGGTGATTTTTGCGGTATTCTACCTCTTGGATATCTGGTTGATCAAATAAACGTTTTAGCATAAAATAAGAAAGGCTTTAGGAATTCCTAAAGCCTTTCTTATTTTTGCATCTAAACCAATACACATGCTATGAAGAAAAGTATTCTTTTTACCTCTATTTTATGTTTGTCATTGTCGTCGCAGGCGCAAAAGCTGTCGAGTTATGTCATTCAATATAACCAAAGTTTCAATGGGAATACAGCTGCCAATCAAAATGCCATCCTCGTCTATGCCAATGAAAAGGAGACTTTTGTCAGTTCAGCGAAGGAAATGCAGGGACAGTTGGCGCCGCCATACGAACGGGTTGTGGTGGAGCGTTCCGGAGGCAATGCCTTACTTAAAATTGCTAAACTCAAAGATGGATCAATCATTCTAACCAAAGATTCGCTCGCGCTTTCGAAGCAAAAGTTTAACACGACAAACGAGACTAAAACAATCTTGGGCTATCCCTGCAAAAAAGTAGAGACCAGCATCAATTCCAATAAAATAGAAGTTTGGTATACCGATAAATTAGGGGTAAAAGGTGCACCCACGGAACTTGGTCAGGATCTTGGTTTGGTACTTGAGGTAATCCGCAATGGGAATACACGGACTTTTGCCACCAAAGTAGAAAAGGTCAAGACGATACCGGATCAACTGCGGCTAAAAGGAAATGAAAAATTGTACGATGAACTCTCGTATAAAGATCTGATCTGGAAAAATCGTTTTATCCAAATACCTATTTTTCGGAAGGAGCGTATACGTTTTGCGGATGATGTAAAGTCGGATTCTGTTTTGCGTTTTGCCAATGGGACTGTTTTGGTAAAAAAGGTGAAAATCCCAAAAATAAAGACTAGCGATAATGTATTTGTGCAGTTGGTCGAACAATCGAAAGGTGATGCCTACGATCGCACCGGGTCAGTTTTTATCATCCCGACCAACAAAGCGCAGAGCTTTTTGGATGGCATGAAAAATGGTATGGGTACCCTGCCTAAGTACGAAAATGGAAATGGTAAAGCTTATCAAGGCGTTGTAAAAACAGCATCTTTTGAACCTATTGTTGAATTGATGCGTTTCTTTACACCCTTTGGTGTTAAGCAGTTTAACTATCTTCAGTTAAAGGATAAGGTTTGGCAAGATTCGGTGCTGTACCGTCAGGACGTAACGGAACTGGCTGGTCTGTTGAGCGAGCAGGAAATCTATGTAGGCGCCTTCATTGGCAATTATGATAAAAATGGACATGAGGTGAGTGTGGAGCTGACGGTGCATCCGGGTTTCGATGCCGAGTCAAAAGGTAGTCTGAAAAAGACGATGTCTTTATTCACCACAACCAACGTTATGGAAATGGGCGGCCAGGAGTATGGATCTATGTTTGATAAGGAGAAAGGTCTTACTGTTTCGTTTCATTTGGACCAGGACGCTAAAAACGTGCAATTACGCTACATTACCACAGGGCATGGAGGCTGGGGCAATGGTGATGAGTTTGTGCCGAAGGAAAACCGCATTTTCCTAGACAATTCATTACGCTTTAAATACACGCCGTGGCGTAATGATTGTGGCTCGTACCGTTTGTCAAACCCAGCTTCAGGCAATTTTGCCACAGGTCTGTCTTCATCCGATCTAAGCCGCTCCAATTGGTGCCCGGGTACAGTAACACCACCAATCTACATTGATCTGGGGGATTTAAAAGCAGGTGACCATACGATGCAGGTGCAGATTCCACAGGGAGCTCCTGAAGGAACAAGTTTTAGTAGCTGGAATGTGACAGGAACCTTGTTGTTCGATTAATTAGTTTTTCATTGCTGTCATATGCAATAATGCTATTGCATATGACAGCAATATTCCTTGGGTTTTTAAGACAAAGATTAAAGGGGGTAGGCCGTCTCGCTTTTTGTCTCCGATAATACAAAGTAGGTCTGTACGGTATTTACTTGCGGTAGTACGGCCAGTCGATGCCGCAGAAAAATATGATAAGCATCCATATCTTTGGTTGCGATACGTAACATAAAGTCGTAAGAACCCGCCATTTGGTAGCATTCCATCACCTCGGGAAATTTAGCTACCTCTTTTTCGAATTCATTCAACACTTCAAAAGTATGCGCCTTGAGAAAGACCTGAGAAAAGGAAATTAACCCAATGCCTATCTTGTGGCGGTCCAAAATTGCCACCGTTTTTTTGATGTAGCCCAACCGCTTTAGCTTTCTAACGCGTTCGTGAACAGCAGCGATAGATTTGTTAAGTTCAAAGGATAGCGCTTTATTGCTCATGGAGGCATCTTGTTGTAGGAGGCGTAATAATTTTACATCTATTTCATCCAATTCCATAATCTGAATATTTTCGGTACGGTTGTAAAAATACGCTATTGTTCTGAATTATTTATTGGTTTTTATATCTTTTAATTTAATTTTTATTGAAATTATAGTGATGTGTTGAATATTATCTTGTCGATGGTCAATTTTGCAACAGAATAATCATTTATAAGAAATGGCTGAACAAGAATTATTAAGTGCGTGTTTGTCACCTGCATTGGACAAGAGATTCAAACATCTGTGGAGATTGGTCGGAAATACACCGATGTTGGAACTACAGTATACTTACAAAGGTAAACCCGGACGAATTTTCGTGAAATGTGAGAACTACAATCTGACTGGTAGCATTAAGGATCGGATGGCGCTTTATATTTTATACAAAGCGTATATGAATTGTCAGATCCGGCCGAGTGATGTTGTCATTGAAGCCACAAGTGGCAACACAGGGATTGCCTTTTCAGCAATCGGTAAAGCACTTGGTCATCAGGTAAAGATTATTATGCCCAATTGGTTGAGTAAGGAGCGTACCGATATTATTCGCAGCATGGGTGCCGATATACAGCTGATAAGCAAAGAAGAAGGTGGTTTTTTAGGAAGTATTCGTTTAAGTGAAGAGCTTGCTGCAAAGGGCGGTGTTTTTCTTCCACGCCAATTCGAGAATCAATATAATGCCGAAGCGCATGAGAAAACCACCGGTTACGAGATTGTAAAGCAACTGGAGGAACAGGGCTTAGTTGCTGATGCTTTTGTTGCTGGTGTGGGAACTGGTGGTACGGTCATGGGTGTAGGTAGAAGCTTAAGAAAGGTAAACCCAAATGTCCGCGTCCATCCGCTAGAACCGGCAGAAAGTCCAACCTTAACTACAGGGCATAAGGTAGGTTCACACCGTATTCAGGGAATATCTGATGAGTTTATTCCTGCCATTGTGGATTTGGATGAACTCGATACGGTCGTATGTGCCAACGATGGCGACTCCATTATCATGGCGCAGAAGCTATCGCGCCAATTGGGATTGGCTGTTGGAATCTCTTCGGGAGCAAATGTAATCGGAGCGATTAAATTACAGCAGGAGCTGGGCGATGAAGCTGTCGTGGTGACCTTACTTTGTGATGATAACAAAAAATACCTAAGTACCGATTTGGTGAAAGAGGAGCCGGTAAAAGAAGGGTATCTTTCTACGGACGTTGATTTCTCGGGTTTTCAACCGATCTGCAGATTGGCAAATCCGGTATTTGGTGCTTAAAAAGATTTAGTTTCATATGTTTATAGTTAACTCGGGGAGTCTCTAGCTCCTCGGGTTTCATTTATTCAAAAACCAATTTATACCTAAGAATAACACAACATGAAAGTCAATTTTAAATTATTAATCCTTTTGTTGTTGTTGGTTGCGCCTGTGGCAATGTTTGCCCAAGCGGATACAACAAACACGTTGGAGGGGCTTGAGTTTACGGATGGTACGATAAGTCCCGATTCACTGTCCTTTGAGGAGTCTCCAGATACCGCTACCGTAAAAGCCGATTCCGCCCAGATGAAATCGGTAGCTGGGACAATCGTAGACAAAGCTGGGGCAGAAGGCAAAAAATCGCTGTGGAGTATCTTTATTGCGGGCCTTTTAGGCGGTTTTGCCGCTTTATTGATGCCTTGTATTTTTCCGATGTTACCGCTGGCGGTGAGTTATTTTACCAAACAGGCGGGGAGTCGTGCCAGTGGTATTAGTAAAGCCCTGTTATATGGATTATTTATTATTGTGATTTATGTGGCTCTGGGGATGATTATCACGATCGCATTCGGGTCTGATGCACTCAATGCACTTTCCACCAACGGTATCTTCAACTTCATTTTCTTTTTGTTGTTGGTGGGCTTTGCGGCATCTTTTTTTGGTGCTTTTGAAATTACCTTGCCAAGCTCCTTTGTCAATAAAATGGATGCCAAATCGGATAAAGGTGGATTAGTGGGGTTGTTCTTTATGGCCTTCAGTTTGTCCTTGGTTTCATTTTCTTGTACGGGACCGATTATAGGGACACTGTTGGTTGAGGCAGCTTCGAAAGGCGAGAGATTGGGTCCAGCAGTTGGGATGCTGGGATTCTCCATTGCCTTGGCCATTCCTTTTGGTTTGTTCGCGATGTTTCCTTCGATGCTTAAATCCTTGCCGAAATCTGGCGGTTGGCTGAATAGTGTAAAAGTCGTTTTAGGCTTTTTGGAACTCGCTTTAGCGTTGAAATTTTTATCCAATGTCGACCTAGCTTACCACTGGAACTTGTTGGATAGAGAGGTGTTCCTGTCGCTATGGATTGCTATTTTTGCGTTGATGGGGCTATACCTGATTGGCAAGATCAAGTTCTCCCATGATAGTGAGCTGAAATTCCTGTCTGTTCCTCGAACTATTTTGGCCATTGTTGTTTTTTCTTTTGTGGTCTATATGGTGCCAGGTTTATGGGGAGCGCCTTTAAAATCAATTTCCGCTTTTTTACCGCCATCGGCAACACAAGATTTTGATCTTTCTTCGGGTGTAAGTGCCGGAGCTGTTGCGCATTCAGATGGAAAGGTGAAAAAATATGCTGAAATTTTTCATGACAGAGGCACGCCTAAGGGATTTGATCCTTATTATGATTACGACCAGGCCTTAGCTACGGCTAAAGAATTAAACAAGCCTGTTTTAATTGATTTTACGGGCTGGAATTGTGTCAATTGTCGTAAAATGGAAGCGAATGTCTGGACGGACAAAGCTGTGGCAAAATTATTAAAAGAAGAATTTGTGATGGCCGAACTTTTTGTGGATGATAAAACCGAGCTGGCTGCAAACGAACAATTTGTTTCAAAGTATAGTGGCAAAAAGATCAATACCATCGGCAAGAAAAACAGCGATTTTCAAGCGGCTACATTCGATAGCAATTCGCAGCCGCTGTACGTTATTGTCGATCCGACGGGCAAAAAACTGGTGCCCCAGAGTGGTGCCAACTACAATGTAGAAGAGTACAAGGCATTCCTACAAAGTGGTGTGGATGCATTTAAACATAAAAACTAACCATCGTCATATGCTATTTTATCCTCCTTGTACTATGCAAGGGGGATTTTTTTGTTCATAAGCCATCGGTTTTTGTGTCTGCAGGCCTGATGCAGTGGGGCTTTCCTCGTATTGTGTTCGTACCAGCTTCGGAAGGCGACAATCTTGCAATAAATATTGACCAGCCCCTGACCAGGTAATTCCTGGTCAGGGGCTGGTCGGAATCTGATCAACATCTGTACAACATCTGTTGTATCTCCGAATAAGGTACGAAGCAGGTACGAAGCTTTCCCCGCTATTTCGTCCAGAAATCGTTGGCGGGGGAGCCTATGTTGCGGAAGCCTAGGGCAAAAAAAGAAGCCCCGTCATTTATATGAACAGGGCTTCAAATTATACTATAAATTTATGGAAACTATTAGAAGTCAAATCTGACCCGCGCACGAATACCCCAAGCTGGTGCATCGACGTGATCAAGATAATTTAGACGTTTTACGTAGTCCACGCGTAATATTTTAAAAATGTTGGATAGACCGATACTGGCTTCCATATAAGGTTCTGAACCGAAGGTATAAGAACTCTGTACACCTTCTGCATTGTGCTGCCAAGTGAATACCTTTGAGCCATAGTTAGGATCGTCAGGATTGTTTTCCTTGCGCAGTCCGCCATATACACCTTTGAAGCTAAATACTTCACGTAATTTAAGCTTTTTGATCAAAGGAATTTTATTCAACAGAAAACCGTTCATGTAATACTGCACGTTCAATGAGGCATTGTGGTCACTAACAAACTCCAGGAAGTTCATTAAGTTATACGAGTTCAATTGATAAGCATAGGTCTGATTGGCACGATGGATTGTCAAGAAAGGGAATGGGATCTCTTTACCTGCAATATAGTTGCCTTCAGCTGTTACGTCAGCAAATCCAAATTGACTAAAATAAAAGCGTTTGAATGCACCAACATTAAAGTTGTGATAATTGTATTCACCTTTAGCCAATCCTTTGATTCCAGCAGTATAATTGAGCGTGAAGATCGGATATTGATTGAATATAGGTGTCCGGTAAATCTTGCCTTGATAGAACTCTTCATGTGGAGCATATCTGAAATTTACGGATACTTCTGTCGAGTTCAATTCATTAAACAGTCTACTTTCATTGTTGGCATCTACCATCTGGTAGGTAAGGCTTCCAGCAGGTGTTTGTCTGTTGATATTGAATGCCGCGCCAATAGCCAAGTGGTTTAAAAATTCTTTTTTATACTCTAAGCCGTAATTTGTCTCATAAATGTAACGGTCATTATCACCGCGTTTGAAAGACAGCAAGAAGTTGTCTTCCTGAATAAATTCCAGTTTTTGTCCAGGAATCTTCGTATCCTTTTTATAAGAGGCCCTGATGTAGTGCATTGGGAAGGAGTAGACCGATTTGTTGTTAAATGCGTAGGTACCGCTGAAAAAGTATTTCCATTTCTGATCTTTAAAACCATAGGCCGCATACGATTCAGCATAGAAACGCTTGCTTAGCGCTTCTGTTGTACGTCCGCCGACACGTAAACGGAAACCTTCTACGGGATTAAAGCTATAGAATGTATTGACTGGACCGATCTCAACTGGGCCGGCCTGTTTGTATCCTGACAGCAATAAGGCAGCGATATCCATGAACGAACGGAATGAAGGGATCTTTTGTAAGGTATCAATATTATGATAAATATTCAGTTCGTTTTGCGCAAGGACAAGCGGACGTTGTGTTTCAAACAATGTTTTAATCGCTTTCTTATTTTCTACATTATAGGCAATGACCGTAGATGGACCATCATAGGTACTATCAGGACGCTGAATGCCGACTTTGTAATTGTTGTAATCAACTGTACGACTTCCGCGGATCCCCATGCCTTTTTCCGTTAAAGAAAAATCGATACCCAGGGTACTTGTTTTTAGGTAGAAGCGACTTTTGCTGTCTTTCTCAAATTTAAGCTGTATCTGAAGGTCACGTACAAAGTTTAGATTGATATCATCGGCCACAGTCATATTGGCGCCCTGCACCGCATAATTGCCGTCTAACGTCACATACAGTTGACCTTTAAATAACATGTCGGCCTTGTTGCGTGGAAAGAAGCTTAATTCGACCAACCAGGGTTGAACAGTCTTAATGGTATCCGTTATAAAAAACTTATAAAAAGTAGGAGCGGAATTAGCAATTGGACTTAAAAACTGATTGGTAACCAATGAAATGTTGTTGTCGTAAATATCAACTTGTTCGTACAGTTTATTGAAGTAGGCTGTCAGACCATCATTATCAATAAATCTAGGGTCAAATTGTGCCCGTTGGTCACCAAGGATATACTGTTTGGTTTTGCTTGGATCTTTACGGTAATATACCTTGGACATTTTTTCTTCAATAAAGGCAGGCAAAACATATTTGTTGGCTGTTTTAGCGGAGTCGTCCGTTTCAAAAAGAAATTGATAGTTTTTGAATATTTTTTTATTGACGAATTTCTCCGAAAGATTGCTCAGTCCTAAAGACATCTTCTCATACTGGTCAAATTCAGCATATTGTTGTCCTGAAAGTCTATTTTTCTCCTTATTCTCGATGACTTTTCGGATCAGTGCGACAGCAGGATTATCTTTGTTGCTGTATTTTTTCTTTGTGGCCTTGACAACAACTTCTTCCAGCATGTTGTCCTGTTGATCCATCAGAATTTCTTTTGTTTGCGTTGCATCATTCGTAACAAAAGCGTCTTTGCTGTCATACCCAATGTAACTTGCTCTGATTTTTACATACGATGTTGGAAAGACAAGTTTAAATTCACCATTTGCATTGGTCGACGTCGTGGTTCCAGCAGAAGCCGGAGCGCCAACGACGGCTACGGTAGCATAGGGTATAGGATTCTTGGTCTTTGCATCTTTAACTGTACCGGTTACGGTCTTGTTTTGGGCAAAAGCCATGGACACCGTTAGTACGAGCGTTATCGAAAAAAAGAGTTTAGTTATGAAGGTTGTTGCGTCTATTTTAGCTCTCATTATATTGCTATAATCTTGAAAATTCAAAATTGTTTTCCTGTTTCTACTTTATTTTTGACTTTATAGGTATTAAAATCAAAAAATCAGTGAACAAAGGAAACAAAAAATTAAGAATAATTAAAATTTTATTGTAATGTAATAAAGGAAAGTAGTTGAATTACATTTGTTCGTAAGTATTTGTTTGTGAGTTGTTTATGTTAAATTATTGATTTGGGTCAATAATTTTCACATTACATTTTGACTTGGCGATGATTTTCCGCTACTTTATTTACTGACTTTTGTAACGATATAGTCAGCGCTATTAAAAATCTGGCTCGATTTCGAAGGTCATTTCTTTTTTGAAACGAGGGTGTATAAAGGTAATTGAAGCGGCATGAAGGTGTAATCTATTAGCTTTTTTGCCATAGAGATCGTCACCAACAATAGGTGTATTTAGCCCATTGGGGTGCACGGCATGCATGCGGAGCTGGTGGGTTCGGCCAGTCAAGGGATAAAACCTGACCCTCGTTTGATTATTCTCTATCGCAATTTTTACCCATTTTGTCTGCGCTGGCTTGCCATAGGTGTAGCAGACCATTTGTCGGGGTCTATCATCCAGATCGACGCGAAGAGGGAGGTCGATCAAGCCGGATGGAGCTTCGATAATACCATCAAGTAAGGCAATGTATGTTTTTTTGATGGTATGCTGAATAAATTGATCCTGAATAAATTTATGCGCTTCTTTGTTTTTGGCAACAACCAATAGGCCGGATGTCGACATATCCAGGCGGTGGATAATAATCGGGCCTGCTTTTGGATAACGTTGAAGAATACGGTTGTAGACCGAATCCTTGACATATATTCCTGGTACAGAAAGAAATTCTGCTGGTTTGTTGATGATGATAATATCTTCATCCTCATAAATTTGAGGAAGTGCGATATCCAAGGTCGTTTCCTGCTGCATGGGATTCGGATCTACGACCAAGCCTTGGAGCATATACCCTAAAATCGGTTCACATTTTTTGCGGCATGCCGGATAGTAGTTTTTGTGCCTGCGTATTTCAGATGCAGGGGAGCAGCCCCACCAAAATTCGGCCAAAGCTAGGGGTGTTAACTGGTTTTCATATGCATATTGCAGCAGTTTTGGCGCAGCGCATTCCCCCGATCCCGCAGGCGGAGTTATCGTGTCAAATTCATGGAATATGTCGACGACATTCTTGCGTTGCCCTTTTGCATTGCGAAAATTATATTGTTCGAAAAGCTGTTTTTGCAGATTGCCTGAGCGTGTTTTGCGTTCCTCTTTTAGCGCGGTAATCGTAGATAGCAATTGTTGTAAATGGTTACTCTCTGTTTCCAGAGCCAAATGCATGTCATATTGAAAGCGCTGAAGCTGTTGTTTGTCTTTTAAACTCTGGCTCCACATGTCTTCCATCAATAATTCATATTCCGCATCGGATAAACTGACCTTCAGTTTTGTACGGGTTTCTTTTCGTTCCTTCTTTTGGGTTCTTAATTTCGATTTTAGCTCATCGAGCGACTTATCCCATTCATTTTTTAACCGGTCAAGATTACGCTGCGTGTCTGCTAGCTCTTCACTATTTTCAAGCCTTTCTATTTTGCGGTTCAGTGCATTGAGATGCACCTCTTCGTTTAGAAAAAAACTGTTTTCTTCCAACATATCGAATATTGGCGGTACAAAATAGCGGTGTTTGTTGCTTCCGGCCAGTTTTCCCGAAACAGCGGCAAGGTAGCCAAGCTCATTGTGTTGGTTTCTGACAACCAGCACACCGAACATTTTTCCAATAGCGAGGCCCTCCATGGCGCTGTCCAGGCCAAAATTGTGGGTCCAGTCCTCTTGTGTTTCGATGTAATATTGAAGTTCTTTTGCGGCGGTTACGGCGAGGGGGTGCGGTTCATAGCAAAATGGGAAGGTAAATCGTGTTGGAAGTTCAATCGCTGAAATATCCTGTTTGAATTTGTGAAAATAGGTATTGTTGTCCATGTTGTCCGCAGCTTTCCCTCAAAATAAAGATGTCTGCAAAAATACAACATTATGTGCTTTAAATAATAGCTTGATCGATTTTTGTTTGAAATGTTTCGTTCATAAGGTACAATCTAGGTCTTATCTGTTTCTACAAAGAACACTGTCGGTGCAGCCTTCGCTTTTCATTTTTTCAGTCTAGCAAACGCTTTGCAGTAATACGAAATGTAAGTCTGGTTTGGTATAGTGGGGTGAGGTAATTGTTGTGAATTTGACTGGCTTTTATTTGGTTTTTACCGCATTTTTGGGTAAATTTAACTAAGCATTTAAAACATATAGTTAACAAAAGATTATAATATGAAAACTTCAATTGGAATTAAAGATGCGGACTTGAAAAAAGTTGCAAAGTTGTTAAATGTGCTGTTGGCAGATGAACACATTGTCTACATGAAGACGCGTAACGCGCATTGGAATGTGGAAGGTGCGGATTTTCATGCTGCTCACTTATTTTTGGAATCACAATACGATGAACTAGCTGAAGTGATCGATGAAGTAGCAGAACGTGTACGTACTTTAGGGCATTATGCGGTAGGTACCTTTGATAAATATTTGAAATTGACTCGTTTAACGGAGTCTACTTCAGAAAAAACCGACAGTCAGTCCTATTACAAAGAATTGTTGGCTGACCATGAAGCTATAGCGATGTCAATTCGTGCCGACATTTCTGTGGTTGAAGGCACTTCAGATAATGGTACGGAGGACTTTTTGGTTGGACTATTGGAAAAGCATGAAAAGATGGCCTGGATGCTTCGTGCGCATTTTGTTAAGTAAGCTGTAGAAGTTTATCCACAGGTATTGAAAAAAATCCCGTCTATCCCAATAGGCGGGATTTTTTTTTGTGTTTTGTTGTCAGCGCAGGATTAATTTTCTATCTTAAAGAGGAATTAAGCCTTCAGAAACTTTTTAACATATTACAATTATGCTTGAAGACGACAACCTAAATCAAACCACACTACATGAGGAGGAAAATGATGGTACTTTGGAGAGTATGCATCATGTGAATAATCCGGTATTGGATTTACCGAAAATTGAAAAGAAATACCTTGAAACGATAGTAGCCCACAATCAAAACGATAAGTCTTATTATTTTTCTGACGGCAAAGCCAAGGTAGAAATTAAGATCGTCACGGATGAGATCGTGCGGGTACGGCTGGCTCCACAAGGGACTTTTTTGGAGGATTTTTCGTATGCCTTGGCCAAGAAAGATCACCGCGTCAGTATACATCAATGCAAGGAAGAGGCAGATCATTATCTGGTGCATACGAATACTATTTCCTGTAAGATCAATAAGAATGACTTTTTGATTTCTTTTGCTGATCGTTCAGGTAAACTGTTCAATGCAGATTTGGCGCCGATGCACTGGGAGGAAAACCCTGATTTTGGAGGCTATTATGTATATAGCACAAAAGTGGCCTTTGAAAACGAAGCTTTTTATGGACTGGGGGATAAGGCCACTAAATTGAACCTGAGAGGTAAAAGACTTAAAAATTGGAATTCAGATACTTATGCTTTTGCTTACGATCAGGATCCACTTTATAAAACTATTCCGTTTTATATTGGTTTAAAAGATGGTGAAGCCTACGGTATATTCTTTGACAATACCTTTAAAACGTATTTTGATTTCGCCGCGGAAGATCCGGGAAAAACAAGCTTTTGGTCCGAAGGAGGGGAACTGCAGTACTACTACATCCATGGTCCACATATTATCGACGTCATCCGTCGCTATCATACGCTGACAGGTACGCATTACCTGCCACCGCTGTGGGCAATTGGTTACCATCAGTGTCGCTGGAGTTATTATCCCGAAGCGAATGTCCGGAAGGTTGCTGAGGAGTTTCGGAAGCGACAGATCCCCTGTGATGCGATTTATCTTGATATCGATTACATGGAAGGATACCGCTGTTTTACCTGGAACAAGCAGTATTTTCCCAATCCTAAGAATATGATCAGCGATTTGGCCAATGATGGCTTTAAAACGGTGGTGATGATCGACCCGGGCATCAAGGTTGATGAGAACTACTGGGTGTTCAGGGAAGGAAAGGAAAATAGGTATTTCTGTCGCCGCGGGGATGATTATTTTATGGAAGGATTTGTGTGGCCGGGACGTTGTCAATTTCCTGATTTTACCAATCCGGAGGTTCGTCAATGGTGGGGCACCTTATATCAGGGCCTTGTGGAAGATGGCGTGGCTGGCTTCTGGAACGATATGAATGAACCGGCCGTATTTGGCCGCGGAACGTTCCCCGACGATGTACGTCACCAATATGACGGGCATCGGGGCTCGCATCGTAAGGCACATAATATCTACGGCATGCAGATGGTCCGGGCAACCTATGATGGTTTAAAGAAATTGTATAAAAATAAACGGCCATTTACCATCACCCGAGCGGCTTATGCGGGAACACAACGCTATTCTTCGGTCTGGACCGGCGATAATTTGGCGAGTTGGGAACATCTCAAGTTGGGAACCTTGCAGTTACAGCGTTTGTCGACTTCGGGCATGTCCTTTTGTGGAACGGATATCGGTGGGTTTACGGGTGAACCCGACGGTGAGTTATTTACGCGATGGATGCAATTTGGCGTTTTCTCGCCTTTTATGCGTGTGCATTCCGCTGGCGATACCCGCGACCGGGAGCCCTGGAGTTTTGGGGAGGATTGGGAAAAGATCAATCGGAAATTTATCGAACTCCGTTATAAGTTGTTGCCGTATATCTATACCTGTTTTTGGGAGCAAACGAAGTATGGTTTTCCCATATTACGTCCGATTTCCATGGTCGAACAGCATATACCGACCAATTGGCAACGTGAGGAGGAATTCTGTTTTGGGGATAAAATATTGGTATCCCCAGTTTTGCAGCCGGGACAAAAAAGCAAGATTGTCTATCTGCCTGAAGGTACTTGGTTTTATTATTTCAATCATGAAACCTACGTGGGCGGTAAAGAACATACTGTTCCTACACCGATTGATGAGATGCCGATTTTCATTCGTGGGGGATCTGTTATCCCCGAATATCCAGTGATGCAATATACTGGTGAAAAGAAAATTGAGGAGCTGCAGCTCAATGTTTACTTCGCTGAAGGTGTAACCCGTTCGTATGTGTATTCGGATCATGGCGACACCTTTGCCTATGAGCAGGATATTTATCTTGAAAAATGCTTTACCGTATCGGGGCTCAAAGAATCCCTGTCGATTAAACAGACGCAAGATGGGCTTTTTACGGAGCGATATGAGGAATATAAATTACAGTTAATCGGCTTGCCTTTTCAGGCTAAGAAGGTGAAGACCGATGGTATTGAAACAAAAGTACAAGTAGATGATAAGGGGCGGTATTGGATTAATGTCGCACGAGAATTTGATAACATATTGATAGAAGGTTAAAACATGACCAATGAAGTAATTCCGCATAGTCTATTTTCTGAATTTGATGTCGCCTTATTCCAGTCGGGTAAGCACTTCAAATTATACAAAAAGTTCGGTTCACACGAGCTGGAAGTCAATGGTGAAAAAGGCGTTTATTTTGCGGTTTGGGCTCCAAATGCAAAATCGGTCTTTGTAACCGGCAACTTCAATTTTTGGGATAAAGCGCGTCACGCGCTCTATGTGCGCTGGGATGGTAGCGGAATCTGGGAGGGATTTATTCCGGGGCTTGGCAATGGGGAGGCGTATAAGTATGTTATTGAGACTTATACTGGCGAACAACTTGAAAAAGGAGACCCCTTTGCTTTTCAGTGGGAGATCGCGCCAAAGACTGCTTCCATTGTTCATTCGACCTGGTTCGAGTGGCAGGATAAGCAATGGATGCAGGAAAGGGCTGTTAAAAACAGGCTGGATCAACCATGGTCTGTCTATGAAGTGCATTTAGGATCTTGGTCGCGGGATCCCGAAAGTCCGGATACTTTGCTCAACTACCGCGAAATCGCTGTGGCGCTCGTATCCTATGTGAAGGAAATGAATTTTACCCATGTAGAATTTATGCCCCTGATGGAACATCCCTATTACCCTTCTTGGGGATACCAGATAACGGGCTATTTTGCTGCGAGTTCACGCTACGGATCGGCACAAGATCTCATGTATCTGATTGAGGAGCTGCATGCCGCCGGGATAGGGGTGTTGCTGGATTGGGTTCCGTCACATTTTCCAGGTGACGCACATGGTCTTTATCGTTTTGATGGCACGAGCTTATACGAGCATGAAGATCCCCGGAAAGGGTTTCATCCCGATTGGCAATCCTATATTTTCAACTACGGACGTAATGAAGTGCGTTCTTTTTTGATCAGTAATGCATTTTATTGGTTGGATCGTTTTCATATCGATGGACTTCGGGTCGATGCGGTTGCTTCTATGCTCTATTTGGATTATAGTCGAAACGCAGGCGAGTGGATTGCCAATGAGTTTGGTGGAAATGAGAATCTTGAAGCGGTACAATTTTTAAAAGAACTGAATGAGGCCGTCTACGGACATTTCCCACATGTGCAGACCATCGCGGAAGAATCGACTTCCTGGCCAGGTGTCAGTCGCCCAACCTATGCTGGTGGATTGGGGTTTGGAATGAAATGGATGATGGGCTGGATGCATGACACATTGGATTATTTTAAAGAGGATCCGATTAATCGCAGCTATCATCATGATCGACTGACCTTTGCGACAGTATATGCTTTCCATGAAAATTTTATGCTACCGCTGTCACATGATGAGGTTGTCTACGGAAAGCATTCATTAATTTATAAGATGCCGGGCAATGAATGGCAAAAGTTTGCCAACCTGCGGGCATTGTATCTCTTTATGTATACTTTTTCAGGAACAAAATTGCTGTTTATGGGCGGAGAATTTGGGCAGACTTCGGAGTGGAATGTAAACCAATCGCTTGATTGGCATCTTTTGGAATTTGCGCCACACCAGGGTATGAAGCAATTTGTAGCCGACCTGAATACGGTTTATAGGAGCCAACCAAGTCTTTACCAGAAGGCTTTTGACGCTTCGGGCTTTGAATGGATAGATGCTGGTGATCGTGAAAATTCGGTTGTCGTCTATTGGCGAAAGGGATTTGACGCCTGGGATGATACGGTTGTTGTACTTAACTTAACGCCTGTTGTTCGGGAACATTTCCGTATTGGTTTACCTTACGCTGGTGAATGGGAAGTGCTGCTGAATTCGGATGATTTGACCTATTTCGGTTCTGGAATACATCAGCTGCTCATTCATAGTGAACACCTGCATTGGATGAACCAGGTACAGTCTGCTCAAGTTCATTTACCTCCGCTTGGCGGATATATTTTGAAAAGGAAGAGAGCGGTAAAGGAAGTCAATCCCATTAAACAAGGCGAGCGTATCCCTGTATAAAATCTTGTTATTAAATCTCATGCTGTAAAAGAAGAATGAACGTATTTCACTTGAGTGTAGAATGTTATCCCGTGGCCAAAGTAGGTGGTCTCGCGGATGTCGTGGGCGCGCTGCCCAAATACCAAACCAAACTGGGATGGGAGGCGGCGGTTGTCATGCCTTGGTATGATCGTCCTTTTGTTAGGGATCATGCTTTTAGCCTAGTTCATGAAGGTACTTTTTATCAAGGATCTGAATTGCTGCGCTACAGTGTTTATAAGGAAGATCATCAGGTACTTGGATTTGAGCTCTACCTGATTAAGATTCCAGGTAAACTCGATCGGCAGGAGGTATATTGTTATCCGGATGAAGGCGAGCAGTTTATCGCCTTTCAACATGCTGTTTTGGCGTGGTTTAAGGATAAAAATATAGTACCTGATATTGTGCATTGCCATGATCATCATGTCGGCTTAATGCCTTTTTTGATGAGGTATAGCAATGACTATAACTTTCTTGCCGACGTTAAAACGGTGGCCACCGTCCACAATGGGCAGTATCAGGGCTGGACACATTGGAGTAAAGCTATTCTGTTTCCCGCTTTCGATAGTTGGAAATGGGGACTATTGGACTGGGATGGTTTAATTAATCCGCTTGCAGCCCTCATTAAATGTTGCGATGCGTACACAACGGTTTCCGAAGGTTACCTGGAAGAGCTATATGTGGAAGCCAATGGTTTGCAGCAGCTGTTTTATGATGAGCGAAATAAATCTGTCGGTATTGTCAATGGAATTGACTGGGAAATCTGGGATCCTAAAATTGATTATACCTTGCTAGAAAACTACGATGCTGTACAAGCTTTTTCCGGAAAGTTGAAAAATAAGGAGGCTTTGGCGAAGCAGTATAAAATCAATCCAGATCGACCGTTGCTTGTTTTTATCGGCCGATTTGCAACAGAAAAAGGAGCGGATTTACTTCCGGAGATAATTTTGGATTTGACGGAGAAGTATCACGATAGATTAAGTATATTTATACTGGGTGCCGGAGACCCAGCGATCCAGTCACGTGTGAAATCACTCGTCGATGATGGAATTGATAATTTTGATGTGTTCTTTGGTTATGATGAAAATCTGGCCCATTGGCTTTATGCCAGTGCGGATTTTCTTTTAATGCCTTCCCGTGTTGAGCCTTGTGGACTTAATCAGCTCTATGCTATGAAGTACGGTACATTGCCGATCGTGCATCAGGTGGGGGGATTAAAAGATACGGTAATCGATCTGAAAAATGATGGCTACGGTATAGGTTTTGATAGTCTGACAATCACTGAAATTAGTGCAGCGATTGTTCGGGCTATAAATTTTTACGATAGTAAAAAGCAGTTTGAGGAGAATCAACGTAAAATGATGCAGTTGGATTTTTCTTGGGATAAATCTGCAGCGAAGTATATAAGTCTATATAACCAATTAATGTAATTTGATATGTCACGTCATAATGTAGTAGCTATCGTCTTGGGCGGAGGAAGGGGCTCACGTCTGTATCCATTGACCGATCAACGGTCTAAGCCAGCAGTTCCCATTGCCGGGAAATATCGCTTGGTGGACATTCCCATCTCGAATTGTCTTAATTCGGGTTTTAACAAGATTTTTGTGTTGACACAATTCAATTCTTCGTCGCTCAACTCCCACATTAAGAATACCTACAACTTTAGTATTTTTAGCAAGGGCTTTGTCGATATTCTGGCTGCTGAACAGACCAACGATGGCGACAAATGGTTCGAGGGTACGGCCGATGCCGTGCGACGATCGTTTCGGAAGCTGGCGAGTATTGATTATGACTATGTACTGATTTTATCAGGGGATCAGCTGTATCAAATGGATTTTGATGCACTGGTTGACTTCCACGTCGAAAACGAAGGCGACCTGACCATTGCCACTATACCAGTAAACGCCAAAGATGCCACCGGTTTTGGTATACTGAAATCGGATGAAAAGAATCATATCACCTCTTTTATCGAGAAGCCGAATAGCGAGCAGCTGGTAGACTGGAGTTCAGAAGTGAGCGATCATTTAAAGGGTGAGGGCAGAGAATTTCTGGCCTCTATGGGTATTTATGTTTTTTCAAAAGGCGTCCTGAAACGTATGCTTGAAGAGAATCGCGGAATGGATTTTGGTAAAGAAATTATTCCCGATGCCATTGATACAAGTCGGGTGCTTAGCTATCAATTTGAGGGCTATTGGACAGACATCGGTACCATAGGGTCTTTCTATGAAGCCAACATTGGTTTGACCGATAATATTCCGGCCTTCAATCTGTTTGATAAAAATACGGTTTTCACCCGTCCAAGGATGTTGCCGCCTTCTAAGATTTCGGGTACAACATTAATCAATTCGGTCATTTCGGATGGCTGTATTATCCAAGCTGATAAAATAGACCGTTCCGTCGTGGGCGTTCGTTCACGGATTGGTACAGGATCTGTTGTGCGCGGTACTTATATGATGGGATCAGATTATTATGAGGATCTCGTCGATATGGAGGAAGCAAAGCGTAAAAATATACCTGTGGTCGGTGTTGGAGAACGGTGTTATATTGAGAATGCTATTTTGGATAAAAATTGTCGTATCGGCAACGATGTCCGGATCAATGGTGGACCTCATTTGCTGAACGCCAATCACCCCACCTATACCATTTGTGACGGCATTGTTGTCATCAAAAAAAATGCTGTAATTCCAAATGGAACAACAATAGGATTGACAAGCTTATAAAATTTATAGAACAAGGGAGATAATATATTGTTATCATTTTATGTTATTCATATAAAAGTATCTTGAAAAGTAATTACCTGAAGTCAAAATTTGCCTAATACCGGCAAATTAACGTCAGATGGTATTGTCTTTGCTAGCAAAGAATAGATATTATAATGAGTAGTATGCGATTGAGACAGATTATCTCCCTTTGTTTTGTGTTGTTTGTTCTTTTGGGCTGCCAAACGTCATTGATGGTTCAAGGTACAGGTGTCTTGCGTGATGCCTCACGAAAATTCGAGCTTCGCCATGGCGATCGATCAGTCGTTTATATTCCAATGCGGCATCTGGGTACGCGGGTGTACTATGATCAAATTCAGCGCGCTGTAGATTCCCTCCAACGTTCGGGCTATGTTGTTTTTTATGAAAGTATCGCCTATCAGGTGGATAGTGCGGCACAACGTGATCTGTATGACCGCAAATTTAGAAAACTTACAGGCAATCGGCTCGGGCTGCAGCAATGTATTGAAATACCGGGCGATACCTCCCGGGTTCTTCGGGCGCCCATGTACCGTAAACTGGGGCAACGAATCATCAGTCAGCCCGATTATTCCTTTTTCCTGGTGAATTATGAAACGGCGGTGAATGCGGATATTCCCAAAAATAAATTGCTTGACGAGTTTGAATACCTGTATGGTACGATCAAACTGGATGATTGTGATTACAAAACACCGCTCCAAGAACCTTATTCCTGTAAACCGATCAAAGCAGCCTTAAAGAACAAATTTGATAAAGAATTTGTCATGAAAAAAAGGGAAGAAAACCTGGCATCATTAGTTGCTGACGCCCCACAGCAAAAGATTTTAATCTTATTCGGAACCTCACATTTTAAAGGCTTTTTGCGTAATTTGCAGGCTCGGGATCCCAAATGGATACAGATCAACTAATATGTTAGGAAAACTATTTATTATACTGCTTATACCAGTAACCATTTATGTTGTTTATTACCTGTTAAATCGTACGGCCAAAAACAGCAAAGCCATTAAACGTGTATTAAGCGACGAAGGAAAGGAAATTCTGGAAAAAGAAGTTGCCTATTACCGCAATCTGTCCGATGCGGATAAAATGGAATTTGAAACCCGCTGTTTAAAATTTTTGGATACGGTCAAAATTGAAGGTGTGGGCGTAGCGGTTGAGCTGAAAGATTATATGATGATTGCCGCCAGTGCAATTATCCCAATATTTGCCTTTAAGAAATGGACTTATCCCAATTTGACCAATATTATGGTTTATCCTTCCCAGTTCAATACAGCGTATGAATTTGAAGGCCATGCTGACCGAAATATAATGGGAATGGTAGGTGAGGGAGCCATGAACGGACAAATGATATTGTCCAAATCGGCATTGGAGTATGGTTTTAGGAACCCAAAAGATGGACAGAATACAGCGATACATGAATTTGTACACTTGATCGATAAAACCGATGGTACTGTGGATGGCATTCCAACACATCTGATGGATAAAGCTTCAGTCATTCCTTTTATGAATCTGATACGAGAAGAGATTGCCAAAATAAAGGCGAATAAATCTGATATTGATGTCTATGGCATGACCAATCCAGCCGAGTTTTTTGCAGTTGCTTCTGAATATTTCTTTGAGGATCCAGCGAAATTCAAGACCCATCATCCTGAACTGTATAAAGCACTTTCTGAAATTTTTGAACAAAGTTAGTTATAGATAAATAAAATTTTACTATTTTTAAGGCAAACAGAAGTTGTTTGCCTTTTTTCTGCGAGCACCCTGCTCCTGGGCTGGAAAGAAGATCATCGCTTCGCTAAAGTTTTGTTAATTATAACTGTTATGCCTAAAACTACAATTTATTCTTCTATTGCCCTGGCTTGTATGCTATTTTGCGGCAGTAATCCGGGATTTTCCCAGCAGCGTTTTGCTACAGGGACAACATTTACTGAAATGGCCGATACGACAAAGGATACATTATCCAACTGGTCGAATGTTAAAGCCGGCCTACATGCGTCGTTTGTATCGATAGACAAACGTTATCCCAAATCTGTCAATCCAAATCTGACAACACAACGTACGGCGACTGTAGATGCCTGGAAAGGTGAACAAGTATCGGCGCAAGTATTGTTATGGACCAGTGCTGCCACAGCGCATGTCGCTGTATCAGCAAGTGAATTAAAATCAACAACAGGCAAGGTGATTGGCAGCGATGCGGTACAAGCGCGTTTTGTTCGTTATGTCATGACTGATGAATTTGCAAGTGGCTGTGGCCATCGTAAGCCAGAAGATTTTAAAGCTTCTCTTTCGGCAGACATGTTGGATGATCTCAAAAGCTATGACCTTGAAGCGAAGAAAGTCCGTCCTGTATGGATTACCGTAAAGGTTCCCAAGGAAGCTGCAGCTGGACAATATAAAACGACAATTTCGGTTCAACAAAATGGCAAGGTGAAAGAGCAATTACAGCTTATCGTCAATGTTCAAAATCATGTGCTGCCGCCATCGTCGCAGTGGACTTATCATTTGGACCAATGGCAACATCCTTCTGCTGTAGCTCGGGTCAATAATGTGAAGATGTGGAGCGATGAACATTTTGAAGCGTTGAAGCCGACCATGAAACAGCTTGCAGCTGCTGGGCAAAAAGTGATTACTGCGACTTTAAATAAGGATGCGTGGAACGTACAGACCTATGATCCCTATGCGGATATGATCACCTGGAAGAAGGCAAAAGACGGTTCCTGGGCTTATGATTATACTGTTTTTGATCGATGGGTAAACTTTATGATGGATCTAGGGGTCAACAAACAGATCAATTGCTATTCGCTTTTACCATGGAACAACGAGGTACATTATTTCGATGAGAGCAAAAATGAACTGGTCAATGTGATTGCAAAACCCGGTACAGCAATATTTGAGGAGCTATGGACGCCTTTCTTAAAGGATTTTAGTAAGCACATTACCGCAAAGGGCTGGTTAAAGATTACCAATATTGCGATGGATGAAAGAGGCCGGGAAGAAATGGATCCAGCGATCGCCTTATTGGAAAAAGTAGCGCCCGAATTTGGTGTTGCATTTGCTGATAATCACAAAAGCTACCAACGCTATCATAAGAGTACAGATATCAGCGTCGCCGCTGGCGATCCTTTTGATCAGAACGATCTTATTGAGCGACGTAAAAAAGGATATATCACGACATTTTATGTGTGCTGTTCGGACGAATTTCCAAATCAATTTACGTTCTCGGATCCAGCAGAATCCACCTATATGGCTTGGTATGCGCTGGCGGCAGGTTTCGATGGGGCATTGCGTTGGGCATTCAACTCCTGGGTGAAGGATCCACTGCATGATTCAAGGTTCCGTACGTGGCCGGCAGGAGACACCTATATCGTTTATCCGCAAGGAAGAAGCTCTATCCGTTACGAGCGTATGTTGGAAGGTATTCAGGATTATACCAAAGTCGGCATTCTGAAAGCCAAGTTGGAGAAGTCAAAAGATCAAGCCAACCTAGCGAAGCTAAATGCAAAAATTGCAAAATTAAATACCGCTAAACGCTATGCGGACTGGAATAAAGATCTCAATGATGCAAAGCGTTTTGTCGATGAGTTGTCGCGACAAATCAACTAAGGATTTATCCAAGCTATCATTTTAAAAAAGCTGTTTCAATGAATTTGAAACAGCTTTTTTTGTTGAATACAATTTCTTTTTATTTCAAGTATAGCGAATTGTTGGCTTTAATTTGAGCTCAGTGTATACCTGCTCCCAATTGAGGCTGTTATTGCACATTCGACCAGATTATACGCTTGGGAAACGACAGACCTGTTCAGCTAATGTCCCAAACCATTATGCTACATTATTGTTGTTCTTAAATAGCGGCAATATAATTTGCACGATGCCGCTATCACAAAATCTTAAATTATAGTATAAGTATGAAAAATGTAGCACACCAGATTGTGGGTCTTTTAAAGGATGCGGGAATTCAGCGTATTTATGCCGTAACCGGCGATAGTTTAAATTTTTTCAACGAAGCTGTTCATGCAGATGGAACGATGCAATGGATACATGTCAGGCATGAGGAAGTGGGGGCGTTTGCTGCAACGGCAGAAGCTGATTTGCACGGGATCGCTTGTTGTGCGGGAAGCAGTGGGCCTGGGCATGTGCATCTGATCAATGGTGTTTATGAAGCACACAAGACTCGTGTACCCATGCTTGTGATCGCATCAACATGTGCTACCTACGAATTTGGAACCGATTATTTTCAAGAAACCAATCCAATCAAACTGTTTGATGATTGTTCTTGCTACAACCAAATGATCACTCGGCCGGAGCAGGTGCAACGTATGGTGCAAAATGCATTACAACAGGCTATCTCTAAACGGGATGTTGCAGTTATCGGCCTACCTGGTGACGTATCAGAAATGGAAGCGGTTCAAATGAATACTTCAACGAAGGTGTTTTTTACCGAGCCGCAAATTAGACCTTCAGAGATGGAAATTGGGCGATTAGCACAATATATCAATCAGGCAGAAAAGATAACCTTGTTCTGCGGTGTTGGCGCCAAGAAAGCACAGCAGCAAATTGTAGCGTTATCACAAAAGATCCATGCGCCAGTAGGTTATTCATTTAAAGCAAAGTTGGATATCCAACGCGACAATCCCAATGAAATCGGGATGACAGGACTTCTAGGAATGGCTTCGGCTTTTCAAAGTATGCATCATTCCGATCTTATTTTACTCTTAGGGACTGATTTTCCTTATAAGGATTTTATACCGACCAACAAAACTATTATCCAGATTGATATTGAAGGTGAAAAGCTAGGGCGCAGATCCATCGTAGACTATGGGCTTGTTGGCGATATTGAGCATACCTTAAAAGCGGTATTGCCCTTTGTAGAAGCGCGTTCGGATACGAAATTTCTGGAGAAGCAGCTTGCTTCTTATGAAAAGGTCAAGGAAGATCTCATGACGTATGTGGAGGATTCAGGCAGCGAATGCGCAATACAGCCAGAATTTGTCGCTCATACCATTGATCAGAAAGCCAATGATGATGCGATTTTCTTGCTTGATACCGGTATGTGCTGTGTTTGGGGAGCACGTTATATTAATCAGCGAAAGGATCGAATCATGCTGGGGTCTTTCAATCATGGGTCTATGGCTAATGCCATGCCAATGGCTATTGGAGCTGCATTGACACATCCTGAGCGCCAGGTTATTGCTTTTTGTGGCGATGGAGGCCTATCCATGTTGTTGGGGGATCTTGCAACAATAAAACAATATAACTTACCGATCAAAATCATCGTCTTCAACAATCGTGCACTTGGTATGGTTAAATTGGAAATGCAGGTATCAGGTCTTAAAGATCAGGAAACTAATATGGTCAATCCAGATTTTGCGATGATCGCCCAGGCGATGGGCATACGTGCATTTACGGTGACTCAACCCCAGGAGGTGGATGGTGTTATCCATGAGGCTTTTGGGATTGTCGATGAGCCTGTCCTAATTGATCTATATACCAATCCCAATGCATTGGCTATGCCACCCAAAATATCCTTCAGTCAAATGAAAGGGATGACAGAAAGTATGGCAAAATTAATGTTGTCGGGTAATTTCGAAGAGGTGTGGGATACCATTAAGTCGAACTATAAACATTTGAAATCGCTTTGATCCCTTGTGACGGCGAATTATTGAATATATTTAAAGCCCCTAGAAGCATAAAGCAGAGGGGCTTATTTTGTGTTAAAAGTGACTTGAATGTGTGGCGGTCAGACCATAAGATGCTGATCGGCGGATAGTCGAAATTTGAAGGAAAATGTTATCTCAACATTGACGTTGAACAAACCAAAGGCTTTTAAGTAACTCTTCTTTACAGCGTCTGAGTTTTTCAATTTTGGATTCGGAAGGAATCGTAACTTGCTCTTTAACAATAATAGCCAAGTCTGTTTCAATGGACAATTTTGTGAGTGATGTACATCCACTATCAAATTTCTTAAAGCTTACATCTTTCATACTAATATTGGTTAAGAATTCCTGAATTTTATAATGTACAATTTACTAATAAAAATTAGCTTTACAATAAGCCTACGATAATTTTATTGTTACTAAATTGTTTATTTTTAATAGCTTATATCGTGCTAAAATAGTAGACTGTTATCTAACTTATAAACAATATTCGCTTGCTTTTTGTTTTTTGAATTTGAAAATTTTAAATGGTAGTTATTTAAAACAAAAATTCTTTTGAATTGCTATCTATACGATCAAACAAAAAATAGACGATGAGAATAATCAATTTCGGATTTATAGCGTTGCTGTGTTGTGCTGGCTGCCATCAGGAACAAAAAAAACAAGTTACTTCAACGAAACGCAATGATACTGTTCAAACTACTCAACCATTGGATACCGCGGGGTTTCTTAGTGGAAAGAGTACATATCAGTACCTTAAAAATGGCGATACCATTTCACTGTCAATCACTGTTGATGGAGAAAAGGTACAGGGTGATCTTAGCTATGCCTGGAAGGAAAAAGATCGTAATAGCGGACATATTGATGGTGTATTGAAGGGGGACATTTTAACGGCCGATTATACTTTTTCTTCTGAGGGACAGGAATCGGTCCGCCAGGTGATATTTAAATTATCTAAAGCTCGTGCAATGGAAGGTTATGGTGCGATGGAGGAGAAAGCTGGAAAAATGTCTTTTGTTGATCCGAAGAAGATTGCATTTGATGAGAAATTCGCGTTAGAAAATGTAACGAAGGGCCAATGAGATCAGCTTGGGGGTAAAAATTAATAGGCCGATCAATAGCGCGGTGATGCTGCTTATCATCACTGCCGCTGCGGCGACATCTTTCATCTTTTTGATGTTTGGGTTATGTTCTGGACAGATAAAGTCAGCCATATTTTCCAATGCAGTATTTAACAACTCACAGACGAATACAAAACCAATGGCAAAGAGTACAGCAATCCATTCGTGGGTACTGATGTGAAGCACAACGGATAGCAGTATGGCCATAATGGCCGCTATACAATGCACCCTGAAATTATGTTCTTCCTGCCAGGCTGTTTTCAACCCACTGAAAGCATAGTGAAAACTCTTTAATCTGGCACGGAATGAAAAGTTGTTTTTGGCCATAGTTGTTATGCTATTTTCTGTAAAGATAGCGCTTTCTGCTTATCCAGGTATACTGGATTTTTTTATTGCATGTTGTCTATTATGTCCGCGAGTTTTGTTATGTATATTAGCCTTCACTAGGTAATTTATCGTGCGATCTGAACCCCCTTTTACTTTATCATATTTTTTTTGCAAATGCCTCCTAATTTTAATTAAATTGCTGTATGATCTATAATTTTGACAAAACGATTGTTCGTCGTGGTACCGAATCGGTCAAATGGAATCAACATGATTATGCCGATTTGATTCCACTCTGGGTTGCGGATATGGACTTTCCAGCAGCACAACCAGTCGTGGATGCACTTGCGCAACGGGTTCAACATGCGGTATATGGTTATGCTACGATTCCAGCTGCTTTTTACAGCGCAGTGATGAGCTGGTCCTCACGGCGACATAAATTTGTACTTCAACCGGAATGGATACTTCCAGTTATCGGTGTGGTACCGGCGCTTTCGGCTTTGGTTAGCGCATTGACATCACCCGGAGATAAGGTTTTGGTGCAAGAACCTGTATATCATTGTTTTTTTTCTTCCATAGAACGCAATCAAGCCCAGGTGGTTTCCAATGACCTGATTTATCGTAATGGCGAGTATACGATCGATTTTGAGGATTTTGAGCATAAAGCAAGTGATCCGAAAGTCAAGTTATTTATTTTATGTAGCCCACATAACCCGGCTGGGCGAGTTTGGACCCGAGCTGAGCTTGAACGTCTTGGTGAAATCTGTTTGCGACACCAAGTTTTAGTCATTTCGGATGAAATTCACTGCGATCTGGTATTTGAAGGCTATACACATATTCCTTTTGGAAGTATCAGTGCAGCCTTTTTGGCGAATTCGATTACCTGTGTAGCACCGAGTAAAACCTTTAATTTGGCGGGATTGCAGGTCGCTACAGTCCTCGTGGTCGATCCTGAACTCAAGAGGAAGGTGCAACAGGCTTTCTTAGCTAATGAGATCAGTAGCATTAGCCCCTTTGCCATTACGGGCTTGATCGCTGCGTATGAGTGGGGCGGGGAATGGTTGGATCAGGCTTTAAGCTACATCCATGCAAATTATCTGTATTTGAAAGGCTTTATGAACGAACATCTGCCTGCTTTGCATGTGCTTCCTTTGGAGGGTACTTATTTGGTATGGGTAGATTGCGCCGCTTTGGGGATTTCAAGTCGAAAATTGGGAAAGCTCTTATTGGATGAAGCGCATGTGCAGGTGAATGTAGGTGCGATGTACGGGAAGGGGAGTGATGACTTTATTCGCCTCAACATTGCTTGTTCGAGGGAGGTATTGACAACAGGCTTGTTGCGTTTGAAGACTGTTTTCTCTTCTTTGCTCCAAGGGGCAAAATAGTACGCGAAGCTATTCTGAGTTAGATGAATAGGTTCTGATTTACGGTGAATTCTTCGTTCGTAGTGGCACGCCGCCGGGCGAATCGGAAATAGCGTGGTGAACAAAAAAAAGCCGCTGCATCTCTCGATGCAGCGGCTTTCTTGCGCCTTGTTTTAGACCAGATTAGATACCCATTTCCTTTAGGATAAAATGCGCGTTGTCAATTTTATCGGCAACCCAGAGGACATAACGAATGTCGACTCCGATGGATCTGCTGTAACTCTCGTTCCAAGCGAAATCATTAATTGTTGCGTCGTAAGCACGGTCAAAATTTACACCGATTAATTCACCATTGGCATTCATTATTGGAGATCCTGAATTTCCACCTGTAGTATCCATATCATATAAGATATTAACCGGCACGGATCCCAGGTCTTTTTGAACATAGGGACCAAAATTTTTGTTGAGGTAAGCTGTTTTGATTTCTTGCGGATAGTCAAATTCTGCTAAACCAAGATTTCCTTTTTGAATAATCCCTTCGATTGTTGTAAACGGTTTCATATAGGTTGCGTCAGCAGGCGAGTAGCCTTTGATGTGCCCGTAAGTCAGACGTAAGGTTGAATTTGCATCAGGAATAAAGTTCTTGGCCTGAAAAATTTCCTTGACGGCGACATAATCGCCCATTAATTTGTTCAGTACCCCTTCACGTCTTTTTTGCTCTGCGGCGAAATGGACAATGTCATTGTTCAGCTTACTCTGGAAATCCAATAATTTGTCGTCAAATTTTTGCAGTGCATCGGCATTGGCCAAGACGGTATTTAGTATGTAATTTTGATCGCCAAGTTTACTGTTCTGAATAATCTCTGTTGCAAATTCTTGTGCAGTAGCCGTATTAAATTGCAATTTCTGAATGGAGGCCAATTGATTTTTACCTTGGAATGCAATGGCATCTTCCAACATTCGGGAGAAAATACGCTGATCAGCCTGTTTATTGTAGCTTTCGTAAGTTTCTTTAAGTGCTGTTTTTAACTTTTCAATATTTAAATCGAAAAGCTGTTTGGCCGCCTGGGATGATTTTTCCTTGGCTAAGTTGGTTTTCAGAACGTTTAGGTCGCGAGCTACTTTCAATAAGCTTGTGCTGTTGTAAATATTGTTGATCCAAAGTTCTTTCAGGGCATCTTGATCACTGAGCTGATAATAGGCATCAATATCAGCGAGTAGACTTCCATATTTGTTTTTCAATTCGGGTTTACTTAAGATAAACGCTGCCAGTGCTTCGTCTTCTTGTTTTTTTGTCGATAGCAAGTCGATTCCTCGTAAGCCCTTGAGTTTACCACGATAGTTTTTCAATACATTCGCATTACGTTTTATGCGTGTTGCCAAGGACAAGGCGATATCGGTATTGTCTTTTCCTGCTTCCTCCATCTGTTTATTTTGGAAATCATACAGGTTGGATACGTAAGGCAAAAGATATTCCTGTTGATATTGAATATATTGTGCTGGTCTGTGTCGGAATGTTTTTCCGGGATAACCAAGGATAAAGGTGAAATCATTTTCCCGTACACCATTTGGATTGACTTTAAGGTGTTTTTTGGGCTGGTAAGGAACGTTATCTTTAGAATAAGGTGCAGATTTTCCGTTTTTGCCGACATAAGCTCTCAGAAAAGAATAATCTCCCGTGTGGCGTGGCCATACCCAGTTATCGGTCTCTCCACCAAATTCTCCGATGTTTTGACGTGGAATATAAACTAAACGAACGTCTTCAATTGTTTTATAACGGAATAGGACATAACTTTTGCCGATAAACATTTCCGATACTTCAGCTTTAATCGTCGGATCTTCCTTTTCAGCTTGTTTAACCAGTTCTTGTTGTTTACGTTTGATCGTATTGATACGCTCCACTGGATCGCTGATGTTGGCGACAGCATTTAATATTTTAGCGGAAACATCCTCATAAGAATCGGTAATTCTTATTTTTAATCCTTTTGCCTCAATTTCCTGCTCTTGATTTTGTGCGACAAAACCGTTTTTTAGGTAATTGTTGATTGCTGTACTCGCAAGTTGAACGGCAGAAAAAGCACAATGATGATTGGTAATAATCAGACCACGGTTTGAGACAAACGATCCGGTACATCCACTGACTTGAACCAGGGCATCTACCAGTCCGACCTGACCAGGATTGTAGATGTCTCTCTCACTGATCTTTAATCCAGCTTTCTTCAATCCAGCTCTATTTAATTCGCTCAATGGAAACATTCCCTCATCAGGATTTGCCTTGCTATAAGGACTGTTTGCCATGGTTAAGAATAAAGCTAGTGCAATTGTCGTACGATTTATAAACTTCATAGGATTTTAACTATCAACTGTTGTAAATCTCCAAATTTAAGAAAAGCATTTCGATGAAATCGATTTTTTATGTGAACTAATGTAACAATAGTGGATATACAGGATCTTTTTGGCAAGGTATTTATTGTATAATAAGCAGGCCAAATACCCCTGTTGACTTTAATTGTAAAGGATTTGACATTGGTTTACGACAGGAATCGTAATTTTGTGCTTTAAAGATAGTAAGATGACCTTAATCCAATTGGAATATATTATAGCTGTTGATACCTACCGAAGTTTTGTTGCAGCTGCAGAAAAATGTTTTGTCACGCAACCTACGTTGAGCATGCAAATACAAAAACTTGAAGAGTCTTTAGGGGCAAAAATCTTTGACCGGAGCCGTCAGCCTGTTGTTCCTACAGAAATCGGCGAGAAAATTATTCTTCAAGCTCGAATGGTATTGACGGAAAGCCGAAAAATCAATGAGATTGTACAGGATAAAAAAGGGGAAATTGAGGGCACGCTAAGGGTCGGTGTTATCCCGACAATCGCACCATATTTACTTCCGAATGTGCTGACCACATTTATGGAAAAATATCCGAAGCTACAACTGCAGATATGGGAATACACGACAGAACGGATTGTGCATGAATTGAAGGTCGGACTTTTGGACTGTGGTGTGCTATCTACTCCTTTAAATGACCCTGGGATTTTGGAGTCGCCCTTATTTTACGAAAATTTTGTCGCCTATATATCCGTCAATAGCCCCCTGTTTCCGAAAAAAATACTGAGTGGCGATGATATTGCCGATGATAAACTTTGGTTGCTCAATGAGGGGCATTGTATGCGTGGGCAGGTACTTAATATTTGTCACCACAAACACAATCAAGATCTTACAGGAAGATTTGAATATAACACCGGTAGCGTAGAGACCTTAAAACGTATGGTCGATATCAACGACGGCATCACCATATTACCTGAATTGTCGATTTGGGATTATTCCGATGAGCAATTGGATCGGATCCGTTATTTCAAATCACCAGAACCGGTACGTGAGATATCATTGGTGACCACACAGAACTATGTGAAGAGACAGGCCATCCAGGCGCTGGAAAGAGAAATATTGGCCGTAGTACCCGATAAATTCAAAACAAAAAAGAAGAAGGAAGTGTTGAGCTTTCAATAGAACGATATGGGAAACCTCAAAAGACGTTTTTTTAAAAAAATAGACCAGATCAATCAATGGCGGATGAAGAAAGTTTCGAATCGGAACTTTATCATTATACTCGCATTTTTGGTTGGAATTGTCGGTGGTATTATGGCATCTGTACTGAAAAGATTAACCCATTTTATTGCAACGACTATACAAGATGATATCGACTGGAAAGTAAAATACTCAGTTTACTTAATTTTTCCATTGATCGGAATATTGCTCAGCGTGTTTTTTGTTCGCAAATTTCTGAAAGGGAAGAAGATGGAACATGGGATTACACCCATTATCTATGCCATCAGTCGGAAAGGCAGCCGATTGGATCCCAGTAATATTTATTCTCAGGTAGTGACCTCAGCTATAACCGTTGGCTTTGGCGGTTCCTGTGGTTTGGAAGCACCAGTTGCTTTGGGCGGATCTTCTATCGGTTCTAATATCGCCCGTTTTTTTGGACTGCAGTATAAGGAAGTTACCATGTTATTGGCTTGCGGTGCAGCAGCAGGAATTTCGGGTGCATTCAACAGCCCTTTGGCCGGAATGATCTTTGCCATCGAGATTTTGCTTCCAGAATTTTCAATTCCCGTGTTCATTCCTTTGCTGATCTCATCAGCATTAGCTTCTGTTGTCTCTCGTGTGCTTTATAATGAACCCTTATTCAGCACATTCAATTCCGACTGGCAGGTTTCGGCCTTAATATTTTACCTCTTGTTGGCCGTGTTGATTGGGCTTTATACGATTTACTTTGCACGTGTTTCCAGAAGTGTGGGTAAATGGTTTTCTAAGATTAAGAATCCCTATAATAAAGTCTGGGTCAGTGGAATTGCTTTAGGTCTGATGATTTTTGTATTCCCGGCACTGTATGGCGAGGGCTATATTACCATTCAGCAGATTCTGAATGGTCAGTTTAACTCGATTGTTAAGAACAGTTTGTTTTCAGACTATAAAGATATGGGATTAGTCGTCCTGGGTTATACGATATTGACTTTATTTGGAAAGTCCCTTGCCGCATTATTTACTTTAAATGGCGGTGGAAATGGTGGTGTATTTGGACCAAGTTTAGTCATGGGCGGATTATTAGGATTTGCATTTTCGTATGGTGTAAACTTAACCGGAATAGCCGAGTTAAATGTGCCAAATTTTGTGGTAGCGGGGATGGCCGGTGCGTTGAGCGGCATTATGCATGCGCCGTTGACGGGCATATTTTTGATTGCTGAAGTGACCGGAGGTTATACGTTAATGGTTCCATTGATGTTGGTTTGTTCCATTTCTTATTTGATTAATCGAGCCGTGCTAAAGCATTCCATTTACACCAAGGTATTGGCCGAGTCTGGCGATCTGATTTCTTATGAAGATAAGGATCGATCCGTGTTAAGTATGATGCGGATTAAATATGTATTGGAAACTAATTTTGTGATCTTACGCCCTGACGAAACACCAAAAGGTCGACAAACAGACATCATCCATAGTAAACGCAATATCTTTCCCGTGGTTGATTATGAGGGCAAATTTATGGGACTTCTTTATAGTGAGTTTCTATTTTCAGTCTTATTGGGCGAAGTGGATGGGGGAGATACCACCTTTGAGAAATTAGCGCAGAAGCCAAATGATACCGTTGGGATCAACGAAAACATGGAAATCGTGATGGCTAAAATGAATAAGGACGATACGTGGATACTTCCGGTTTTAGGGGACGAAAATAAATATATGGGCTTTGTTTCCAAATCGAGTGTATTCAATAAATATCGCGCATTACTGATCCGTCAGGGGCACTATTTGGAATAAATCAATTAGACAGTTAGGACCCGAATAAAGCGTGTAAGGATGAACTTCCTTGGATTACCTTTAAACCCAAGGAAGAACAGTGAATTTTTTAAGCGCGCAAAGCCATTATCTTCGTGACATATTTCCCGATGATATCAAACTCCAAGTTGACTGTGCTCCCCACTTCAACCTGCTGCAAGTTGGTATGCTCTAACGTATATGGAATGATGGCAACGGAGAACTGATCGTCTTTAGAATCGACTACTGTCAAGCTGATACCATTTACGGTAATGGATCCTTTTTCTACGGTGATATTTTGTTTGAAAACATCATATTGAAAGGTGAAAATAAAACTACCATTTTCATCTTTCTTTTGGATACAACGCGCAGTCTGATCTACATGTCCCTGAACGATATGTCCATCAAATCTTCCGCCTGCCAAAGTACAGCGTTCCAGATTGATCAGATCGCCCACCTTTAACTGAGCCAGATTTGTCTTCTGTAGGGTTTCGTCAATTGCTGTCACTTTATGGAGATCATTGTTTAATCCTACTACAGTAAGACAAACGCCATTATGACTAACGCTTTGGTCTATTTTAAGTTCATTGGAAATAGCAGAACTGACGTAAAAATGGATATTACTTTTCTCCTGTTCGATATTTTCTATTTTTCCTAAGGTTTCTATGATTCCAGTAAACATGTTATTTTATTTTTGATTGTTTCCAAAGTTACTAAATAAAAAAATGAAATATGATTGTTAAGGTCGCACAAATACTGTCGCGATAAGTCAGGCGTATGCTAGTTGAAACTGGACTTGATGTTCAAACTAGCAGGATCGTTATAGCGATTGTTAAAAGGATCTTTAAAAAGGGCAATCCATCATTTCGGACCCTGTTTATGCATCCAATTGAACCTGTAAAGAATAAGAGTGCTTGATAAAACGAAGCAAAGGAGTGCTCCCTTATTACATAGTAAATTTAAATAATGCACGAGTTAAATACTGTGGTTGGGAGGCGCTGAGCGAAGCTACCAAAAAAAAAGCTTGTTGAAAAATGCAAAAAGATTGTAGTGTACATTGTACACTTACTATTCCTTTTGTGATTGCTATGCTAAAACAAATTTATGGGAGTTGAAAAAAAATATAACAAAATTTTTGTTTATATCATTTGAAGCACTATCTTTGTCCTAGGTTTAGGTTGATTGCCTCTTACAAAGAGGTATTTATAAAAGCTTAGCAGGTCGCCCGACCGAATGCTAAGCTTTTTTTTGTTTCTAGTTTTTTAAAATTATTGCTTTCTTAGTTTACTGATAAACAGTTGTTTGTATTTTTTAAACCGTTCCAACGTTGGACGGGAAGTATTGCCTGAAGGTGGTTAACCTTAGGGGGGATGCTGTGTGAATAGCCTATTGGTCTATCTAGGGGTCGGATGCGGGAAATTGAAGGGAGTTAATTATCCTTTGAAGGCATACCATACAGATAGCATAAGAACACTGAGGTATTCAAATTTTTTAGATTTGAACCTTTCTTTTAATGCGTATAATGCCTTAGACCTTGCATAATAGACGGTCGATGCGGTTGTGTTTAATGTTTCACAAATTTCTTCGGTATTCAAGCCGTCCAAAAAGCTGAGCTTGAAGATCTGAGCCTGCTGTCTGGGGAGCAAATTTATTTCAGCAAGCAGCAATTCGGTGAGTTCTGTCCGGAATATTTTCTTGAGTACATCGTCTTCCGGAACCGACATATGCTGAAGAATATCGAGCTCCTCTTTCCGTATTTTGAATTGCGTCGTTCTTTGCATATCGATACAGGCATTTTTAGTAGCGATAAAAAGAAAGGCTTTCAGGCTTTCATAATTCTCTACCTTTTGTCGATTATTCCATAACTTAACAAAAACATCGGAGACAATTTCTTCGGCGTCGGTTTTGTTGCGGAGGTAGGAAAAGGCAAAATAGCGTAACGAATGACCAAAATGATCCATAAAAAAGCATAAAGCCATTTCATCACCTTCTTTTAGTGTATTGATGTATGATTCTATTTGCCGCATACTTGGTTATTGATCCTTTTACGTTGGACTTGGGAATATGTTGTACTCCTCTATGGTCGATACGTCATTCAATAGGTACATTCACATTAGACTCCAGCTGTGGATTGCTGTGCTAAATTACATAAAAAACTTGGGTTGTCATGATTCAATCCGGACAACCCAAGTTTTTTAAGATAAAAAAATGAAGAAAGAAATCGATTTATTTTTTAATCATCTTATTCGCTACAATTTCCCATTCCTGAATATGGGCAGGTCGGTGTTCATGCTGAACAATTTCATCAAAATGTCGCAGCATTTGTGGGTATTGTGCAGCTAAATCATTTTCTTCCCAAGGGTCTGTCGTTAAATCAAACAATTGCCATTTTGCTTTGGGGTTTTTCTTCAGATCGAGTTTGACGGCCTTCCAACGTCCTTCGCGTATGGCGAGCTGGCCGCCCTTTTCTGGATATTCGAAATAGAGGTATTGATGTTTCTGTTGATTCTTCTGACCCAGCCAGGTTGGAAGGAGGGAGAGCCCATTGCTGTGTCCGGGGCTTTGTTGAACCAGCTGTGCGAAGGTTGCCATGAGGTCATATTGGGCCGAGATAAGGTCCGTTTCAGCATTGGCTTTGATATGGTTTGGCCACCTGACAATTAACGGAACTTTGATACCACCTTCAAAAACATCCATTTTTAATCCCCTAAGCGAATCGACACTGCGGAAAAAGCGATAATCTATGCCCCCATTAAAACCAGTTCCGTTGTCACTGGAAAACAGAATAATGGTATTGTCATCTATTCCCAATGATTTGATATGTTTCATAATCGTACCGACTTGGTCATCCAGATAGGTGATCATACCCGCATAGGTCGCTCTTGGATAGGGGGTAGCGGTATAGCCGTCCTGTCCGTAATACGGTTTGTCCTGGAAGAGGTCCTTATATTTATCCACATATTCCTGGGGAACTTGTAGTGATAAGTGCGGCAAAGTATAAGGAAGGTATAAGAAAAAAGGTTTACTTCGGTTTTTGTCGATAAAAGCCAGCGCTTTCGCTGTCATTAGTTCAGGTGCATATTCCTTACCGTCAAACTGCTTGAAGTCCTCTGCCGTGGCCTTACTGGAATCTAAAGGAGTATGTACAAATTTTTCCTTGTTTTGAAGGGGATATTTTGTTTCATTTTCCCAAAGATGAGTTGGGTAGTAATTGTGGGCCTGTTTTTGGTCCAGGTAGCCAAAAAAATAATCAAATCCCTGTTTGTTGGGGCTTCCGGTGGAATTATTCATCCCAAGTCCCCACTTTCCAATGGCTGCGGTCTGATAGCCGGCTTTTTTAAATAGGTGAGCCATGGTATACGTTCCTTCAGGAAGTGGCATCTGGCCAGCTTCGAGACTATCTGCAAAACCGCCCAATTCATAATTTCCGCGAATATAGGATTGGCCACCATGCTTGCCCGTCAATAACATGCAGCGGGCGGGGGCACAGACAGGCGTACTTGTATAGTGGTTTATAAAACGTAGACCTTCACGTGCCAGCTGTTGGATATGGGGTGTTTTGATCAATCGCTGTCCATAGGGCTCCGTTTCGGCATAACCTAAATCGTCCGCATAAAAAAATATAATATTGGGCAATTTTTGTTGCTTTTTCTTTTGTTGTGCAAAAAGAGTCCCCCATCCGAGGAGGATGAGGGCGAGTCCAGCTTTTATTTTCATTTTTTACGTTCTCCTTCCAATAACTGCTTGAGTTCAGCGACCTTTTCTGGATATTTTGAAGCCACATTATTCTTTTCGCCGATATCATTTTTGAGATCGTATAACTGATCTTCCGGAAGACTTCCTGTTTCAGTATCAGTTAGTTTCATGTAGGGGGCACCTTTGCTGGGTGCAATATATTTCCATTCGTCCTTTACGATAGCCAGTGTCTGCGCATGCTGTACCATACTGCTACGTCCCTTATTATCTTGACCGGTTAAGGTTTTCAAGAGTGGGGCGCTGTCTTTTGCTTCATCTGCTTTTAGTGGAACATCCAATAATTGGGCACTTGTTGCCAACAGATCTATTTGGCTGATCAAAGCATTGGAAACTTTTCCCTGTGCAACACCTTTGCCGCTCACGATAAAGGGCACGCGCGTTCCGCCTTCGAAGATGCTATATTTGCCACCGCGTAGTGGGCCTGCGGGTAGATGGCCATTTTGTTGGGCCACAGCTCCATCCATATAGCCGTCGTCGAGAACGGGCCCGTTGTCGCTACTGAAAATTATAATCGCGTTTTTGTCAAGTCCCAAGAGCTGCAACTGCTGTTGAATTTGTCCGACGGTCCAATCCAATTGCAGAATAGCATCGCCGCGGTAGCCGAGTTTGCTTTTCCCTTTAAATTGTGTTGCGGGCATACGTGGGACATGTGGTTCTGTCAAGCAGAAATAGAGAAAGAACGGTTTGTTTTGATGTTGGGAAATAAAGTCCTGGGCTTTGTGGAGAAATGTTGTGGAAACTTCTTCATCCACCCACCTGGCACGTGTTCCGCCGCTCATGTAGCCGATTCTTCCGATACCGTTGACGATAGTCTGATTGTGGCCCTGACCCGGTGAAGAATGCATTTTGAGCAGTTCGGGGTGTTCTTTGCCCGTAGGGTCGTTCCCAATTTTCTTTTCATAGTCCACCAGAATTGGATCATTGGCTTCAGCAGCCACAACTTGATCATTTTCAAGAAACACTATTGGGACGCGATCTGCTGTTGCAGGAAAAATGAATGAATAGTCAAAGCCTACATCATTAGGCCCGGGTTTAATGGGGGCATTCCAGTCTTTTTGGACCTAATTTCCGAGTCCCATATGCCATTTTCCAACAATGGCAGTAGCATAGCCGGCATGTTTAAATACCTTGGGTAATGTAATTTTATCCGTAGGAACGATTAGTTTGGCATCGCCGGGCAGAATGCCTGTCCCTTCCTGGCGCCATGGATACGTCCCGGTCATCAATGCAAAACGGGAAGGGGTGCAAGTTGCCGATGTACTATGTGCATTGGTAAATCGGACGCCGTTCCGGGCGAGCTTATCCAGGTTGGGTGTCTCGATTTGTTTGGCACCATAGCTACTTAAATCACCGAAACCAAGATCATCCGCATAAATATAGATGACATTCGGTTTACTTGCCTTTTGGGCAAAACTAACGGTGGGTAGCGTAACAAAAAGGCTCGCGGAGAGTAATAACGCTAGAGATAGTGGCTTCTTCATATACGTTGAATTTTGTTTAAAGGGTATCGTTTGACAATTGACGATACCCAAGGTACTATTTTAAATTTGGATTGATATTAATTTCATTCTGTGGAATTGGCCAATGTTCATCTTGGCCAGCTCGGAAGGCCTTACTGGTTACGTACCATCGGCTATAAGGATCTTTGTTTCCACCTGCTTTTATGCGGAGATTTTTCGCACCTGGGAATGATGCCCCATAGAAATCGCCCTTTAGTACATCTTTTGCGATACCCCAACGTAATAAATCCCAATAACGGAGTCCTTCCAGTGCAAGTTCGACACGTCTTTCGTTACGTAAGGTCGAACGCAACGCGGTACTGCTTTGGACGTTAATGGCTGGCATATTAACGCTGCTTCTTTTTCTGACAGCGTTGATGGTTTTGTCCAATAGCTCACTTGTGATGGGATCGCCATTTTCGAGTTTGGCTTCAAGGTAACTCAGGAGGACTTCGGCGTAGCGTATAATAGGAACATCGGCTCCAGAGTTTTGTAAGTTTCCACTAAAGCCTTCGTCGTTGAACTTGCGCAATCCGTAGCCCGTGCGTGTTGCCTGTTTTGTTGTTGTCAATTGATCGATAGACAATGTGGAATCTGGATGTGAGGTGTATTTTAAATTTTTAAAGCGGTCTCCATTTGTTATCACCGTGAAGGCTAAACGCGGATCCCGGTTTTTGCTGATGTCTTGCGCATTATATCGCGCATCATCGTACGAAAATGCCGTTCCATCGGTGAAACCATAGCTTTCTACAAGGCTACCAAGCGGGCAATGGAGATGCCAACCCCCGGCGACTGCGGGAAAATTGTGTTGGAACATACCGTTTCCAGCGAGATCAACAAGATACTGCGTGGCAAAAATAATCTCTTTGCTCGTTTCGTTGGTTCCATTAAATAAGCCTGAATAGTTGGGATCAATGCTATTTTCATTGGCATTGATGATCTGCTCATAACTTTTGATAGCATCGGCGTAAGATTTTTCGGCCAGTTGGATGCGTCCCAGGAAAGCGAGGGCTGCCTGTTTGCTTGCACGGCCCCGTTCTGCGGTCGTCAATTTGCCGTAGCTCGGTAGGTCGTTTGCCGCTTCCTGTAATTCACGTTCAACAAAAGTAACCAATTCCTGTTTTTTTGCTTTGGATACCTGATTCGCCTCATTGGGTGTTAAGGTTTTGGTCACCAAGGGAGCGTCACCCCAATACTGGGATAGGTAGAAATATTGGCAAGCACGAATAAACCGCGCTTCTGCCTTGAAACGAGCGAGTAGTTCAGCTGAAATAGGGGCCTTATCAATATTTTCAAGAAAAAAATTAGCACGGGCAATTCTTTTGTAGGAAAGTGTCCAGTAATTTCCAAGAACACTATTATTGTTCGTTAGTGTACCATCGGATAGTTTATTGAAAACCGAATTATCACCACGTCTATCGTAGGCATTATCCGAAGCAAACTCCAGGTAAAGCAGGCCATTATAGGACCACCAATCTGTAGGGCTGAATTCGGCGAGGGAGTTCATTTGGATTTCACCTTTATATAGACCGGTCAAGGCCAATTTTGCATTGGTTTCATTTGTCCAAAAGGTTTCGTTGGCAAATTTATCCAATGGATTGGTTTCCAGTTGCTTTTTGCAACTGATGCTCAGGCTTGATGCAAAAAGAATGCATAAGGCCAATTTTATAGGTTTGTATGTAATGTGTATCATGGTGTTTTATCGATCGGTTAGAAACTTAGGTTAACCCCAAATGTAAAATTGCGCATAATAGGGTAGTAGGCACCGCTTGAATTGATTTCGGGATCCCAGCCTTTTCTATAGTTGCTTTTGGTAAATAGGTTTTCGGCATTTGCGTAAACCCTTAAACCCGACAATTTCCATTTGGTAAGGATGTGCTTAGGGATGGTATAGCCCAATTGGATGTTCTTGAGTCGTAGGTAGCTCGCATCCAGTAACCAATAGTCTGATAGCAGGGTATTGGGTGTGCCGGTATTCGGCAATTGTTCAATTCTTGGATAAATGGCATTTCTATCGGGATTGGCGGCTGTCCATCTGCCGTCAGCTTGCCAGCGTTGGATATTGCCGTTTTGTGTCAACGCAAATCCAGCATAATTGTCCAATAAGCCTTTAACACCGCTTACACCTTGAAGAAGTATTCCTAAGTCAAACCCTTTGTAGCTCATCCCGATATTCATCCCGTAGGTGTATTTGGGGATACGTGATCCAATCACAGTTCGGTCGTACGTAGCGTCTACTTTTCCATCAGGGACACCGTCGGGGCCACTGATGTCCTTGTATCGGATATCGCCTGGTTGCGGTTTTGGGTTGATGCTGGTTTGATTGGCATAGCTTGCGATATCAGCAGCATCGATAAATAAGCCATCGGCCTGGTAGCCGTAGTAGGATTGGATGGGGTAACCGATAAATAGGGTTGAACCATTTCCCACTAAGCCATTAGGTTGATTGATATTGCCGACACCCAAATCGACGACCCTATTTTTGACCGTAGAGAAGTTTAGATTTACATTGTAAGAAAAATCATTTAATTTTTTTTGATGCCCTAACGTAAATTCCCATCCTGTGTTTCGTAGTTTTCCAGAATTTTGTAGGCCGACGTCAAAACCTAGCACATTCGAAACACTAGAATCTGGGCTCACCAAAATATCGTAAGTATATCGGTTATAATAGGTGCTACTGAATGTCAATAAATTTTTAAATAAAGCCACTTCCATGCCCGCATCTGCCGTTCGGGTCGATTCCCAGCGTAGGGTAGGGTCAACAATGGTGGTTCGAGCTAAGCCTGGAGATATTGCATTACCAAAGGGGTAGTTATATCCGGTATTTAAAATATTTTGATACGGGTAATTTCCGATATTTTGGTTTCCAAGTACCCCATAAGATCCTTTGATTTTCAATTCGTCGATCCAACTATAATGGTCCTTTATAAACGATTCTTCACTCAGCAACCAACCTATTGCAATCGAAGGGAAGGTAGCATATTTTTTATCGGTTGGAAAACGGGATGACCCATCGTATCGAACAACACCCTCGACAAGGTATTTCTTGGCATAATTATATTGTACGCGTGCAAATAATGATTCTAATGCCCACTCTGAGGCTGTCCCAGCGTTCTGTTGCCCATCTGGTGAACCTACATTTAACTCGGTAAGATCATTGCTGGGAAAATTCTGGCGGTAAGCGCTTAAACCTTCGCTGTAGCCTTTTTCGAAAGAATAACCACCTAATATTTTCAGGTTATGCGACCCGAAAGTCTTCGTGTAGTCTGCTAAAGCTTGAAAAGTTTTGTAAGTGTCGTAGGGCGCACTTTGGTTCAGATTTGAGGGGCCCAGAATTATGGAATTGTTGATCCGTTGCGAAGCTCTGAAAAGTTTTGTACGGCCATTCGTCTGCGTATACCCGCCAATAGCGGATAAGGTCAGATCTGAAATCGGTTTCCAATCGAGCCTTGCGTTTCCCGAGATATTGGATACTTTTTCTTTGTAGAAGGATTCGCTCTCCAGGAAAGATACGGGTGTCCATTTCAGGTTATTTCCTGCGCCCCAGTCACCGTTGCTCAACCGAATAGGGTATATGGCGGGATAGCGAATCACCTGAGAAATGATATCCGTCATGCGGGAGAAGTCGAGCGTTGCCGGTGCTGCCGGTTCGTCTGTTTCGGTCTGAATTGCTGCTACCCGCGTCGTTAATTTGAGCTTGTCATTGAGGTTTGATATGAGATTGAGGCGGACATTGTATTTGTCAAAATTGTTTTTGATGACAATACCTTTTTGATTCAAAAAACCAGCAGATAAGGTGTATTGTATTTTATCTGTGGTATTGGATATATTTAAATTGTGGCCTGTTTGTGTTGCTTGCGACTTAAATGAGCTTGCCATATAATTGGCATTGGGATAATTGTCAGGATCTGAGCCATCCTTAAATTTTTGGATTTCTTCGGCCGTATAACCACCGCCACCACTTGTGGTTTCGTTGAGTAAGGAAGCGTACTCCCAAGAGTTGACAAATTCGGGGAATGCTGTTGGCTTTTGGATCCCATAATAACCATTGTAATTGACCGTTAATTTTCCGCCAGCTGCGCCTGTTTTTGTTGTTACCAGAATAACGCCGTTTGCGGCTCTAGCTCCATATATGGCTGCTGAGGAGGCGTCTTTCAATACCGATATCGAGGCAACATCATTTGGGTCAATATCATTAAAGGAATTGGTGGGGATACCATCAACTAAAATAAGTGCGTCGGTACTGGCGCCGAATGATCCCACACCACGAATCTGTATCGTATTGTTTGCTGCCCCGGGTTGGCCAGATCGCTGTATGACGGTCACGCCCGGCATTTGACCTGTGAGGGCCTGAGCAAGCTGGGGAACGGAGCGTTTGGCGAGTTGTTTCCCATCAACTTGGGAAACCGAACCGATTAGTTCTTTCTTTTTTGTCGTACCGTAGCCTACGACGACGACTTCCTCCAATGCGTCTATATGCTGGCTAAGTTCAATATTGAGGTAGGGCTGGTTGGCCAACGGGATTTCCTTGGTTTGGTAGCCGATCATTTTAATGACAAGTACGGCGTTATTATTTGCTTCAATCTGAAAGTTACCACTTGCATCTGTAGTAGTTGCTTTTGTCGAACCTTTTATCATAATTGTTGCACCTTGGAGCGCGGTTCCTTTGCTATCGTGAACATTTCCCTTGATGGTGTGGTTTTGTTGCACTAAGACGTAATTGCTTGGAAGGTCATACGTTAGGTGGTTTGTTTTTAACTTCGTTACGACAAGCATATTATCCTGAAAACTCCAATCCACAGGTTGGCCTTTTAAAAGGATCGGTACAGCTTTTTCTAAAGGCATATTGCGAACCTGCGCCTCAATTTTTAGTTCAGCAAGTTCTTTACCATTCAATAGAAAGGGGACGCCACTCTGTTTTTGGATGGTACGTAGTACCTGCACCAATGACATTTTTTTGGCGTTAATCGTGATTGATTGTGCGTAGCTGGCTGCAGACAGCTTAACAACACATGCAAGAGTAAAAAATGCGCTCAGCTTCCTTTTGGTCTTCCATTGCTTGGGAATGTTCACAGCAATTCGATTTCTATGAACAAGAAATTTAAAATTCATAAATTTGTTGAATTAGGGATATAATCTATTGTTAAACTGATTGGGTAAATCGGTCAAAAATGGAGATCGCTATTATGGCCGATTAATGTTCGTAGCATTGGTCGGCTTTTTTTAGTATCTCGTTTTGTCTCCTTAGGTTGGTTTTCTCATAATTGTTGTTTTTGGGTTATTTCATGGATAATTGGTTAGTTTGAAACAAAGAGTTTACGGATGCCATTTTCTTGAATCAATTCAAATTTAATATGGCTACGTTCCAAAATTTTTAGGACTGCCGATAGACTTTTCGTACGTTGAATTTCGCCATATAATAGTGTTTCTTTTATCGGTTGCGTGTAGATGATTTGCAGGTCATACCATTGACCGATCAATTGTAGGGCAGTATGAAGGTCCGTTTCATTAAAATAGAATTTATTGTCGAGCCATGCGATGTAGTTAGCGGGATCGACCACTTTTTTGGATAGTTGACCCGAAGCTAAGAGCGCTTGTTGGTTGGGTGTGAGCTGTAACGTTTGCCCTTGCGCGGATAGATTGATGCTTCCCTCCACAAGCGTTGTACTACTCTGGGATTTCGAATAGGTGTTTACGTTGAATTCGGTACCGGTGACTTCGATGAGCTGTCCATTGGAAACGACCTGAAATGGAACCTTTTTATTTTTTGCAATTTTGAAATAGGCTTCACCGTCAACTTCAACAACACGTTTGTTTTTTGCAAAATGAAGCGGGTATTTGAGTGTTGTTTTCGCATTGAGTGTAATTTCCGAGCCATCTTCCAATTGGAGTTTCAGCATTGTGCCGGCGGGGGTATTAACTGTGGCCATCAGATCTTCTTTTAAAGATTCGTTTTGTAGAACAGTACCGTCTTCGTAGGTCAATTTATCCCCTGAAACCAGGGCTCCTTTCTGACTCGATACCTGAAGTACTTTGCCATTCGAAAGTCGTATTTCAGCGTTGTTGTTCTGTGCTTCTACATCATTTAAGACCATTCGATAGCTGATCGGTGTAGCCTGTTTTTTTACCACTATGAAATACATCAGACCACCTAAAATTAGGCTTATTAAAGCTGCAGCGTAGGGTAGCAAACGCTTTAGGTTTCTTATAGGAGATGGTTTAATGGCGGAGGTTCGAATGGTTTCTAGGGTCTTTGTCTTTAACCTTTCGTTCCAATTCATCGTATCTGAGGCCTGGAGTAGGCTCCATTGATTTAAATCGTTGATAAAATCATCGCGATCTAAAAGGTCTTCAAAAAAAATACGGTGTTCTGCTGATTCGTCCAACCATAGCTTTAAATCGGTCTTTTCATCCGACGTTAAGTTGTCGCCGATGTACTTTATGATTAGTTGTTTGATATCATCAGTCAATCTCATGGTGTATAATTTTAGATAGATACGTAACAGGAAGGATAAACCTTAGTAAAAAAATGAAAAAATATTCAGGTGTAGCATGCCGATAAACATTAAGCTCCATCCGTCCAATATCGTCAGGACCACGTCCAATAGTGCTTTGGCATTTATCTTTCAAGGATTAATTTGCATCTTTAAAAAGATTCTTGTCGTTTAAAGGTTACGCGGGTTTAGCAGTTATGCTATGTGAGAAGTCAGCCTTGAATTCGGTTTTGGAATTGAGGCGCTCGGAAGGGGCCTGGTCGAAATTTATTAAGGGAAAATAGGAGGGGACGAGAAGTTCAGGCCTATTCGCGGTTTTGTTTATTTTAAAATATTGTGCCGATGAAAAGAAAGCTAAGTTTTATTTTTCTGCGAATTATAGGGTTTAGTGTATCGACGACCTTTGTCCTTACAGCCATACTTCAGGCAAATAATGAGGCTGCAAAAAGAGCACGTTGCTACATGCCCTTTTTTACAGAATCGTTGCTTTCATTCGTAGCACTCTGTATTGCGATTGGTACGATATCTATTTTTCTAAATTTAAATAAGCAATTCAGAAGCAGTAGGCTTGCACGGGCACTTTCCTTTGTTTTATTGCCCGCTGCTATTAGCCTATTGTTTTCGTCCTTTCTGATCCAAACTGGTGGAGCATCCAATATATTTGAAATGCTCCACATGGCTGCAACCATAGTTCCGGTTTGGGGGCTGATCTTATGGCAATATAATAGATTTAGTCGTTGGCTGGCTATTACGACTTACCAACATTAATTATGATGACAGCCATTAAAATCAGGAGTATGCCAAACCATTGGAACCCTGAAACAACTTCCTGCAGAACCAACATGGCAGATAAGGTTGAAACGGGGATTTCCAGACTTGAAATAATATTTCCCATCGCTATTCCAGTTTTCGGGATTCCCTTTGTAAATAGTAAGGGTGGAAGAATCGTTCCAAAAATGGCAATCAATAATCCCCAGGGTAATGCGTTAGGTTGTATATACCGAATAATATCCATGTTCCAAAATGCTACGATGAGCAGCAGTCCGCCTAAAACCAAGAATTGGCTTCGTACCGAACTCGGTAACTCTTTCTCCACTGTGCTTGAAGCATAAATTGCCAGCGCATAACTTATTCCCGCTCCGAAACCCAGTATTATTCCTCTGTAATCAAGCGCATTATTGTTTTGGAATAAATTGGTTGCTAAGGTCGTGCCGAGCAAAACAATAATCACTCCTGCTAGTTTACCTTTTGATGGGAGCTTTTTCAGTAGCACTGCTTCTGCCACTAAACTTATCCAAATAGACTGCATCAGCAGGATAATCCCAACGGATACGGGAATATATTGGATGGAGAGATAGTAAAGTGTTGTTGTTAGACCAAGGGAAATGCCCCAGACCATCAGTTTAATTTTTGATGAAAATTTGATGATGTTATGTTCTTTTGTGTGACGTTTTGACAACAGATTAAAGGCCAGCAAAAAGAGAAAACCAAACATAAACTGCAGAAAAGTCAACAGACTTGTGTGTATCCCTAAGTGGTTTGCATATTTCACAATTGTTGCGAGTAGTCCATAGCTGCAAGCGCCTGCAGCAACATAGAGTGTCGATCTATAATCCTTCATGTTGAAAGTAGTTTTGAAATAAAGCCAACTGTTGTGATAGTGATTTGCTCCAATAAGCAGTATCGTGTCCGCCTTTTGATTCGATGTAAAGATGCTCGATGTTTTTGTTGGTCAGATGCTTGTGGAATGTACGGTTCATTTCCAGCATTTGCAGGTCTTCAGTTCCACAATCGAGGATATAGCGTTGTTTATTGTGCTTCATTTTATCTTCGTTGCTGTAGATGCGGTCTACATCGTTCAGATTTTTGAAATCGCCCAATACCTTGTCTACCTGATATTGCTGGTAGGCCTGTCCGAAGCGGTCAAAATCAAGTGCGCCGCATGAACTTCCGACGATCGAAAATGTTTGTGGGTAGGCTATGCCGATGTGCAATGCTCCGTAGCCACCCATGCTCCAGCCCAGTATTCCGCGCGCATTTCGGTTTTGTTGCGTCGGGTAGTGATGATCGATGTAATTGACTAGCTCATTTCCGATAAAGGTGCTGTACTGTGAATGTGGATCGATGGGGCTATCTACGTACCAAGAATTGAAATCTCCATCTGGTAGCACGTAAATAGTCTGAAAAGTTTTTGCTTTTTGGATTAAGTCGGGAATGTCTTCTTGCACTGTACGGGTGGGGGTGCCGCTATAACCATGGAGAATATAAACTGTTTTATAATTGATCCCGTCTTTCATGTCGGGCGTAATTATAATGGTTTCAATGTTTTTGTCCATTTTGGCACTATGGATTTTTGTCTTAACGACTTTTTGTGCCGCCAGTGGTAGGCTAAGGGCAGAAAATAGGAGGGTGTATACTGTTTTCATAGCTTAAAATTTTATCTTTATAAGGCAAAATTCAAGAGTATAATCTTTAAAAACGTATACAGATGTTGATGGAATTATTCTTTTAATTCCTTACGGATGCGGCTTAATTGCGTGGGAGTTACACCAAGATAGGAGGCGATATGATGCTGTTTGAGGCATTTGAAAAGCACTTGGTTCTGATGAAGTTCAAGGTAACGTTCCTTCGCAGATTCCCATTTCAGCTCGATTTCAAGTGGTTCTTTTTTGACCACCCAATTCTTTTCCAGGTAGGCTATCTGAAAGAGTGCTAAATCATGCTTTGTCCGGACAAGCTCACGGAAAGCCTTGGCAGAATACTGAATCAACTCAACATCTTCGAGTGCAACGATGTTGAACGCGCTCGGTGTTTCTGTGATGATGGCGGCGGTGGAAGCACAAAAGCTATTTTCTTCAAAAAACATTTTATAGATGGTATTACCATCAGCGTCTAATTTATAATAGCCTAATAATCCTTTGCAGATAAAATAATAGTACTTGGCATATTCTCCAGCACGTAGAATATGTTCATTTTTTTTGAACTGCTTCACCTGAAAGATAGTTTTCAAAATGTCTGTTGTTTCTGCACTGAGCGCAGCATAAGTATTCATTTCGAAGAGTAGTTTTTCTATCATCTGGGGCAATTGTTTTTGTACATGCTGGTCTGTCTTATTAACAAAGTTAGTGAAATGACAGCTGCAATAGTGTCTTTACGGACTGTAACTTGGAAATTAATGATTTTTACACTAGTCTTTGATGTAATACTCTGTTCCATTTAAGCCGACATAGATTTCCTTATCGAGGTCACCGCGATAGCCAATAAATAGCGGATACTGCTGTTCACGTAGTGGATTATTATAAAGTTCCTCGATATTCGCATACTTTGCTTTAACAACGATCTGATTGGTTTCGCTATTTTTTATTCCCTTCAGTAAAGTGTGTTCACTGGTAAAATCTATGTAGGGTATTTCTTTTCGTTTGGGCTGAAAAACCAATTTAACACCTTCTTCAATCAACTCCTTGTTTTTTGTTCGAAATTCCTGAATGGATTGCTCGTCCGGAAATAGTTGTTTTCCGTTCCGGTTGTCTCTGATGTGTTGAAAGAGTGTGTTTTGATCTATGTTGTCGCTATAATAAACAGTTGAATTTTTGTACAGATAAATGGTTGTTTCACCTGTTTTAAAATCGGTTGGATTGTATTTATATACTCGTGTACCCTTTTTATCGATGCGGTATCGCTCACCATTGAATAGAACCCAGGCATAGTCTGCTGTTCCATATTTAATGATCTCGGCATTATTCACATGGAAAAGTTGGAAATTGTAATCAGCCTCGAATAATTCTGCCTTTTCAAAAAGCGCTTTTATCTTAATGTTTAGCGATTTGTCAGAGTAGCCATATAAGCTGTTCTGCATTAGTGTCGGAATTAAATCAGGATACGCCAAATCTGTTGAGGCTAATTTATCTTGGGCATGAGCAGGAATACATAAAAAGGTTAGAAGAAGTAAAACAAAATTTTTCATCCGTTGTGCTATTTAATGTGCCTAACAAAGCTATTAAATTAGCTCTGTAAAAAAATCAATGGAAATAGTGATTTTTAATATTGCTGAGCCCCGAAAGGGACCAAGCAGACTTCTTGGG